>CAYMRQ010000331.1:285-2376 GCA_964392845.1 uncultured Rhizobium sp.
GACGCGCACGAGCTGGCGTCGAACCAGTACCTCGTCGTCAAGGTCTACGCCGACAGCGCGCGCGCCGCCGCCGATGCCCAGGACGGCTTGCGCCAGGCGGGATATGTCGCCTCGCCGCTCGCCGGCTTGCCGGTGTCGATCAAGGACCTCTTCGATGTCGCCGGCGAACCAACCCTGGCCGGCTCGAAAGCCCTCGACGACCGGCCGCCGGCCCAGCGCGACGCGCCGGTCGTCGCCCGGCTGCGCGCCGCCGGGGCCGTTCTCATCGGCCGCACCAACATGACCGAGTTCGCCTTTTCCGGCATCGGCATCAATCCGCTTTACGGCACGCCGGGCAACCCCCATGACCGCCATCTGATCCCCGGCGGCTCATCCTCGGGCGCGGCCGTCTCGGTGGGCGACGGCGCCGCCATCGTCGCGATCGGCAGCGATACGGGCGGGTCGGTGCGGATTCCGGCGGCGCTGTGCGGCATCGTCGGCTTTAAGCCGACGCAACACCGCATCCCGCGCGACGGGGTGATCCCGCTCTCGACGACCCTCGATTCGATCGGCCCCTTAGCCAACAGCGTCGCCTGCTGCGCGATCGCCGACGCGGTCATGGCGGGCGAGCCGCCAGAGGCACCCGAACCGTTTCCGGTCGACGGGCTGCGGCTCGGCGTGCCGCAGAGCTACGTTCTCGATGGCCTCGCGCCCGAGGTGGCGGGCGCCTTTGCCGATGCCTGCGCGGCCCTGTCGCGCGCCGGCGCGCGGGTGATCGATCTGCCGCTAGAGGAGCTGAACGAACTTCCGGCGATCAACGCCGCCGGGGGTTTCGCCCCGATCGAGGCATATGCCTGGCACAAGAAGCTGCTGGCACGGCGCGGCGCCGACTACGACCCGCGCGTGCGCACCCGCATCGAGCGCGCCGGCGGCATGGATGCCGTGGACTACATCAATTTGTGCGCTGCGCGGGCCGATCTGATCGCGCGGGTCGCGGCCCGCGCCGCCGGGTTCGACGCGCTGTTGATGCCGACCGTGGCGATCACCGCGCCGCCGATCGCCGCCTTCGAGCGCGACGAGGATTACCGGCACCTCAACGCCCAGATCCTGCACAACCCGTCGGTCATCAATTTTCTCGACCGCTGCGCCGTCACCATTCCGATACAGCTTGCGGGCACACCGCCGGTCGGGCTGATGGTGGTCGGCGAGCACGGCGCCGACCGTCGCCTCCTCGCGCTGGCCCGCGGCATCGAGAGGGCGCTGGCGGAGAATCGCGCTGCACCACGACGCGTCTTGAACAATCCCAGGAGACTACCAGCTAGTTAGACTAGTCAATAGAGGCGACCATGGCAAACTACGAGCGAAACGACCCGAATTGGCAATTGCAGGACGCGAAGGCGCGATTTAGCGAGGTCGTTAAGCGCGCGCGAGAGCAAGGCCCCCAGCATGTCAGCGTCAGGGGCGAACCGGCCGTGGTGGTCATCTCGGAGGAAGAGTTCGCAAACCTCTCCTCTCCGCGCCAATCTATCGTCGATTACATACTCGAAGGACCACCCTGGCCGGACGATGTGGTCGACGCCGTCAATGAGCGGTCGCGGGAAACCGGTCGGGATCTCGCCTTCTGATGTACTTGGTCGATACGAATGTCTTGTCCGAGGCGCGGCGAGGTAGCGCTGAGGCGCGGCATTGGCTCCGCTCGGTCGATCCGAATGCAATCTATCTCAGCGTCGTCACGCTTGGCGAGATCATGAAGGGGATTGTGCTGAAACAACGCACGGATCCCCGCGCTGCCGCTTCGCTGACGCAGTGGCTGGAGCGGCTGCGGCGCGATCACGCGGATAAAATTCTGCCGATTACCGACGGCGTCGCGCTCGAGTGGGGACGACTGGCCGCCGAGCGACCTCGGGCGATGGCCGACTGCCTCATCGCCGCGACCGCCTCGGTCTACCGAAAGATCATCGTGACGCGAAACGCCGTGGACTTTGACGACACGCGCCTTCCGGTCATCAACCCCTGGCAACTGTAGGGGCTGTCGCCTCCTGCCGTGCCTTCTTAATCGCCGCCAGGACCCGCTGCGCGGTGATCGGCGTCTCGTTGACCTCCGCGCCCATC
>CAYMRQ010000331.1:2386-4134 GCA_964392845.1 uncultured Rhizobium sp.
GCCGCCTTCGCCCATCCCCTTCATGCCGTATTCGGTCGCCGTCGCCGGGTGGTGCAGATGCCCGATCTTGATCGCCGGCAGTTCGAAGGCGCCGGGCAGGTGGTAATCGAGGAAAGTCGCGGCGAGCGGCTGGCCCGCCTGGTCATAGGGGATCTCCTCGCACAGCGCGGTGCCGATCCCCTGCACCACCCCGCCGTGGATCTGCCCCTCGACGATCATCGGGTTGACCATCGTGCCGCAATCCTCGGCGACCGCGAAATCGATGAGTTCGACCGCGCCGGTTTCCGGATCGACCGCAACGATCGCGCCGTGCGTCGCATAGGAGAAGACCCCGGTGCTGATCCCCGGCTCGTAGGTCGTCGTCGCCTCAAGCAGCGGCTCGACCCCGGCGTGCAGCCCATCCATGCGCAGATGTGCGACCTTGGCGATCTCGGCGATCGACACCGAGCGCCCTTGCGGCCCGGTGACCCGGCCCTCGGCGCAGCGCACCTCGCCCGCCTCGCATTGCAGGAGGTGGGCGCCGATCCGCTCGATCTTGTCGCGCACCATGCGGCTGGCGCGGGCCACCGCGCCGCCCGACATCACCATGCTGCGCGAGGCGAAGGTGCCGAACCCGTAGGCGGTGCTTTCGGTGTCGCCGTGGCGCACCGAGATATGCGCCGGGTTGATGCCAAGCTCCTGATAGGCGATCTGCGACAGCGTCGTTTCCAGCCCCTGGCCATGCGACTGGATGCCGACCATCAAGACGAGGCTGCCATCGGTCAACACCCGCGCGGTGCAGCTCTCATATCCCGGGATGATCTCCGCGCCGCGCGAGGCGAATTCGGCGGCGCCATGCGCGGTCTGCTCGGTAAAGCTGGCAAAGCCGATGCCGACGAGCCTGCCATCGGGCTCGCCCTGACGCTGCCGCTCGCGGATTTGCGGCATGTTCAGCAGCGTGGCGCAGAGCCGTACGCTCTCGGGGTAATCGCCGGTGTCGTAGCGCATGTCGGTGACCGAGGTGAACGGCATCGCACCAGGCGGCACCATGTTCTCGATCCGCACCTCGACCGGATCGCGCCCGACCGCCCGCGCCACCTCGTCGATCGTGCGCTCAATAGCAAAGCACGCACCGGGGCGGCCGACCCCGCGATAGGGCCCGAGCCCCGCCTTGTTGGTCGCCACGGTGTAGGTCCGCGCCCGGTAGTTGGCGATCCGGTAGGGGCCCGGCAGGCACCGGGCCGCCATGTTGGCTTCCTGATACGGCCCCTGCGGCCACAGCCCATAGGCGCCGGCATCAACGATGATCTCGGTATCGATGCCGAGAATACGGCCGCTTCGGTCGGCATAGGCGGTCAGCTTGTAGTGATGGTCGCGGGTATGCGCCCCGGTCAGCAGGTGCTCGGTGCGGTCCTCGATCCAGCGCACCGGGTGATCGAGCCGGAGCGCCAGCGCAGCCAGGATGATCTCTTCCGGGTAGAGCCGCGCCTTCGGGCCAAACCCGCCGCCGACATCGGGCGCGACGACCCGGATGCGGCGCTGCTCGATCCCGAGGATCTCGCCCAGGGCGACGCGCAGCGTATGCGGCGTCTGGGTCGAGGCGTAGACCACGACCTCGTCGAGCCGATGATCGCGGCAGGCCAGCACCGCGCGGCCTTCCATCGGCGACCCCGACTGCCGGTTCATCCGGTATTCGCGTTTGACGACGATTTCCGCGGCGCGCGACGCGGCCTCGATGTCGCCGCCTTCCACCACCCGCTCGAGGTAGA
>CAYMRQ010000332.1:0-4115 GCA_964392845.1 uncultured Rhizobium sp.
AAGGGATCGTGCGAACCCCCTCACCCCGACCCTCTCCCCCGATGGGGGAGAGGGGGCTCTATGGGATGCCGAGAGAATATTCGGTCCCGGCCCTCAGGAAGACTTCTTCGGCCGTTCGCCGGTCGGGTAGCGCGGCAGGTGGTCCCCGGTGTCGAACCAGGGGACTTTGCTCTCGGTCCAGATATGCAGCGTCGGCGGCACCGCTTCGGGCGTGTCGAGCGAGGCGATGCTGACATCCATGTAGCGCGGGCTGGCGGCTTTGTGGCACAGCAGCGGCGTGCCGCACACCCCGCAGAAATGCCGGAAGGCGTGCCCGGACGAGCGGTACGCGGTGGGCTCGCCGGCGGTTATCGCAAAGCCGGCATAGGGCACCGCCAGCCAGGCGATCGCCGGCGCGCCGTGGGCCTGCTGGCACATCCGGCAGTGGCAATAGAGCGCCACGATCGGTTCGGCCGTGATGCGGTAGCGCACCGCGCCGCACAGGCATCCGCCGACGAGTGGTTCGGTCATCGGCTCAGCCCTCCGCCAACACCGAATAGAGATGCACCTCCTCGGGCAGGCCGCGCAGCTCATGCAGCCCGCTATCGCCGAAGCGCAGGCCCGAGCCGGCGACGAGGTCGCGCACCGTGCTCGACACCAGCGTTTGGCCCGATTCCGCCATCGCCGCGACGCGCGCGGCGATGTGCACGGCGATGCCGCCGATATCGTCGCGTTTCAATTCGATCTCGCCGGTGTGGAGGCCGCTGCGCACGCTGATCCCGAGCGGCTGCATCATTTCGGCGATCGCCGAGGCGCAGCGCACCGCGCGGGCCGGGCCGTCGAAGGTTGCCATAAACCCGTCGCCGAGGTTCTTCACCTCATGCCCGCGAAACCGCGCAAGCTGCGTTCGCACCGCCTCGTCATGCCGGTCGAGCAGAGTGCGCCATTGCCGGTCACCGAGTTCGGCCGCGCGTTTCGTCGAGTCGACGATGTCGGTGAACAGCACCGTCGCCAGCACCCGATCGGGCTCCATCTCAGTGCGCGATCCGGTCAGGAACTCCTCGATTTCGTCCACGATGCGGTCGGCGTTACCGAGGAACGGAGGATGTTCGTCGCCCGGCAGCTCCACATACTTTGCGCTGGGAATTCGTACGGCTAGTTCTCGGCCGCTATCGACGCTCACGCGCCGGTCGCCAGTGCGGTGCAAGATGAGGGTCGGCACCCGGATTGCCGGAAGAATGTCGCGCACATCGATCTCGTGGTTCATGCGGACCAGCGCCATGACCGCAGCCGGGCTGGCGCTCAAGCGTTCGAACCGGGCTCGGGCGCGGACAAAAGTTTCGTCGCCGGCCCTGCCCGGTGCCGCATAGGTTGCTGATATCCCGGTGCCCCAGTTTTGCGCGTACCAGTCGAGACGGGCCTGAAGCTGCTCGGCCGACCATCCCCGCGTCAAATTTGCAGCAAAGGCAGCATAGAGAATCAGCGCCTGGGTCCGCTCCGGATACGTGGCGGCGAATAGGATGCTCATCGGCCCGCCCTCGGATTGCCCGAGGAGGGCAGCGCGCTGCGAGCCAACCGCATCCATGACCGTGCGCACGTCGTCTATTCGCTCTTCGAGGCTTGCTATGCCAGAGCTGCGATCCGACAGTCCGGTTCCACGCTTGTCGAAGTGGATCAGCCGGCAGAACGAACCGACCCGGCTGATGAAATGCTGGTATTCGGGAGATTCTCCCTGCAGCTCAAGATTGCTGATGAATCCTGGCACCCAGACGAGATCGATCGGTCCGTTGCCGGTCACCTGGTAGGCGATGTGGACCTCGCCGCTCTTGGCGTAGCGGGTTTCCGGCGGTTCCATCGCGCCCTCCCGCGCATTGGACTGTCGTCCCGGCGAACGCCGGGACCTGCTTCTGCCGTGGATACCGGCTTTCGCCGGTATGACGGACAGAGGGATCTGGCACCGCGACTCTACTGGAACATTAGCCCCTGCCAGCGCATCCGGCGAATTTTTTCCGCGATGCGAGCCGATTCGGCGGGGGCGAGCCGACCCGGTGTCGGTTCGATGGGCGGCTTCGTCTTTTTGCCGGCGTAATCCAGTAGGTAGGGAGCGATTGCAACAACATGTTGAGACATCTTGCCGCGCAACCAAAGAATCAGCCCGCCGTTGACCCGGCAGCGAGGCGAGGGGGCGAGCGCGGCTTTGGGGGAGGCCGCCTCTGCAGGGCGCCACTAGGGGAAGGCCCACCCCCGCCTCGCGCGTTCCTGGCGTCCCGGGGGCGCACCGGGGCGTACCAGGCGGCTTTCACCACACTGAACGCCTGTGTAGGCTCGTCCCATCAAGGGGTGGAGCGGGCGATGCTGGATCTGATCCTCAAGGGCGGCCGGGTCATCGATCCGGCAAACAGGCGCGACGCGGTTGCCGACATCGGGTTTGGCGACGCCAAGGTCGAAGCTGTCGGGTCCGATCTCCCGCTGCGCGGGTCGGAAATCGTCGATGCGCGCGGCCTCATCGTCGTGCCCGGCCTCATTGACCTGCACACCCATGTCTATTGGGGCGGGACATCGCTCGGGGTCGACGCCGCGCAGCTCGCGCCGCGCAGCGGCACGACGACCTTTGTCGATGCCGGCAGCGCCGGCCCCGGCAATTTCCACGGGTTTCGGGGGCATGTCATCGAGCGGTCGCCGCTGCGCATCCTGCCTTACCTCAACGTGTCGTTTCCCGGCATCTTTGCCTTTTCCGCCACGGTCATGGTCGGCGAGGCGGCCGATCTGCGGCTCATTGATCCGCGCGAATGCGTCCGCGTGATCAACGCCAACCGCGACCTGATCGTCGGGGTCAAGGTCCGGGTCGGCCGCGGCGCCGGCGGCAATTCCGGAATCGCCCCGCTCGACATGGCGATCGAAATCGCCGAGGAGGTCGGGCTGCCGGTGATGGCGCATCTCGATCACCCGCCGCCCTCGCGCCTCGAGGTCTTGTCGCGGCTGCGCCGGGGCGACGTGATCACCCACTGCTTCCGGCCGTTTCCCAACGCGCCGGTGGCGCCCGACGGGCAGATCCACGAGGAGGTGCTCGAGGCGCGGCGTCGCGGCGTCATCTTCGATATCGGCCATGGCGGCGGCTCCTTCGGCTTCCGCACCGCCGAGCGCATGCTCGAAGCCGGGTTCCTGCCCGATGTCATCAGCAGCGATGTGCATGCCCTCAGCATCAACGGCCCGGCATTCGACCAGCTCGTGACGATGTCGAAATTCCTCATGCTCGGGGTCGAGCTGGGTGCGGTCATCCGGGCCAGCACCGCCGCTCCGGCCGCCGCGCTCGGGCGCGGCGATCTCGGCCACCTCGCGGTCGGTGCGGTCGGCGATGCCACGATCCTCGAACTCGTCGAGGGCGAGTTCGATTATCGCGATGTGTTGGGCGAGAGCCGGCGCGGAGCACAGCGGCTTATGGTGCGCGGCCTGGTCGTCGCCGGGCATCCGTGGCGGCCGCCGGGGCAGTGACCCAACGGCCTGCCCCGGATAGCTATCGTGCGTCCTTCGAGACGCCCGCTTCGCGGGCTCCTCAGGATGAGGTTTTTTCTTAATGCCATCAAAGAAGTACCTCATGCTGAGGAGCGTCCGCAGGGCGCGTCTCGAAGCACGCACGGTCGTTGTGCAGCATAAAAATCAAGACCGGCGGTGCCGCGCTTCGATTTGGCGGCGCGGTGCGCTACCATTGCGGGTGCATTATGGGACGGTAGTCGGTGTCGAACATTCCGCAACACAGCGTCGGATCGACCGGGAAAGTGCCTAGGTCGAGCGCTGCCATGTTGCGGACCGAGCCGGCGGCGCCGCCGGGTCTGACCGACAGCGACCATTTTGCGCCGGCGCCGCGCCCGCTGCTGCCGAGCTATGCCGCGCTCGATCTGGGAACCAACAACTGCCGCCTCTTGATCGCGCGCCGCGCCGGCGACGGGTTTGGCGTGATCGATGCGTTTTCGCGAATCGTGCGGCTCGGCGAAGGGCTCGCCGCGACCGGCGCACTCTCCGAGGCGGCGATGGCGCGGACGATCGAGGCGCTGCGGATATGCGCCGGCAAGATCGCCCAGCGCAACGTCGCGCTCGGCCGCTATGTCGCCACCGAGGCGTGCCGGCGGGCGGCGAAT
>CAYMRQ010000333.1:0-4068 GCA_964392845.1 uncultured Rhizobium sp.
GGCGTCGAGCTTCATGCAATTCTCAAAGATCCTGGCGATGGTCGGATACGGCGCCAGGTCGAGCCGATAGCGCTCGGCATTGACCACCTGCGGCACCAGGGCGATATCGGCCAGGCCGGGTTGCTCGCCGTGGCAAAACGCGGCGGTCCGGCTGTCCCCGGCCAACAGGCGCTCGAGGCCGCGAAAGCCGCTATCGATCCAGTGATTGTACCAGGTCTCGATGGCGCCCTGGTCATGCCCGAGCGGCCCATGCAGGTAGCGCAGCACGCGCAAATTGTTGAGCGGATGAATGTCGCAGGCAACGATCGCGGCAAGCGCGCGGACGCGGGCCCGGCCGGCGGCGTCGCGCGGCAGGAGCGGCGGCTCGGGATGCGTCTCGTCGAGGTATTCGATGATCGGCAACGACTGAGTGAGCCTGTGTCCATCGACCTCGAGCGCCGGCACCAGGCCCTGCGGGTTGACGCCGAGGAACTCCGGTTCGGCCTGCTCGCCCCGGCGCAGGTGGATGGAGGCGTTCTCGTAATCGAGCTTTTTGAGATTGAGCGCGATGCGCACGCGAAACGCCGCGGAGGATCGAGAATAGCCGTAGAGCTTCATGGCAGGCGCCCAATCAAAGGCCGCGAAGACCGCATTTGGCCGCGACGTTACTCCGCCCTCGTCGTCGCGGGAAGACCGCCGCTCAGGGCGCGACCTTGCGCCGGCCTCTCCCGCTGCGACACGCGGCCGGCGACGCGCCAGGTCGCGGCGGCGCCTTACCGCGGCCCACCCGCCCCGCCGATGAACCGTTCGACGAGGTCGAGGAAATCGCGCAGCAGGATCGGCTTGGCGACATAGGCGTCGCACCCGCTCATCAGGGCTTTGCGTTCGTCGCCGACCATCGCGAAGGCGGTGACCGCGACAATCGGGATGATTCGCGTCTGCGGATCGTCCTTCAGCCGGCGGACGGCGTCGAACCCGGAGATGTCCGGCAGCTGCAGGTCCATCAGAATCAGCTCGGGCTGGTTCTCGCGGGCGAGGGTAAGCGCCGCCGCGCCCTCCCCGGTGGTAATGGTCGTGTACCCATAAGCCTCGAGGACATCCCGCAAGAGCTTCATGTTGAGCTCGTTATCCTCGACGATGAGGATCCGTTTCGTCGCGAAGTGCGGGGGCTCATCGCCTTGCATTTGAAAATGTTCTCGCGCATCTGCGACGGAAGGGCGGGTTGGTATGCGGCGGGCGGTGATGCGACAGGCGGCATTTGGCGCGATATTCGTTAGCAAGTTGTTAAGATTTCGCCAGTCTCGTCGCGACTTCTCGGCAGACGAAAGCTGCTTGTCGAGGGCTATCGCTGCTTGTGTCGTGGTCGGGCTTGTGGCGGGCGGCGCGACGGCGGCGCGGGCCCAGGACACCGCCGTCCGGGAGGCCGCGCAACGCGCCGCGGTGCTCGCTCGGCTGCCGGCGGACGCAGCAAAGCGGGTGTTCGGGCTGGCGACGAGCCCCGCCCCCGGATCGGCCCCCGGATCGCCCCGGGCGATCGGGACCTACACGCGGGGCTGCGTTGCCGGTGCAACGGCGCTGCCGGCCGACGGTCCGAACTGGCAGGTGATGCGGCCGTCGCGCGATCGCGCCTGGGGACACAAGGTGCTGCTCGCGTTTCTCGAACGGCTTGCCGCCACGGCAGCGGCGACCGCGCAGTGGCCGGGTCTCCTGGTCGGCGACATCGGACAGCCGCGCGGCGGGCCGATGCTGACCGGCCATGCTTCGCACCAGATCGGTCTCGATGCCGATCTGTGGCTGACGCCGATGCCGGATCGGCGGCTAAGCGCGGCCGAGCGCGATCAAATGGCGGCGACCAAATTCGTCGCCGAGAGCGGCGATGATGTCGCCCCGGCATTCTGGCGGCCGCAGCACCGAAAGCTGCTCGAAGCCGCGGCGCGCGGCGCCACGGTGGCGCGCATTTTCGTCAATCCGGCGATCAAGCGCGCGCTCTGCCGCGAAGCGGGGACGGATCGCGATTGGCTGCGGCGCATCCGCCCGTGGTGGGGGCACGACGATCATTTGCACCTGCGCCTCCAATGCCCCCAAGGCGAGCCCGAGTGCCAGGATCAGCCCGCTCCGCCCGCGGGCGATGGCTGCGGCGCGGAACTCGACTGGTGGTTCACCCCGGAGGCAAGGTATCCAAAGCCGGCGCCGCCCGAGCGACCATTGCGGGTGTCGGACCTGCCGGCGGGCTGCGCCGCCCTGGTACGGTGAGAAATCGTAGGGTGGGTTGAGCGCAGCGAAACCCACCCTTCGCGGGTACGACAGAGCGGTGGCCGCTCCCCGATGGGTTT
Organism: uncultured Rhizobium sp.; assembly: GCA_964392845.1. Classification (GTDB taxonomy): domain Bacteria; phylum Pseudomonadota; class Alphaproteobacteria; order ATCC43930; family CGMCC-115725; genus DATARH01. The sequence continues at coordinate 2,313 of CAYMRQ010000333.1, forward strand.
CGCTGCGCTCGACCCATCCTACGGGATCTATAGGATCAGTGCAGTCTGGGCGCCTTGAGCAACCGGGAACGGTCGGCCGACGGGATGCGCACCTTCATCGTTTCGGTGTCGCGCACCACCTGCAGCACCACCTCGCTGCCGGCCGGGCCGCTTGCCCACACCCGGCGCCAGAACGAGGCGAGGCTCGATACCGGCTCGTCGCGCACCGCCAGGATGCGATCGCCGGGCTTGAGCCCGGTCTTGCTCGCCGGCCCGCGCTCGGACAACCCGGCGACGACGATGGCGTCCTCGATCTCGGCGGCGTAGAGGCCAAGCCAGGGCCGCGGCGGCCGGTTGGGCCGGCCATAGGTCAACAAATCGTCGAGGATCGGTGGCAAGAGATCGATCGGCACCACCATGTTGACGTCGCGCCGCAGCTCGCGGCCGTTGGAATGCTGCACATGTAAGGAGCCGATGCCGATGAGGCTGCCGTCGCTCGCGATCAGCGCGGCACCGCCCCAGAACGGGTGGGCCGGCGCGGTGAAAATCGCGCGGTCGAGCAGATATTCCCAATACCCGGCGAATTCCTGACGGGCTACGATCGTCGCCGCGACGGCATGGCGGCGTCCACCCTCGGCGGCAAGAATGGCGTGATCGCCGGCCCCGACCCGCATTCTCGCGCCGATTTCGATCGGCGGGACGCTCAGGCGGCCGAGGGCTTGCACGAGCCCGAGGCCGGTCTCCGAGTCATAGCCCAAGACGTGCCCGGGAACCGCGCCGCCGAGGCTCGAGGTCAGCCAGAGCGACTCGGCTTCGGTGATCAGATAGCCGATCGTCAGCACCAACCCGTCCTGGCGGATCAAGACGGCGCTGCCGGCGCGCTCGGTGCCGAGCGTCCCGGCGGTGAAGGCGTCCTGCGGGACCGTCGCCTGCAGCCCGAGCACCGCTGAGAGCGCGCGGTCCAGATCAAACTCGAAGTTCTCGGGCTTGGGCTGGAACTCGCTCGGTATTTCCCAATCCATGGTTTGCGGCATGTTCCCGGCTCGTCAATGGCAGATCTGTCATTATAACGCGGCGAGAGTGCGCCGCGGCTATGCCGTTGTCAAAAGCTTGACCCCGGCCCTTGTTCCGCAAGACGCCCGCGCGGCGACTCGCCTGCCGCGATTCTCGGCGATTGGCTTGACAAGCGGCCACGATCTGACTATCTCGGCAGCACTCTCCGGTAGAGAGTGCCAATTGCAAATTCAGAGCGTGCGAGGAGGTCTACATGGGATTCCGTCCGTTGCATGACCGCGTGCTGATCCGGCGCGTGGAGGCCGAGGAGAAGAGTGCCGGCGGTATCATCATCCCCGACACGGCGAAGGAAAAGCCGATGGAAGGTGAGGTGGTAGCGGTTGGGCCGGGTGACCGCGGCGACGACGGCAAGCTTCAGCCGCTCGATGTGAAGGCCGGCGACCGGGTGCTGTTCGGCAAGTGGTCGGGCACCGAAGTGAAGCTCGACGGCGAAGATCTGATCATCATGAAAGAGTCCGACGTCATGGGGATCATCGACCAGTCGGCTGTCCGCAAGGCCGCGTAAGGGAGTAGGTAAAAATGGCTGCGAAAGAAGTCAGGTTTAGTACCGATGCGCGGGAGCGGATGCTCCGCGGGGTCGATATTCTCGCCAATGCGGTCAAGGTGACGCTCGGTCCCAAGGGCCGCAACGTCGTTCTCGACAAATCGTTCGGCGCGCCGCGCATCACCAAGGACGGCGTCACGGTCGCCAAGGAGATCGAGC
>CAYMRQ010000334.1:0-4057 GCA_964392845.1 uncultured Rhizobium sp.
AGAAGGCGGGCCAGCTCTACGGCATGGGGCTGATCGGCGGCTTCTGCCACCTCTATATCGGGCAGGAGGCGGTGGTTGTCGGCATCCAGGCCGCGCTCGAGGACGGCGACACGAGCATCACCTCCTATCGCGACCACGGCCATATGCTGGCCTGCGGCATGGACCCCAAGGGGGTCATGGCCGAGCTGACCGGGCGGCGCTGCGGCTATTCGCGCGGCAAGGGCGGCTCGATGCATATGTTCAGCCCGGAGAAGAATTTCTTTGGCGGACACGGCATCGTCGCCGCCCAGGTGCCGATCGGCACGGGCCTCGGTTTTGCCCACCGCTATCGCGATGACGGGCATATCTCGGTGACCTATCTCGGCGACGGCGCGATCAACCAGGGCCAGGTTCACGAAAGCTTCAACATAGCCTCGCTGTGGAAGCTGCCGGTCGTCTACGTCATCGAAAACAACCGATATGGCATGGGCACATCGGTCAGCCGGGCGTCGGCCCGGATCGATCTGTTTCACCGCGGCGTCCCCTATGGCATCCCGGGCGAGCAGGTTGACGGGATGGACGTGGTCGCGGTCCGCCAGGCCGGGCTTGCCGCGGCCGAGCACGCCCGCTCAGGCCAGGGACCGGTCATTCTCGAAATGTTGACCTATCGCTATCGCGGCCATTCGATGTCGGACCCGGCGAAATACCGCAGCAAGGAGGAAGTCAACCGGATGCGCACCGAGCACGATCCGCTCGACCATCTGCGCCGGCGGTTGCTCGACGAGCATCAGGCCGATGAAGGCGAGCTGAAACAGATCGAAAAACGCGCGCGGGACATCGTCATCGAGGCGGCGCAGTTTGCTCAGGACTGCCCGGAGCCGGATCCGGGCGAACTGTGGACGGATGTGCTGGCCGAAGCCAATGGTTAGCGAAGTGCTGATGCCGGCGCTGTCGCCGACGATGACCGAGGGCAAGATCGCGCGCTGGGTCAAAAGCGAGGGCGACACCGTGCGCGCCGGCGATGTCCTGGCGGAAATCGAGACCGACAAGGCGACGATGGAGGTCGAAGCGGTGGACGAGGGCGTGCTCGCCAAGATCGTCATTCCCGAAGGCACCGACCACGTCGCGGTCAACACCCCGATCGCGCTGATCACCGAGAACGGCGAGGATATCGGCGCGGCAGCGGCCAGGGTGCCACAGTCCCGCCTGCCGTCACGCGCGCAAATAACAAGGCCGGCGCCGATCCCGCCTTCCCCGGCCGCCCGGCCCCCGGGCGAGCCGGCCCGCGCGGCCCCCGCCGCGTCGCGTCCCGGGATCGAGGAATACACCGGCAAGACCGTCTCGCAGACCGTGCGCGAGGCGTTGCGCGACGCGATGGCCGAGGAGATGCGGCGCGACCCCAGCGTCCTGCTGATCGGCGAAGAAGTCGCCGAATATCAGGGCGCCTACAAGGTCAGCCAGGGCCTGTTGCAGGAATTTGGCGCGCGCCGGGTCATCGATACGCCGATCACCGAGCAGGGTTTCGCCGGGCTCGGCATCGGCGCAGCATTTGCCGGCCTGCGGCCGATCGTCGAGTTCATGACCTTCAACTTTGCGATGCAGGCGATGGACCAGCTGATCAACTCGGCCGCCAAGACCCGCTACATGTCGGGCGGCCAGATGTCGGCGCCGATCGTGTTCCGCGGGCCGAACGGCATCGCCTCGCGGGTCGCCGCGCAGCATTCGCAATGCTATGCGAGCTGGTACGCGCATGTCCCCGGACTCAAGGTCGTGGCGCCCTATACCGGCGCCGACCACAAGGGCCTCCTCAAATCGGCGATCCGCGATCCCAACCCGGTGATCTTTCTCGAACACGAACTGGTGTACGGCGAGAGCTTCGCGGTGCCGGAAGATCCCGAGTTCCTGGTGCCGATCGGCAAGGCCCGCATCGCCCGCGCCGGCGAGCATGTCACGATCACCGCCTTCTCGCGCATGGTGAAACTGGCGTTGCAGGCCGCTGAGGAGCTGGAGAAAGCCGGCATTTCCGCCGAAATCGTCGATCTGCGCTCGCTGCGGCCGTTTGATGTCGAGACCGTCGTCGAATCGGTCAAAAAGACCAACCGCATCGTCTCGGTCGAGGAGGGCTGGCCGTTTGCCGGCATCGGCGCCGAGATCGCCGCGATCGTCATGGAAAACTGCTTCGACTGGCTCGACGCGCCGCCGAAGCGCGTCACCGGCAAGGACGTGCCGCTGCCGTACGCCGCCAATCTGGAGCGTCTTGCCGTGCCGCAGGTCGAGGACATCGTCGCCGCCGCGCGCGAGGTGACGTACCGCTAGCGCTGACACGGTCAACTCCCGTCATTCCCGCGCAAGCGGGATTCCAGGGCCGCCGCGCCATCGTTTGCCCCTGGATGCCCGCTTGCGCGGGCATGACGGCAAGAGAGGTTCCTGGCGAGACATCATGCCCATCGAAATCCGCATGCCGGCACTGTCGCCGACGATGACCGAAGGCAACCTCGCCCGCTGGCTGAAGCAAGAGGGCGACGAAGTGCATTCGGGCGACGTCATCGCCGAGATCGAGACCGACAAGGCGACGATGGAATACGAGGCGGCCGACGAGGGCACCCTCGGCAAGATCATCGTTCCCGAGGGCGCGCAGGGCATCAAGGTCAACGCGCCGATCGCCCTCCTACTTGAAGAGGGCGAGGACCCGGCCGAGCTTGAAAAATTCGCCGCGAGCCTGTCCGCCGAGGACGCAGCGGCACAGCGCGCAATTCCCGTGGCGCCGCCGGGCGCGCCGCCGGGGAGGGCCGCGCCGATGCCCAAATCCGAGCCCGCACCGGCCGCGCAACCCGCCCCGGCCGGACACCCCGCGCCGGCCCCGATGCCCAGCCCGGCGCGCGGCCCAATTCAAACGAATGGCGGCCGGATCTTTGCCAGCCCGCTGGCGCGCCGCATGGCAATTCATGCCGAACTCGACCTCGCCGCGATCCGCGGTTCCGGGCCGCAGGGCCGCATCGTCAAGGCGGATATCGAGCGGACATTGGCGCAGCCTGAGACCGCTCCGCCCGCGCCTGGCGCCGTGGTCGCGCCGTCCGCGGCGCCGGTTTTCGCCAAGGCCCAGATGCTGGCGCTTGCCGGCAGCCCGCCCTACAGCGAAAAGCCGCACAGCGCGATGCGCCGGGTCATCGCCCGCCGGTTAGCCGAATCGAAGCAGACCGTCCCGCATTTCTACATGTCGGTCGATTGCGCGATCGACGATCTCTTGAAGATCCGGGCGGTGCTCAACGCTAAATCCGAGGCAAACCGGATCTCGGTCAACGACTTCGTGATCCGCGCCGCAGCGCTGGCGTTGCGCCAGGTGCCGGCGGCCAATGCGTCGTGGACGGACGCCGCGATCCTCCTCTGGGAGCGGGTCGATATCGCCGTCGCGGTGGCGCTCGATGACGGCCTCATCACCCCGATCGTCAAGGGCGCCGACCAGAAGGGGCTGGCGCAAATTGCCGCCGAGACCAAGGACCTCGCCGAGCGTGCCCGCGCCGGCAAATTGAAGCTCGAGGAGTTCCAGGGCGGAACCTTCTCGGTGTCCAATTTGGGCATGTACGGCATCCGCGAGTTCGCCGCGGTGATCAACCCGCCGCAGGGCTGCATTCTCGCGGTCGGCGCCGCCGAGCAGCGGCCGGTGGTGCGCGACGGTCAGCTCGCGGTCGCCACGGTGATGACCTGCACCCTTTCCTGCGACCACCGCGTCGTCGACGGCGCGGTCGGGGCGCAATTCCTCGCCGCCTTCAAGAAGCTGATCGAAGACCCGCTGACCATGCTGCTGTAGGGCGGATGAGCGCAGCGCAATCCGCCGGTCCGCAGTGGCTTGGCGGATTACGCTGCGCTCATCCGCCCTACAGTGCCGCGATCGTTGGAGTTTGTGATGGCCGAAAATTCCTTCGACCTCGTTGTCGTTGGCGGCGGACCGGGCGGCTATGTCGCGGCGATCCGGGCGGCGCAGCTCGGGATGAAAACGGCGGTCGTCGAGCGCGAGCATTTGGGCGGCATCTGCCTCAACTGGGGCTGCATCCCGACGAAGGCGCTGCTGCGCACCTCC
>CAYMRQ010000335.1:0-4053 GCA_964392845.1 uncultured Rhizobium sp.
AGATCAGCCACGGCCGGCTGATCTACGGTATCGGCCGCAGCGGCGTCGTGCGCACCTATGAGGATTACGGCATCTCCTACGCCGAAAGCCGCGAACGGTTCGCCGAAACCCTGGAAATCCTGAAGCTTGCGTGGACCGAGCCGGCGTTTTCCTACACCGGCAAGTACCACAGCTTCAACAACGTGGCGGCGACTCCGAAGCCCTGGCAGAAACCCTATCCCGAATTGCGCATGGCGGCGGCCACTCCGGAAACCTTCCCGCAGATCGGCCATCTCGGCATGCCGATCTTCGTCGCGGTGCGCCAGGGTCCGTTCTCGCAACTGGCCGAGCACATCAAATCCTATCGCGCGGCCTACGCGGCGGCCGGCCATAGGGGGCGCGGCAAGGTGTTTCTGCGGGTCCCCGCCTACCTCGCCGAAACCAGGGAGCGCGCCCGAGCCGAGGCAAAAGAAAGCCTGATGGGCTTCTTCCGCTATCAGGCCGAATTGGGGCGCGACTCGGCGCGGCGAGCCGGGGGCGATGTTGCGCTGCAGCGGCTGCGCCGGGTCGAGCGGCTGGAGGCGTTGACCTATGAGGAGGCGCTCGCGACGCAGGTGCTGATCGACGAGCCCAATGGCTTCGCGGCACGCCTGCGCGAGGTCAACGAGGAGATCGGGCTCGACGGCATCCTCGCCGAATTGAATTGCGGCGGACGCATCCCGCAGGACCGAGTGCTGAACGCACTCCGCCTCTTATGCGAGGAAGTGAAGCCGCGCTTTCATTGATATAATTGCCTGTCATTGCGAGCGAAGCGAAGCAATTTCGCGCCGATTGTGCCGTGACGCGACGAGATTGCTTCCTCGCTCCGCTCCTCGCAATGACACACGTTGGCTCAAGCGCGTAGGTCGGAAAAGCGCAGCGCAATCCGCCGATTTCCGTGGTGACCTGCGGGCGCGTCAACGGCGCCTCGGAGACGGGCACCCCCGCACAGGCGAAGCTGCCCGATAGCCCGCGCCTTCCGCCGAGCGATGCTTTGCCGGTTACAGCGATAATTCGCGGAATGCGCTATGCTTTTCCGCCCTACGCTCGCTTTCCATCGGAAGGGGTAGGAAATTGAAGCCAGAGAAATTTACGACGGATGATCTGAGGCGCTGGATCGATGATTTTCCGGTGAAGCTTTCCGATAATAAGGTCATCCATGATTTGTGGCCGTTGTCTGCCCGTGGATACGCGCTCAGGCGTGTCGGCGAGATCGTGTATTCGTACAGCGTGCAGAAGAACGAGAACTTTGCGCAAACCGAAGACCGTTTGGTCGACGCAAGAAGCTTAGTGCTGAACCTGTTGTCGGCGGTACTGCGACAATCGGCAACACCGGACGAATCGGATAAGCACGAATCGTTGTTTCCACCTTGGTTCTCAAAGCCAGATTGGTTAAGAGAAGACATATGGTATCATCGCAATGATCTGTTAGAGGAATTTCTCAGTAAAGGGTACGCAGAGGACGAGCATTTTGAATTTAGAATGAGGTACATTGCGTCCTTTGCCGCCGCCCTAATCGAACGGCCATGGCTTGACAGCCATTTTATTGAATGGGTAATCGTGGACTCATTGGCGTCCGACGGTGTGCGGCAATTTGGCTCAAGCATACTCGAGAGCCAAAGCGCGGGTCTGCGCGACCTTTGGGCCGCCGTGTTCGGGAAAGGCACGGTACGACGAGTAAAAGGACGTGATTTAGAAAGAGCCAGGGTAGTCCGCTTGATGATACGGATTCTGCTACTTTTTGCTATCCCGGTCGCTGGAATATTGTACGGCGCTCAATCCGCCAACGCAGGGGTATTTTTTGGCAGTGCCGCAATCGGAGCGGCTTATCTATTTTGGAGCGCCTACGTTACTATTCGGGCGGAGATTATGCAGCTCCTCGGCCGCCAACCGCCGCAGACTGCGCTCCAGCAGAAACTGAAGCTGTTCCTGCTGATGCACGATGCGTATCGGACGCTTGAGGGGCCGGTTGTTGATCCAAACCGGGTAAGAACAGCGTTAGATGCGGCGGCCGAGAAGGGCGCGGTATGGAATGGAGCCATTTACGCAGTCCTGAACCGAGTTATTGCGCGTGATCCGACCGCTTGGGTGACCGATGATTCGCATTCCTACCGCGCCCAAGACGACCTATCCCTGCAGGCACAGCAAGCTTGAAAAAAGGGAAGGCTCCGTCGCTCGTGTCATGATGCTTCAAGTGGGTGGGGCCGCAAAATGGTAGACGCGCAGCGATATGTTTCCGACGAACTCACCCCGTAGGGCGGAAAAGCGCAGCGCCTTCCGCCGGACGCCTTCCGCCGACGTCCGATCTTGGGCATGCTGCGGCAATGCCGGACTACCGCCGCAACCGTATCCCGGGAGCAACCTACTTTTTCACGGTAAATCTGTTCGACCGCAGTTCCGAACTGCTCGTGACGCATATCGACGCGCTGCGACAGGCGGTGCGTCAGGTGCGCCGGCAGTCGCCTTTTGGAATTGACGCCTGGGTCGTCTTGCCCGACCACATGCACTGCCTGTGGACTTTGCCGCAGGACGATTGCGATTTTTCCGGTCGCTGGCGGGCGCTCAAGAAGGCATTCTCTAAATCGTTGCCCGATACCGAGCCACGATCGCCAGTGCCGATCGCGGAACGAATGGCGGGTTGCGCTGCGCTCCACCCGCCCTACGGCGTCGCGAATTCGTCGATTTGAGACCCGAGGGCCACGCGGCGATCACCATCCGATTTCGCTGTGCGAGCCCAGCCGGACGAGTTCCAGGGTGGCCTCGTCCGGCTTGCGGTAGATCAGCACCAGGTCGGGCCGGATGTGGCAATCGCGGTGGTCGCTCCACTCGCCGCGGAGCGGGTGATCGAAATACCGCCGGGGCAACGGTTCGTCGTTCGCCAGCATCGTGACGGTTTCGAGCAGTACGGCATCGAGCCGCCTGGCGTGCCGGCCCGATTTCTCCGCTTGTAGTCGCGCCAAAAGCGGCTGGTGTGCTTAACAGTCCGCATTCAGGCTGGCGAGCAGATTCCCCGGCGGGCCGACCGTGACCAGTTCGCCGCGCCGCGCGGCCTTCATCGCCTCGATTGTCTCCTCGTTCGGCACCAGAGGCTCGAACGGAAGCGCCTTCTCCTTGGCGATCCTTACCATCATCAAGCGGAACGCGTCGGACACCGTGAGGCCCATCGCCTTCAAAACGGCCGCGGCTTCGGTCTTGGTCTGCTCGTCGATCCGAGCACGAACAACAGCATTCGCAGTCATGGCTGATCTCCCTGGGCTACAATGTAGCACATACGGGTGGAAAATTCAAACTGAGTTACGCTTGCCGCGGGTTTTAGCTTACAATTACGGATACGCGCCGCTCGTCGAGACGCGAGCGTAATCCGTGACCACACTAGGCAAGGAGAAACCCCATGCCGTTCTACGAAAAAGGCGACGTCCGCATTCATTACGAAGAGGCCGGCTCCGGTTTTCCGCTGCTGGTCATCCCCGGCGGCGGCCTCAATTCGACGGTCGCGGGCCTCGCGACCCATCCGTTCAACCCGTTCGACGAGTTCAAGGGCGAGTACCGAGTCATCGCAGCGGATCTGCGCAACGCCAAGGGCGGCCAGTCGACGGGGCCGATCGAGACCGACCGGGCGTGGGACGCCTTTACCGACGACCATATCGGCCTGATGGACCACCTCGGCATCCGGCAGTTCATGGTGCTCGGCTTCTGCATCGGCGGCCCCTTCATCTGGAACCTGCTGCAGCGGGCCGGTGACCGCGTCGTCGCGGCCGTGCCGGCGCAGCCCAGCGGCTACCGCCCGGAGATGCCTGGCCTCTCCTACACCAACAACATGAAGGGCTGGGGCCCGGAGCTGTGCGCCCGCCGGCCCGACATCACGATGGCGATGGTCGACGCGTTCCTCACCAACATGTACGGCGGCGCCCGCGCCGACTTCGTGTACACCGTGACGCGCGATTTCGTGCGCAACTGCCAGACTCCGATCCTGGTGTTGCCGGACGACGTGCCGGGGCACCCGTACGCCGTCGCGATGGAGACCGTGCATCTCGC
>CAYMRQ010000336.1:0-3874 GCA_964392845.1 uncultured Rhizobium sp.
CCTTGGTAGGCCGTTACCCCACCAACAAGCTAATCCGACGCGGGCCCCTCCTGCTGCGATAAATCTTTCCCCGGTTACCCGGGCGCATGCGGTATTAGCCGAAGTTTCCCTCGGTTATCCCCCACAACAGGGCAGGTTCCCACGCGCTACTCACCCGTGCGCCACTCTCACCGGACCGAAGCCCGGTAAGCGTTCGACTTGCATGTGTTAAGCATGCCGCCAGCGTTCGTTCTGAGCCAGGATCAAACTCTCATGTTAATCCCAGGCCGATCCTCCCCTGAACCCCATCGCTGGGCTCCCTGACAGAACCGACCCACTAAGGGCCGCCAAACGCTCGAACCTATTAGAGCGCGAACGTACAGCGACACTCACGCCGCCGCCCGCGCATCCCTTCCTTCCCTACAATTCCAATCAACAATCGGCGTGCCCGAGGGCACATCCAGCCCCACCGCGAATAGCGGCTGATGCCACATTCTCGCCGAAGCCAAGCCGCCATGACCCACGAGGGGTCAGGGCGAACGGCTAAGATAGTGCCGCTTCGCTGCTCTGTCCAGCGCGCGATTAACAAAAATTTGACGGGCCGGCGGCCGCCGCACCAGACGCCCCACCTTACCGCAGGCCCCCTCCCCTTACCACAGGCCAAGCGCGCGCAGCTCGGCGATCAGGCGCTCCGGCATCGCTCCTGCCGCGGCATCGGGCATGCTCCAGCCGCCGGGCGCCCCGGCCGGCGCGTCGGGCGGGGCGTCGGCGGGCGAGAGATAGCGCCAGCCCTGGAATGGCCGCCACGGCCGCCACAGCGTCGCCACCAGCTCAGGATCGACCTCGATCAGGCAATAGGCTCGCCCCCTTGCGCTAGACGTTGGGTCGTCGCGCTCGCTGCGCAACCCGATGACCCTCTGGCGAACCCGGATCTGGCCGCGGATCACCCAATAGATCGAGCCGCCCGCCAAAACCGGCGCGGCGCGGCGCGGCTGATTGCGGGTATAGACCCAGCTGCCGCCATGCTGCCTGATCCGGGCGGCGCGCACCCGGCGCAATTCGTCGAGTGAGGCGATGCCGACCGCCATCTTCAACAGATGCAGCGGCGCAACGGGACTTGGCGCGGCCCCGGCCAGGCCATCCGGCTGGCCATCGGCCGGAATTTCGCCCGGCATCAGCGGCATCAGCCCGGCCCCGCCGCGCCAGGCGCTCCGGCATCGACCTCCGAAGCGGGCACCCGGGCGGTCGGCTCCTCGACCGGCAGCAGGGCGATCAGCTCCACCCCCTCTTCGACCAGATCGCCCGGCGCGCAATGCACCGAGGCGACGGTGCCGTCGCGCGGCGCGGCGATCGTGTGCTCCATCTTCATCGCCTCGACGACGATCATCGGCTGGCCCTGATGCACAGAATCGCCGGGCGCCACCAGGAGCTGCACGACCCGCCCGGGCATCGGCGCGGTCAGCCGCCCGGCAATCGCCTCGGCGCCGGCCGGCGGCATCAGCGGATCGACCTCCTCGATGATCCAGCTCTCGCCGGCGGCGAACACGGCGAGCGCGGCGCCGTGTTCGAGAACGCGCAGGGCGTGCCGCGCGCGATCGAGCGCGACGACGAGACGGCCGTCGGCCCCGCGCTCGACCTGCGCCGCGCAAAGGTGCTCACCGAGGCGAAGCTGCCACCCGCTGCCGGCGCGGCTCGCCGACACCGTCCATTCCTCGGCATCGCAGCGGAAAATAAGGCTCTGCGGCGCCGCGGCGCGGTTGAGCCGCCAGCCATCAACCCCGGCCCACGGATCCGGCCCCTTTGCCGCGTCTTGCCTTGCCAGCAGCCGCCAGAGCGCCGCCGCGGCGCGCGCCAGCTCGGGCACCGGCCCGGGCGGCGCCAGGAGCGTCGCGCGCCGTCGCTCGATGAAGCCGGTATCGACCCCGCCGGCGGCGAATTCCGGGTCGGCGATGATGCGCGCCAGAAAGCCGAGATTGGTTGCCACCCCGACGAGCGCGGTGTCGGCGAGCGCTCGGCCGAGCCGGGCGCGGGCGGTCGCGCGGTCCTCGCCCCAGGCGATGAGCTTGGCGATCATCGGGTCGTAGAACGCGGTCACCACATCGCCCGCCTGCACCCCGCTCTCGACCCGCACCCCCTCCCCTTCCGGCAGATGCAGGAAATGCAGCGTCCCGGTCGATGGCAGAAAGCCGCTTGCCGGGTTCTCGGCATAGAGCCTCGCTTCGATTGCGTGGCCCGTGAGCGCGATCTCCTCCTGGCGCAGCGGCAAGGCTTCGCCGGCCGCCACCCGGAACTGCCATTCGACCAGATCGATCCCGGTCACCGCCTCGCTCACCGGATGTTCAACCTGAAGTCTTGTGTTCATCTCCATGAAATAGAACGCATCGCCTTCGACGATGAACTCGACCGTGCCGGCGCCGACATAGCCGGCCGCGCGCGCGGCGGCTACTGCCGCATCGCCGATGAATGCCCGGCGCGCCGGGTCGAGCCCCGGCGCCGGCGCCTCCTCGACGATTTTCTGGTGGCGGCGCTGGATCGAGCAGTCGCGCTCGAAGAGATGCACGAGATTGCCGTGCGTGTCGCCGAACACCTGCACTTCGATATGGCGCGGGCGCGCGAGGTAGCGCTCGATCAGCATCGTGTCGTCGCCGAAGGCGCCCATCGCCTCGCGCCTCGCGCCGTCGAGCGCGCTTGCGAACTCGCCCGGCCCGGCGACGATGCGCATGCCGCGCCCGCCGCCCCCGGCCGAGGCCTTGATGATGACCGGGAAGCCGATCCGCCCGGCCTCGGCACGGAGCCGGCCCGCATCCTGCTCGGCGCCGTGATAGCCCGGCACGACCGGCACCCCATGCGCCTCCATCAGCGCCTTCGCCGCCGCTTTCGAGCCCATCGCCCGGATCGCTTGCGCCGGCGGGCCGATGAAGACAAGCCCGGCAGCGGTGCAGGAATCGGCAAAATCGGCGTTTTCCGACAGGAAGCCGTAGCCCGGATGGATCGCCTCGGCACCGCTTTCGCGCGCCGCCGCGATGACCGCCGCGATGCTCAGATAGCTGTCGCGCGGGGGCGCCGGGCCGATCAGCCGCGCCTCTTCGGCCATCGCGACATGCAGCGCTTGGGCATCGGCCTCCGAATAGACCGCGACCGTCGCGATCCCCATCCGCCGCGCGGTGCGAATGACGCGGCAGGCGATCTCGCCGCGATTGGCGATCAGGATCTTCGAGAACATGGCTCGTCTCGGCGGATATTCGCCGCTGCAAAGCCGCATTGCGTCCTTCGAGACGGCCGCTTTGCGGGCTCCTCAGAGCGTGTGAATTTATAGCGGCCAATATAGGGGTTCCGCGTCGGCTTGGGGTTCGATTCAATGGGGCGGGTTGATCGAAGCCGGATCGGGTTATGGACGAGAGGCCGCTGTTTGAGAACCTCGCCGATCAGAGCACGCCGGAACGGCCGCGCGGGCAGCCTCGGTTGCAGGTGCCGCAGCGCGACGCGATCGAGCGTCGGGTGGTGGATCTGGATGGGCTGGTGGCGGGCGATGATCCGGTGCGCGACGTGCGGGCCCATGTCGCGACGTTGGATCTGCAGGAGCTCTACGAGCGGATCGCGGCGCGCGAGGGCGAGCCGGACCGGCCGCCGATCGAACCCAGGCTGCTGATGGCGCTGTGGCTCTATGCGATGTTGCGCGGGGTGGGCGCGGCGCGCGAGGCGGAGCGGCTGCGCGCGCGATCGGCTTTCAATGGCGGTGCGGCGGGGCGCGCGTCAATGACCGCACGCCGTCGGATCTCCGGGGGGACAACGAGGATTTGCTGAACCGGCTGCGCCTGGCGCGAGCATAGCCTGCCCCGGCGAAGGGCGGGGGCGAGCCCGGCCGGCCAGGCGACCTGCAAGATTCGACCTGCAA
>CAYMRQ010000337.1:0-2286 GCA_964392845.1 uncultured Rhizobium sp.
CAGGGCAAGCTCGCGCGTCGGGGTCAGCACCAGAACGCGCGCGGTCTTGCGCCGGGTGCCGGCAGGCCTGTCTGCGGCGAGGCGCTGCAGGATCGGCAGCGCAAAGGCGGCGGTCTTGCCGGTGCCGGTCTGGGCGATGCCCAAGAGGTCGCGGCCGGCGAGGAGTTGCGGGATCGCCTGCGCCTGGATCGGCGTCGGCACGCTGTAGCCTTCCTCTTTGAGGGCACGCCGAATCGGCTCGACGAGAGCCAGGTCTTCAAATGAAATCACTGTTATGGGTGCTTTCTGGGGTGATGGCCGGTCGAGCGATTACGCGTCCGATCGTTCGGACGGGCGCACCGGCTGTGTCTGCGGAGAAATCAGGCCAATCGCGGAGCAGCTTCCGCCTGGTTGCTGCGGGCAATTCGACCCCTCGCTCGGAGGGCCGGCGCAGCTCTGCTCCACGGTACGAGCGTCAAGCTCTGGTAGAGCAGATGTGCCGCGCCCATATCAAAGTCAAGCCGCGCTTTGCCGCGCCCCTGGCCGCACCGTCGCCGTTCGCGGCGTTGCACCCCTCTCGCGGATGAGGCAAGCTGTCGCAGGCGCAATCCTGATCTGCGACGTAGGGCAACAGCGAAGGATGACGGAAGCGGCGAGTCCGGGTATAAGGCGCGGCCGCATCGGGCTGTGTCGAACCGAAGGCCGGACGGGGAGGTCCGGCATGGCAAGTTGGTCGCGTCGCGAATGACTTCGGACCGGCCACCAGCCGGCCGGCAGGAGAAGCGTATTGCAGCCTACCGACATCAGCAATCCCGACTATTTCCATAAGGTTGTCGACTGCCAATGGGCCTGCCCGGCGCATACGCCGGTGCCGGAATATATCCGCCTGATTGCCGCCCGGCGCTTTGGCGACGCCTGGGCGATCAACTGGGAATCGAACGTCTTCCCGGGGATTCTCGGGCGCACCTGCGACCGGCCTTGCGAGCCGGCCTGCCGCCGCGGCCGGGTCGAGAAGGAGCCTGTCGCGATCTGCCGGCTGAAGCGCGTCGCCGCCGACAACAAGGGCGATATCAGCCGCTATCTTCCGGCGATCCCCAAGGAAAAAAACGGCAAGCGGATTGCCCTGATCGGCGCCGGCCCCGCCTCGCTGACCGTGGCGCGCGACCTGATGCCCTTGGGCTATCACTGCGTCATGTTTGATGGCGACAGCAAGGGCGGCGGCATGATGCGCAGCCAGATCCCGCGGTTTCGCCTGCCCGAACATGTCACCGATGAAGAGGTCGACCTGATCCTCGACATGGGGGTCGAGACCCGCTTTGGTCATTACGTCAGCAGCCTGCGCGCGCTGCTCGCCGAGGACTGGGATGCCGTCTTTATCGGCTCCGGTGCGCCGCGCGGTCGCGAGATCGGGATTCCCGGGCGCCAGGAGGCCGCCGCCAACATCCATATCGGCATCGACTGGCTGTCAAGCGTCTCGTTCGGCCATATCGAGAGGATCGGACGCCGTGTCGTCGTGCTCGGCGGCGGCAACACCGCGATGGATTGCTGTCGCTCCTCGCGCCGTCTCGGCGGCGAGGAAGTGACCGTTGTCGTGCGATCCGGCTTCGAGGAGATGAAGGCCTCGCCCTGGGAGAAAGAGGATGCGACGCACGAGGGCATCCCGATCCTCAATTTTCTCGTGCCCATCGAGTTCACCCATGAAGATGGCACGCTGACCGGCGTCCTGTTCGAGAAGGTCAAGGCCGAGTACGACGAGAAGGGCCGGCGCAACCTGGTGCCCACCGGCGAGCCCCATACGCACGTTCCCTGCGACGATGTCCTCGTCGCGATCGGCCAGGAAAACGCCTTTCCGTGGATCGAACGCGATATCGGCATCGAGTTCGACCGCTGGGACATGCCCAAGGTCAACCCGAAAACCATGCAGTCGAGCCTGCCGAACGTGTTCTTCGGCGGCGATTCGGCGTTCGGCCCAAAGAACATCATCTGGGCCGTCGCGCACGGGCATGACGCGGCGATCTCGATCGACAAGGTGTGCCACGGTGAGGATGTCAGCGAGCGGCCGGCGCCCGGGGTAACCCTGGCCAGCCAGAAGATGGGCATCCACGAGTGGAGCTACGACAACGACATCTCGAACGATCTGCGCTACCGGGTGCCGCTGCGCGACCTCCAGGTCGCCCTCCACGACATCAAGACCGAGGTCGAGCTCGGCTATGACGACAAGCTCGCCTTTCTCGAGGCCGAGCGCTGCCTCAACTGCGATATCCAGACCGTCTTTGCCGGTCCCCTATGCATCGAATGCGATGCCTG
>CAYMRQ010000337.1:2296-3850 GCA_964392845.1 uncultured Rhizobium sp.
CGCACCCGGCTCAGCGCCCCGGCTACCACTCTCGGCCAGGATCTCTACATCGGCAATTCGTTGAAGACCGGACGGATCATGGTCAAGGACGAGGATGTCTGCCTGCATTGCGGTCTGTGCGCCGAGCGTTGTCCGACCGGCGCCTGGGACATGAGCAAATTCCTTCTGGACATGACCATGGCTGGGCCCGCATGCCGAAGCCGATAACCAGCGTCAACGACTTCGTCGTCAAATTCGCCAACGTCAACGGCTCCGGCTCGGCGAGCGCCAACGCGCTGTTCGCCAAGTCGGTGCTGCGGATGGGCATCCCGGTAAGTTCGCGGAACATTTTCCCGTCGAACATCCAGGGCCTGCCGACCTGGTTCGAGGTGCGGATCAACGACAGCGGCCATTTGGGCCGGCGCGGCGGCGTCGACATGATGGTTGCGATGAACCCGCAGACCTGGAGCCAGGACGTCGCCGAGATCGAGCCCGGTGGATACCTGCTCTACGATTCGACAAAGCCGATGCCGGCGTCCCAGTTTCGCGACGACATCAACGTGATCGGCGCGCCGCTGACCGAGATCTGCAACCGCACCTACGACGACGTGCGCCAGCGCCAGCTGTTCAAGAACATCATCTATCTCGGCGTGCTGTCGGCGCTGTTGGACATGGACGTGCCGGCGATCGAAAAGTTGATCGGCGAGCAGTTCCGCGGCAAGGACACGCTGATCAAACCCAATCTGCACGCCCTGCAGCTCGGGCGCGAGTGGGCGACACAGGCGCTCGATTGTCCGATCGGGCTCAAGCTCGAACGCCGCGACAAGGTCGGCGACCGGATTTTCGTCAGCGGCAACGACGCCGCCGCGCT
This sequence comes from uncultured Rhizobium sp., assembly GCA_964392845.1. Lineage (GTDB taxonomy): Bacteria > Pseudomonadota > Alphaproteobacteria > ATCC43930 > CGMCC-115725 > DATARH01. The sequence goes on from CAYMRQ010000337.1 coordinate 3,147, forward strand.
CGGCGCGGTCTATGGCGGCGCGACGGTGTGCGCCTGGTACCCGATCACCCCCTCCTCGTCCCTCGCCGAGGCGTTCGCCGCGCATTGCCACCGCCTGCGCCGCGACCCCGAGACCAAGAAGCAGCGCTATGCGATCATCCAGGCCGAGGACGAGCTGGCCTCGATCGGCATGGTGATCGGCGCCGCCTGGAACGGCGCGCGCGCCTTTACCGCGACGTCGGGCCCCGGAATCTCGCTGATGCAGGAATTCATCGGGCTGGCTTATTTCGCCGAGATCCCGGCGGTCATCTTCGACATCCAGCGCGGCAGCCCGTCGACCGGCATGCCAACCCGCACCCAGCAGGCCGACATCCTCTCGTGCGCCTACGCCTCGCACGGCGACACCAAGCACGTTTTGCTGTTCCCGCAGGACCCGAACGAGGCCTTCACCTTTGCCGCCGACGCGCTCGACCTCGCCGACCGGCTGCAGACGCCGATCTTCGTCATGCTCGATCTCGACATCGGCATGAACGACTGGCTGGTGGCGCCGCTGCGCTGGGACCCGGCGCGACAGTATGACCACGGCAAGCTGATGACCTACGAGGATCTCGAAGCCGGCGCGGAGTTCGGCCGCTATCTCGATGTCGACGGCGATGGCATCCCCTATCGCACGCTGCCCGGCACCCATCCGACGCGCTTCTTTTTTAATGATCCGGCGACCACCG
>CAYMRQ010000338.1:0-3848 GCA_964392845.1 uncultured Rhizobium sp.
GCCGCCGGGAAATTCCTGCGCGCCGTCGGCCTCCCGGGCAGCGAGCCGGGCACGACCACCGCATAGGCCGGGACCCGCCCCAGGTGAACTTCGCCGGTGTCGCGATTGACGATCTTGGTCGTCGCGCTGATGAAGGTGCCCATCGCCAGGACGGCGCCCCGCTCGACGATGACGCCCTCGACGACCTCGCTGCGCGCGCCGATGAAGCAATCGTCCTCGATGATGACCGGCTCGGCCTGCAGCGGTTCGAGCACGCCGCCGATCCCGACCCCGCCCGAGAGGTGGCAGTTCCGGCCGATCTGGGCACAGGAGCCAACCGTCGCCCAGGTGTCGACCATCGTGCCGCTGCCGACATGGGCGCCGACATTGACGAAGCTCGGCATCAACACGACGTTCGGCGCGATGTAGGCCGAGCGCCGCACGATCGCGCCGGGCACCGCGCGGAACCCGGCATCGCGGAAGCGGTTCGACGACCAGCCGGCGAATTTCGAGGGCACCTTGTCCCACCATTTGGCGGGGCCGCGCTCGGGGTCGACCGGGCCACCCGGGATCTCGACCATGTCGTTCAAGCGGAACGACAGCAGCACCGCCTTTTTGAGCCATTGATGGACCTGCCAGCCGCCTCCGCCCGACTGCGGCTCGGCGACGCGCAGGCTGCCGTCGTCGAGCCCGTCGAGCGCGGCCTCGACGGCATCGCGCCAGGCGCCCCTGGTGGCCGGCGAGACGTGTTCGCGGGCGTCCCAGGCGGCTTCGATCGTGGTGGCGAGAGCGGGATCGGTCATCAGCTCCGTCCGGTGTGGGCTGAACAGCGGCGTCGGCACCATGAGCGAGCCGGCCCGCCGGTGTCAACCGAGGCAAACAACCCTCTCCCCCAGTGGGGGAGAGGGCAGGGTGAGGGGGGCCGACTCGGAGCCTGCCAGTTGTATGCGTCAAGTTCAGCAAATTGATTATGGTAGTGGATGTGGTTGGGCCTGTGGTAACGCGCAACGTTATCCCCAGACCGTCAGGCGGCAAGCGCCCGCAAGGCGTCTTGAAGGATGCACCGATAGTGTTGCCATGACCGGCACCTTGCTGACCTTGCTGAGCGCGCCTGATCTGGCCGCCTATACCGAAGCCGGGTACTGGGGCGAGGAGACGCTCTACGCGGTCGCCGCCGGTCACGCGCGGGCAACGCCCGATGCGTTCGCGGTGCGCGACCGGCACCGCCGCCTGACCTATAGCGCGCTGGTCGGGGCCGCCGACCGGCTCGCCGCGAGCCTGGCCGGGCACGGCTTGCGGCCCGGGCAGCGCGTCGCGGTGTGGCTGCCGAGCCGGGTCGAGACCCCGATCACGCTCATCGCCTGCTCGCGCAACGGTTATGTCTGCTGCCCGTCGCTGCACCGCGGCCATACGGTCGGCGAGGTGGTGGCGCTGGTCGACCGCATGCGGGCCGCCGCGCTGATCGCCGAGCCGGGCTACGGCGCCGATGCCGACCGGCACGACATCTTCGCCGAACTCGCCGGCCGCGATTTTCTGCGCTGCGCCTGGCGCGTCGGCCCAGCCGATGCCGCGCCGTTTGCCGATCTGGCGGGGCCGGCTATTGCGACGCCGGCGAGAAGCGATCCCAACCAGATCATGTATCTGCCGTTCACCTCCGGCACGACCGGAACCCCGAAAGGCGTCCTGCACAGCGACAACACGCTGCTCGCCACGGCGCGGATGATGGCGCGCGACTGGCGGTTGGCGCGCGCGGTGCTCTACACGCTGAGCCCGCTCAGCCACAATCTCGGGCTCGGCGCGCTGGTGACCGCATTGGCGGCTGGCGGCGAACTGGTGGTGCATGATTTGCCGCGCGGCCACAGCCTGATCGACCGGTTGGCGGAGACCGGCGCTGCCTTCCTGTTCGGCGTGCCGACCCACGCGATCGATCTGCTCGGCGCATTGCGCGCGCGAGGGCAGCCGCGCCTCGGGGCGGTGCGAGGCTTTCGCATCTCCGGCGCCGCCGCGCCGGCAGCGGTCGTGATCGAGCTGATGCATTATGGCGTGGTGCCGCAGAGCGGCTATGGCATGACCGAGACCTGCTCGCACCAGTACACGCTGCCCGACGACCCGCCCGAGCATATCGTCGAGACCTCTGGCCGCGCCTGCGAGGGCTACGAGATCCGCATCTGGGATCAGGACAACCCGGATATCGCAGCCGCGCCGGGCGCGATCGGCGAGATCGGCGGACGCGGCGCCAGCCTGATGCTCGGCTATTTCGACGACCAGGCGGCGACCGAGGCCGCGTTCAACGAAGCGGGCTGGTTCATGACCGGTGATCTCGGCTGGATCGACGACCAGGGCTATCTGCACATCACCGGCCGCAAGAAGGAAATCATCATCCGCGGCGGCCGCAACATTCATCCGGCGCACATTGAGGCGCTGGCGCTGCGCCATGCCGCGGTCGAGAAGGCAGCGGCCTTTCCCGTCGCCGATCCGCGGCTCGGCGAACGCGTCTGCCTCGCGGTGGTGACGCGCCATAACATGCCGCTCGATCCGCATGCACTGCTCGAACATTTGGCGGCTACCGGCTTGTCACAGTTCGACATGCCCGAATTCATCTTGCCCTTGACGGAGATGCCGCTGACCGCCAGCGGCAAGATCGTCAAGCGCGAGCTGGCGCGCTGGGTGGCGGAAGGCCGCGCACGGCCCGTGCCGGTGCAATTGAGAATCAGCGGGTGATAGTCGGGATGGGGATTTCCGCCTATCTTTGCACCGACACTGAGGCCCCCTAACCGCAGTCCCGGCTTGCGCCCATAGGCGCTAAAATAAATGCTTGCACGTTGGAATCTTTCATGATTCTAGGGTGGGATGAATCGCGCACAGCTATTCGTCCAGGACTGGCAGGTGGTTGTCGATCGCCTTGGCGGGGCGGCGGCGATCGAGGCCAGCGCCCGCCACACCAAGGCCTTCCTGCGCCCCCGCGGGATCGCCAACGCGCGCGACCTGTTGCAGCTGATCCTGGCGTATTGCCTGGGGCAGCGCGGCTTGCGCTCGACCGCGGCGTGGGCCAGCGCCATCGGGCTTGCCGATATTTCCAATGTTGCGGTGCTCTACCGCCTGCGCCGTTGCGGCGATTGGCTGGCCGGGATGGTCGGCCGGGCGTTGGGCGGCGCGGCGCCCGCGGCGGCCAGCGGCCGGCTGATTCGCCTGATCGACGCCACCGCCGTGCTCAAGCCGGGCGTGCCGCAGGCCGGGGTGGCCGCCCGCCAGAAGAACCGATTGTGGCGCGTGCACAGCGCGTTCGAGCTGCCCGCCGAACGGTTCGGTTTCTTCGAAGTGACCGACGAGCAGGCGGGCGAACGGTTCGACCGGATCCCGGTCGTCAAGGGCGAAATCCGCATCGCCGATCGCGCCTCCATGCAGCCGCACCGCATCGCCCGCGTGCTGGCGGCGGGCGGCGACATCGTGGTGCGGGCGGGCTGGAAGGGCGCCCGCTGGCTCGATGCCGAGGCAACCCGTTCGACCTGATCGGCGCGTTGCGCAGCACCGCGCAGGATGTCATCGACCGGCCGATCTTGGTCCCCGATCTTGGTCCCCGATCTTGGTCCCCGATCTTGGTCCACCGGCACGGCGCCCCGGCGTTGCCCCTGCGGCTGGTGGCGCTCAGGAAGTCGCCGACCGCCGCCGAAGCGGCCCGCCGAACGGCGCGCCGCGCCGGGCAAAAGGGCGGACACCAAGTCTCCAAGGAAACCCTCGACGCGGCCGACTGGGTGATCGCGGGCGAAGCCTTCTTCGCCCTGAGGTCACCTCGCTCCCGCCCGAGAGTTTCGCCACCGCCGACATCCTCGCCCTCTACCGCCTGCGCTGGCGCATCGAACTCGCCTTCA
>CAYMRQ010000339.1:0-3830 GCA_964392845.1 uncultured Rhizobium sp.
ATGGCGCGCGGCACGGTCGTCCTGCCCTCCGATTTCGACCCGGCCGGGTATCTCTACACCAGCGCGCTGATCGAGGACGGCAGGCGCCACCTGCTGTTGCGCGGGCCGATCGCGCTCGACATCCCGGTGCGGCTGTTGCACGGGTTGCGCGACGAATCGGTGCCGTGGCAGCTGAGCCTGCGCGTCGCCGAGCACCTCACCAGCCGCGATGTCGCGCTGACCCTCGTCAAGGACGGCGACCACCGCCTGTCGAGCAACCCCGACCTCGCCCGCCTCGCCCAAACCCTCGACGCGCTTATCGACTCATGACGCAAAACGAACCAAATTTTCAATGGGTCATAATTCTTTTCCCGTCATTCCCGCGAAAGCGGGAATCCAGAGAGCCAAGTCACGTCGGCCGCCCTGGACCCCCGCTTTCGCGGGAGCGACGACAACCCATTCATCCAGCGGAACCCATTTCTTGTCGGATTCTTGTCCGCTCATGACCCCGGCGGCGGTTCGGGCGCGGCGATCTCGCGGGTCTCGACCTCGCCGGGCGGCGTGCCGAAGGTGAGGCGGATCCGGTATCTCCGCCAATCGCGGCGGTAGGCGACCGGATCGGGCAGCGCGATCTCGGCCGTCGAAACCGTCGCCAACAGCTGCTGCCGGCCCTGCAGCGCCGCGCCGGCTTCGGCATGCTGCATCGTCAGCCCAGCGGGCGACATGCCCCCGGCCAGCGCGTTGCGCCACGGATCCCCGGCAACCCACTGGCCGGTGGCGAAGCGCGGCGAGGCGGCGACATCGATGCTGCCGGCCGGGGTCGCCGTGCGGTCGGGCGAGACCAGTTCGGCGACGCGCAGCGGCAAGCGGTCGATCGCCTCGATCGCGATCGTGTCAGCCAAGCCGCCGCGCGGAAAGCCGGCGCGCACCTGCGCTGTCGGTCCGGACGGCCCGGGCGGTCCGGCGCCGCCGCCGTCGCAGCCGGCGATCAAGAAGAGCGGCAGCAGGAAAAGCAGAACGCGGCGCATCGCATCTCCGAGAGAGATCGCAAGCTTGCCTACCTATGTCATTGCGAGCGGACCGACGCAATCATCGGGCCGACATGCCGGTCGGGCTGACGGTGCCGAGGTGACAGCGCGGACATTGCCGTGCACAATCCTAATTGGATTCGTCATGCCGGGCTTGACCCGTGGGCCTTCAGCCCACGGACTTGATCCGTGGGCATCCCGTGGACCCGCGGGTCAAGCCCCTGGGCGACGGTCAGAGCTGAAGGAAAATCGAAATGACGAACGTAGCCACGCCGGAAACCCGCGACATCGGCACGGTCGAGGACCGGTTTTTCACGATCCGCGATTTCCCTCTCGCCAATGGCACGGTCATGCCCGAGGCGACGATCGCCTACGAGACTTACGGCCGGCTCGCGCCCCACGCACACAACGCGGTGCTGATCACGCACGGCTATACCAGCGGCCATCACGCGGCCGGGCGCAACCCGGCGAACGGCAATCTGCCGGGCTCGTGGGACGGGCTGATCGGGCCGGGCAAGGCGATCGACACCGATCAGCTGTTCGTGGTGGCGAGCAACATGCTGGGGTCGTCGTACGGTTCGACCAACGCGGCGAGCCTCAATCCCGCGACCGGCCACGCCTACGGCCCCGATTTCCCGGCGATCGCGGTGCGCGACATCGTCGCGGCGCAGAAGGCGCTCCTCGATTCGCTCGGCGTCAGGCACCTGGTTGCCGTCGCCGGGCCGTCCTATGGCGGCTATCAGGCCTTCCAGTGGGCGGTCGCCTACCCCGGCTTCATCGACGCGATCGTCCCGGTCAACACCGCGCCGTGGGCGTCCGCCAACACCGACAAGCAGCTTGCCGAGATGCAGGCGCGGCTCGCCACCGACCCGGAATGGCATGGCGGGCGCTATTACGGCCGCGGAGGCGCCAAGAGCGGCGGCGCCAAGACGGTGCTGGCCAAGATCCGGGTCGAGACTTTGAAGCGCTACGGCATCGAGGCGAGCCTGACGCTGCGCTATCCCGACCCGGCCGAGCGCGAAGCGGCGATCCGCGAAATTGCTGCGAACTGGGCGAGGAACTGGGACGCCAACTCGCTGCTGATCCTGCGGCGGGCGCTCCTCGGCTTCGACACGCGACCCGATTTCCGCGAGATCAAGGCCAGGATCCTCTACGTGCTGTGCCGCACCGATGCGCTGTTCCCGCCGAAGATCGCACCCGCCGTGATGCAGGCGCTCGGCGAGGCCGGGGTCGCGGCGCGCTATTTCGAGATCGACAGCGATCTCGGCCACAGTTCGAGCGGGCCCGAGCACGCCAAATGGTCGCCGGTGTTGCGCGAGTTCCTGGCCCCGCTCGTCGCGCGCGCGGCGTAACCGCGTCGAAACCCCTCTCCCGCATTGCGGGAGAGGGTGGCGGGCGAATCGAGCCGGGTGAGGGTGGTGCAGCATTTCTGACCCTCACCCTCCCACGCCTGCGGCGTGGGCCCTCCCTCTCCCGCGGTGCGCAGGGCTGTCCGGTGAAGGGGAATCGGTTGCGGTAGAGTACACCACCGCAACTATAGATACCCCTTGGCCGGGCTTGTCCCGGCCAGCGCGGTGCGGGAGAGGGGCAAACCGGGGCGGCGCTACCGCGTCGCCGCGCGATGGGTGCTGAGCAGGTCGAGTGCGGCGCTCAGCTGAGCGTCCTTCGCCGAGCCGATGACTTTCGGATTGATCGGGTGGTCGGCCGCCCCGGCGATCGGCCGCCCAGGCGGTGATGGGGCTGATGTCACCGGCGCGTCCTTTGGTGCCGGCGCGCCGGCCGTCTTGAGCGCGCCGAACAGGTCGCGCTCATAGGTGACCAGGGCGTTCGCCACCTGCTGTTCCTTGGGCAGGGTGACGATCCGGTCGGGGGTGATGCCATGGCCCTGGATCGAGCGGCCGGATGGCGTGTAATAGAGCGCGGTGGTCAACCGCAGCGCGCCGCGGCCGTCGATCGGGATGATGCTCTGCACCGATCCCTTGCCAAAGCTGTGGGTGCCAAGGATCGTCGCGCGCCGGTTGTCCTGCAGCGCGCCGGCGACGATCTCCGAGGCCGAGGCCGAGGCGCCGTTGATCAGCACCACCAGCGGCGTTCCGCGCACCAGATCGCCGTTCGGCGGCGCAACATAGACCCGGTTTTCGCCGGGCTCGCGGCCGCGCGTCGTCACCACCGTGCCGGAATCGAGAAAATCGCCGGCAACCTTTACGGCAGCATCGAGCAGGCCGCCGGCATCGTTGCGCAGATCAAGGACAAGCCCGGATAAGCGCCGGCCGGCTTCCTGGTGCAGGCGGGACAGCGCGGTGCGCAGCGCGGCCGGGGTGGCCTCGTCGAAGGTGCTGATCCGGACATAGCCGATGCCGCCCGGCTTCAGCGCCGACTTGACCGACTCGACATGAATGATGGCGCGGGTGATCGGCAGGTCGAACACCGCCCGGTTCGCCCGTGCGATCGTCAGCACGACGGGGGTCCCGGGCTTGCCGCGCAAGCGCCGGACGACCTCGCCGATATCCATCCCGACGATCGGCTGGCCGTCGGCCTTCACGATACGGTCGCCGGGCTCGATGCCGGCGGCCGAGGCCGGGGTACCCTCGATCGCCGAGATGACTTGCGGCACCCCTTCTTCGACCGAGATCTCGATGCCCACCCCGCCGAACCGGCCGCTGGTGGTGGAGATCAGCTCGCGATACTCCTGCTCCGTCATGTAATCGGAATGCGGATCAAGCTTGCTCAGCATGCCTTTGAGGGCACCGCTGACGAGCTGGTCGGGCTTTACCGGGATGACATAGCTCATTTCAACCTGGCGCATCGCATCCTCGATCAGCC
>CAYMRQ010000340.1:0-3790 GCA_964392845.1 uncultured Rhizobium sp.
GTAGATCTGATGGCCAAACGGCTCGAGCTCTTGTCCGAGCTGGTTCCCCAGGCCAGGGTGATCGCCCTCATGGTGAACCCGAACGCTGCGAACACCGAACGCATCATACGAGACGTGCAGGAAGCGGCGCGTGTGAAGGGGGTGCAGCTCGCTATCCTGAAGGCCGGCACCGAAGGCGAGATCGACGCCGCGTTCGGGACCCTGGGGCAACTGCAGGCCGGCGCGCTCATCGTCGGCGGCGATCCGCTCTTCGGCAGCCAGCGTGAACAGATCGCAACACTGGCGGCACGCCATGCTGTTCCGGTGATGCATCAGTGGCGCGAGTACCCCGCTTCCGGCGGCCTGATAAGCTATGGAAGCAGCCTCACCGGTCTCTATCGCTTGGCCGGCACTTACGCCGGCAAGATCCTCAAGGGCGCCAAGCCGGCCGATCTGCCGGTGCAGCAGCCGACCACATTCGAGCTGGTCATCAACCTGAAGACCGCCAACGCGCTCGGCCTCACCGTGCCGCAAACCCTGCTCGCCCGGGCCGACGAGGTGATCGAGTAATCAATTGAAGCGGAAGACGGCCGGGCGCCGGGTCGCTATGTTCGGGGTGACGACTATGTTAAGAACGCGCCGCCGTCGGCCCGGAGCCGCGCCGCAACGAGGCTGTCGGGTGGCGCCGTGCGGGCGTGGCGGAACTGGCAGACGCACTGGATTTAGGATCCAGCGATGAAAATCGTGGGGGTTCGAGTCCCCCCGCCCGCACCACGGACGTCAGACCGCCGATCGGCGCCGAATTGACCTGAGGCCCAATGGACCAAATGGATATGAGCAATCCGCGATGAACGTGACCGAGACCAGCGCCGAGGGGCTGAAACGCGAGTTGAAGATCACCGTCCCGGCCAATGAGGTCGAGGACCAGGTCACCCGCCGGCTGGGCGAAATCGGGCGGTCGGTGCGGATCCCCGGCTTCCGTCCCGGCAAGGTGCCGATGACGATGCTGCGCCAGCGCTATGGCCCGACGGTGCGCGGCGAAGTCCTGGAGAGCACGGTGCAGGACAGCTCGGCCGAGGCGATGCGCGAGCACAATCTGCGCCCGGCTCTGCCGCCGCGGGTCGAGATCGTGTCGGCGGCGGAAGGGGCCGATTTCGAATACAACATCTCGGTTGAGCTGATGCCCGAGATGCCGGAGCCCGACTTCGCCTCGCTCGGCCTAGAAAAGCTGGTCGCCGACGTGCCCGACGAGGATGTCGAGCGGGCGGTCGAACGCATCGCCGAAGCGCAGCGCAAATCGGAGCCGGTCGAGCGGCCGGCCGAGGCGGGCGATATTCTGGTCGCCGATGTGGTCGGCCGATTCGGCGAAACAGAGATCGCCGGCAGCCGCGGCGAGGGCCGCCAGATCGAGCTCGGCGCCGCCGGCCTGCTCCCCGGGTTCACCGACCAGCTAGCCGGTGTTGGCGCCGGCGAGACGCGCGAGGTAAGCGTCACCTTTACCGCCGATTACGGCAACCCCGACATGGCCGGCAAGGAGGGGGTATTCGAGGTTGCCGTGAAGGAGGTGCGCCATCGCCTGCCAGCCTCCCTCGATGACGAGCTGGCGAAGGCGGTCGGGCTCGACACTCTGGCCGAGCTGCGCCAGGAGATCCGCCAGCGCATGCAGCGCGACTACGCCGGGGTTGCCCGCCAGCGGCTGAAGCGGGGTCTCCTCGACAAGCTCGCCGAGCGCTATGATTTCGCGGTGCCGCCCGGCATGGTCGAGATGGAATTCAACGCGATCTGGGCGCAATACGAGGCCGACAAGGCGCGCCAGAAGGAGGAAGCGGCGGAAGCGGCCGGCGCTGCGGCGCCCGCTTCCGAGGGGCCGCCAGAGGGGCCGATCGATGCCGCGGCAATCATCGCGCCCGAGGAGACCGCGCTGGAGGGCGCGTCGGAGCGGGCGCCGGCGAGCGCCGAGGCCGAGAAACCGCAAATGCACGAGGACGTGCCGGCTGCGCATCATGCGATTTCGCATCCGGGCTCGGCCGAGGAGCCGATCGATGCGGCGGCAATCGTCGCGCCGGAGGAAACCGCCCTCGAGGGCGCTTCTGACACCCTGCCTCCGGCCGCCGTCAGCGAGGAGGACGAGAAGGCCAAGGCCGAGTTTCGCCGCATCGCCGAGCGGCGGGTGCGGCTGGGGCTGCTGCTTGCCGAGGTCGGGCGCAACAACAATATTACGGTCAGCCAGGAGGAGCTCAACCAGGCGCTGACACAGGAGGCGCGCCGCCTGCCCGGGTACGAACGCCAGGTCATCGACTATTATCGCAAGAACCCGGAGGCGCTGAACCATCTGCGCGCGCCGATCTTCGAGGAAAAGGTCGTCGACTTCATCGTCGAGCTGGCTAAGCCCGAGGAGCGCAAGGTCACGCCGCAGGAGTTGATGAGTAGCGAGGAGCCGGACGGCGAGAGCGTATCGGCGGCATGATGCCGCAGCTATACGACAGGTAACCCGCGCGCCATGCCCGGCACCGCGGTTTGAGGAGGGCGCAATGGCCGATCATTTCGAAACGTACATGAACAACCTGGTGCCGATGGTGGTCGAGCAGACCAACCGCGGCGAGCGTGCTTACGACATCTATTCGCGCCTCCTAAAGGAGCGGATCATCTTTCTCGTCGGCCCGGTCCATGATGCGGTGGCCAGCCTGATCTGCGCGCAATTGCTGTTCCTCGAATCGGAAAATCCATCGAAGGACATCGCCTTCTATATCAACTCCCCGGGCGGGGTGGTGACCTCGGGTCTGGCGATCTACGACACGATGCAATACATCCGCTCGCCGGTCTCGACCGTGTGCATCGGCCAGGCCGCCTCGATGGGCTCGCTCCTGCTGTGCGCCGGCGCCCACGGCAAGCGCTTCTCGCTGCCGAATTCGGGCATCATGATCCACCAGCCCTCGGGCGGGACCCAGGGCCAGGCCACCGACATCGAGATCCAGGCCCGCGAGATCCTCAGATTGCGGGCGCGGCTCAATGACATGTATGTCAAGCACACCGGGCAGCCGCTCGAAATCATCTCGGCGGCGGTCGAGCGCGACAAGTTTCTCACGCCGCTCGAGGCGAAGGAGTTCGGCCTGATCGACGAGGTGGTCGAGACCCGGCCGGTCCGCGAGGACGAGCGCGGTTTCCGCACCTGACGCCGCGCAGTGCGGCGCATTTAACTAGTTGTTGATCCGTCAGGAGCACATATACTTCCGATAACCCGTGCCGGGGTAACCGGCTCGGTGCCGGGCACGGGCCCGCCCTTGCCGGCCTCCGTCATCCTGGATGGGGCGGCGAGGCCCGCCCGCCCGACGGGATGCCCCCGCCGGACCCGGTGATGGAGTGGCGATGACCAAGTCCAGCGGTAGCGATTCGAAAAACACGCTCTACTGCTCGTTCTGCGGCAAGAGCCAGCACGAAGTCAGGAAGCTGATTGCGGGTCCGACCGTCTTCATCTGCGACGAATGCGTCGAGCTTTGCATGGACATCATCCGTGAGGAGCACAAGACGACGCTGGTCAAGTCGCGTGACGGGGTGCCGGGACCACGCGACATCTGCCGGGTTCTCGACGATTATGTAATCGGCCAGGACCACGCCAAGCGGGTGCTTTCGGTCGCCGTGCACAACCACTACAAGCGCCTGGCGCACGGCTCGAAAAACAACGACGTCGAGCTCGCCAAATCGAACATCCTCCTGGTCGGGCCGACCGGGTCGGGCAAGACGCTGTTGGCGCAGACCCTCGCGCGCATCATCGACGTGCCGTTCACGATGGCCGACGCAACGACCCTGACCG
>CAYMRQ010000341.1:0-2594 GCA_964392845.1 uncultured Rhizobium sp.
GCGGAGAGTGCACGCGCATGACACCAACCCGGCAGTCGGACAATTGCCGGATGTTGTTTGGAAAGTTTTGCCGCCGATCCCGCCCGGATTGGCTAATCTCCGCCGAATTCGATACTTGGTAGAAATGGCCTGATCGCGATGAACTGGAAATCCGCGTTATTGCTTTCGATCGCATGTGCCTGGATCGCGCCGCAGCAGGCTCGCGCCGATGCCGCCGCCGGCGAGCGCCTGGCGCGGCAGTGGTGCGTTAATTGCCATGTAGTCGACGCCGGCGGTTCCGCGACCGCGATCCCGCAAGGTCCGCCGAGCTTTCGCATTATCGCCGGGCACCTCGATCCCGGCCAGATACGCGCCTTCCTGACGAATCCGCACGGCGCGATGCCCGATCTGGGGCTGAGCCGAGCCGAGATCGACGATCTGATCGCCTATATCGAGAGCCTGCGGTGAGCCGTCAGGTGCGCCGGCCCAGCGCGCCGCCCTGACGGCGCGATTTGCCCGCTTACATCATTCCCATGCCCATCGGGCCGGACATCAACTCGTCGGCGGTCTTTTTCTGGTCGTCGCTGAGAACGGCATAAAGCGACCCGACCGCCGCCCGGTATTTCCGCACCGCGTCGAGCCGCGCGGTCAGCGCTTGTTCGCGCGCTGCAAGCTTGTCGGGAAGCGTCGTTGCCGCGCTCCCGGCCATCATCCCGCCGGGCATCTCCATCATGGTCTTGGCGTTCGCGCGCATCACATCGGCGACTGCATTCCACGGCTTCTGCTGGGTGTCGGTGATCTTGAGTTCGGTCTTGAGGAAGGCGATTCGACCTTCGACGTGGCGGGCCATCATCGCGCCCATGCCACCCATGCCGTCCTGACCCATCATCATCTGCATCATACCCATCATCGGCATGCCGCCGCTTACCGGCATCATGCCGCCGGGCATCCCTTGCGCCGTCCCGCTCATCGGCATGCCGGGCGCGGCCTGGGGCGCCGGCGCTGCTTGCGCGTGATGCTTCTCCTGGCTGGCCGGTTGAGCCAAAGCGGCGGACGCGAGCAAAGCCGCCATAACGGCAATCGCGACAGTGCTTTTTCGGTGATGCATCCTGGTGACCTCGCTCTATGGTGCGGCGGAATATCGCGAGGCCGCGGCGCGCGGTCATTGACCAGGATCAACCCCACTCCCCAGCTATAGCCGGCATAAGGGGTTGCGGCTTGCGGCGTCGCCGCTCCTCGATGACCCGAATTTTCCCGGAGAGGACAAGCGCGGAATGGTAGCTGCCGAACCCGCTTCTCACGGTTCCAGTCCGAACGGCCACGGTACAGCCTCGCCGGGCATGGCGACCGATCCGGTCTGCGGCATGAGCGTCGACCCGGCGACGGCGCGCCACCGCACCGCGCATGCCGGCACGCAATATTTCTTTTGCGGGGCGCGCTGCCTCGAGCGGTTTAGCGCCGAGCCCGCGCGCTATTTGGTGCCCGCGCCGGCTGCACGGGCCAGCGGCGAGACCCTGTGGACCTGCCCGATGCACCCGCAAATCGTGCGGGACGAGCCGGGCAGCTGCCCGATCTGCGGCATGGCGCTCGAACCCATGATTCCGACAGCGGAGGATGCCGAAAATCCCGAGCTTCGCGACATGACCCGGCGCTTTTGGATTGGTGTCGTGCTGTCGGCTCCGCTGCTGGCGATGGCGATGGCCGACGACCTCGCCAAGCCGGCGCTCGACGCGCTGATCGCGCCCCGCATCGCCGTCTGGATTCAGCTTGTTCTCGGCACCCCGGCGGTGTTGTGGTGCGGCTGGCCGTTTTTCCGGCGCGGCTGGGAATCGGTCGTCAATCGCCGACTCAACATGTTCAGCCTGATTGCGCTCGGCACCGGCGTCGCCTATGGCTACAGCCTGGTCGCGGCGCTTGCGCCGGGGGTATTCCCGGAATCGTTCCGCATGCCGGACGGTGGGGTCGCGCTCTATTTCGAGGCCGCGTCGGTCATCGTCGCTCTGGTCTTGCTCGGCCAGGTGCTCGAATTGCGCGCCCGCTCGCAGACCAACAGCGCGATCCGCGCCTTGCTCGACCTCGCGCCAAAACGCGCCCGGCTGCTGCACGAGGACGGTTCCGAGACCGATATCGCGCTCGAAGAAGTCGTGCCCGGCAACAATCTGCGGGTCCGTCCCGGCGAGAAAATCCCGGTCGACGGCGTGGTTCTGGAGGGGCACAGCGCGGTCGATGAGTCGATGATCACTGGCGAGTCGCTGCCGGCTGAAAAATCGCCGGGCGACAAGGTGACCGGTGCCACGGTCAACGCGACCGGCAGCTTCGTAATGCGGGCCGAGCGCGTCGGCGGCGACACGCTGCTCGCCCAGATCGTTCACATGGTCGCCGAAGCCCAGCGCTCGCGGGCGCCGATCCAGCGCCTCGTCGATACGATCTCGGCGTGGTTCGTGCCCGCAATCATCCTGGTTGCCGTGCTCGCCTTTGCCGTCTGGTCGATCTTTGGCCCGCCGCCGGCGATGGGCTTTGCCCTCGTCAATGCGGTCGCCGTCTTGATCATCGCCTGTCCGTGTGCGCTGGGGCTGGCGACCCCGATGTCGATCATGGTCGGCACCGGGCGCGGC
>CAYMRQ010000341.1:2604-3778 GCA_964392845.1 uncultured Rhizobium sp.
GATGGAGAAGGTCGACACACTGGTCGTCGACAAGACCGGGACCCTGACCGAAGGCAAGCCGCGCCTCACCGGCGTTACCGCGACCGGCAGCGTCGCCGAACCCGACCTATTGCGGCTGGTCGCCAGCCTCGAACGCGGCAGCGAGCACCCACTCGCCGCCGCCATCGTCAAGGGCGCCGAGGGGCGCGGATTGAAGCTCGCCGCGCCGAGCGATTTTTCCTCCACAACCGGCAAGGGCGTAGCGGGTACGATCGAGGGCAAGCGCGTCGCCGTCGGCAACACGGCTCATTTCGCCGCGCTCGGCATCGATCCGGGCGACCTCTTGGAGCGCGCCGACGCGCTGCGCCAGGATGGCCAGGGCGTCATGCTGATTGCGGTCGATGGCAAAGCCGCCGGGCTCGTCGCCGTCGCCGATCCGATCAAGGAAAGCGCGATCGGCGCGCTCAAGGCGCTGCGCGCGGAACGCATCCGGGTGGTGATGCTGACCGGCGATAGCCGCACGACGGCGGATGCGGTCGGACGCAAGCTCGGCATCGACGAAATCGTCGCCGAAATCCTGCCGGACCAGAAGGCGGCGGCAGTGAAGAAATTCCAGGATCAGCGCCGCTTCGTCGCGATGGCCGGCGACGGCATCAACGACGCTCCGGCGCTCGCACAAGCACAAGTCGGCATCGCGATGGGGACCGGGGCCGATGTGGCGATGGAAAGCGCCGCGGTTACCTTGATCAAGGGCGATCTGCAAGGGATTGTCCGGGCCCGCCATCTCAGCCGCGCGACGATGCGCAACATCCGGCAGAACCTGTTCTTCGCCTTCGTCTTCAACGCCCTGGCGGTGCCGATCGCGGCCGGTGTGCTCTATCCGGCCTTCGGCTTGCTACTCAACCCGATGATCGCGAGCGCGGCGATGAGCCTCAGCTCGGTCACCGTCGTCAGCAATGCGTTGCGGCTGCGCCGCGTCCGGCTTTAAGCATGGGCAGACCCGGCCGTCGTCGGCCACGCTCCATGCGGACAGCACGCCCGCGAGCCCTTTGGTTGTTCCTCACTCGAGGGAAAAAGATACATATTTGTCTATGACGGAACAGAGGAGCACTCGGCAATGCTACGGATGTTGGGAGCCCAGTTATACCAACCGCCCTAAGTTTTGACCGATATCCAATCCCGGGTGGTTATTGAG
>CAYMRQ010000342.1:0-3757 GCA_964392845.1 uncultured Rhizobium sp.
CATCATAGACTTATCCTCATCCTGAGGAGGCGCGAAGCGCCGTCTCGAAGGACGCATATTTCGTCATGCAGCACTTGTTTCGAACACTCTGGCGATTGTTCCCGACTGTGCGCGGCTATTTATCGTCCATGATCCAGATGCCGTTCCAATTCTCCGGCGGCGGGTTCTCACTGTAATAGCGGCAGCGATCGATGAAGATCTGCGAGGGCTTGTCGCTCGGCACGAATTCGAGCGCGTCGCCGAAACGCCGGATTGCGGTGAGCCAGTCGCGCCGCTGATAGCAGTCGAAACCGGCTTCATAGGCGCTGATCAGCGCGGACAGATTGGGAAACCGCTCGGGGTCGTAGTGCCCCAGCGATTCGTAGGCGAGGGTCGGCTGCGATTTGCCTTTGACCTTGATCAGGTCGAGCCGCCGCAAGATCGGCCGTGATTTGAGCGCCTCGACGGTCGAGGCGGCAACCAGGACTGTCGTGCCGTAATGCTTGTTGGCGCCTTCGAGCCGGGCGGCAAGGTTCACGTTGTCGCCGATGACGGTGTATTCGAGCCGCCGGCGCGAGCCGAGCGACCCGGCCAGGACCTCGCCGGTGGCGATGCCGATGCCGATCTCGATCGGTTCGAGATCGCGCTCGCGGCGTCGCTGATTGAAGCGGCCGAGCTCGCGAATCATCTCGGTCGCGACGGTCAGCGAATTATCGGCGTCGGAGAGCTCGCTCACCGCCGTCCCGAACACCGCCATGATCGCATCGCCGATGTATTTGTCGAGCATGCCGCCGTTAACGAACACGACCTCGACCATGCTGGTGAAATAATCGTTGAGCATCGTCACCGTTTCCTGCGGGCTCATCGCCTCGGCCAGCGTCGTGAAACGCCGGATATCCGAGAACAACACGGTGGCGATATGGGAATGCCCATCGAGAAAATCCTGGCCGCTGGCAAGCAGCTTGTCGACGACCTCCTTGGCGACATAGCGCGCCATGGTGTTGCGCACGCGCTTTTCGCGAGTGATGTCTTCGAGCACCAGCATGCAGCCGATCGGCCTGCCCGCTGTCTCGAAAAGCGGCGCAGCGGTCAGATTGATCGCGGCAGCGCCACCGTCCGGCAGCTCGAAATCGGTGTCGGCATGGTAGTCGGAGGCGCCCATTGCGGCGACGTAATCGAGGCTGCGCGTGACCCATGCATTGCGGTTGCCGAAGACCTGCATGGCCGATCGATTGAGCACCTTGTCCGCAGTGATTCCAAGAATACGCTCAGCCGCTTCATTGATCTTGACGATATTCAGGTTTTGATCGAGCGTAACGACGCCATTGGACAGCGACTTGAGAATGCTTTCATTGTAGTTCTTCAGCGAGAGGACATCGGCGAACAGCTGCGCGTTTTGAATCGAGATGGCGATTTGGGCACAAAATGCCTTCGCTCGGCGGATGTCGATGGGCCCGAAGGCGCCACCGTGCCTGTTGAGCACCTGGACGACCCCGAGGTGCTCGCCCGCCTTGTCGGTAATCGGAACCGCCAGAATGTTGCGGGTGCGATAGCCGGATGCGCGGTCCACCTCGCGATTGAAGCGCGTGTCGGCATAGGCGTCGGGCACCACCAGCACCTCGCCGTCGGTGAACGCCGCGCCCGCGATCCCGGCGTGCGACGGCATGCGGATTTCCGTCTGGCCGGCACCTTCGGCGACCTGCGACCACAGCTCGTCCCTGGCCGCATCGTAGAGGAACAGCGTCGAGCGTTCCGCGTTGAGCAGCTGGGTGGCGGCCGCCATGATGCGGGTGAACAGAACGTCGAGGTGGATCTCGGTAGAGATCGCCTCGGCAATGGTTAATAGCTCAATTTCCTCGCGCTGCGCCCGCTCCAGCCGCTCGACGAGAAACGCCTGCTCGAGGGCGCTCGCGGCATGGCGGTTGATCGCCTCGGCTAGGGCCAGATCCTCCTCGCCGAAATCGCCCGAGCGCTTGTTCAGGATCTCGGTCACGCCAATCGCCTGCCCGTCGTGGTTGCGCAGCGGGATGCACAGGATATTGCGGGTTCGATAGCCGGTCCGCCGGTCGATCTCGGGGTTGAAGCGGGAATCCTGATAGACGTCGGGGATGATCTCGGCGATCCCGGCGCTGAACACCGCGCCGGCAATTCCGGCGGTCGCCGGCATCCGGATCTCCGCCACCCCTTCGCCGCGCAGCACGCGCGACAACAGCTCGCCGGCGTCGCGATCGTAGAGAAACAGCGCCGCGCGCTCGGCGTCGAGCGCCTCGGTGATCAGGTCGATCAATCGCGGCAGCTGGCGGTCAAGGGATAGATCTTGCGTGACGGTGTTGGCGACCTCGGCCAGCACGCGAAGCCGTCGGACCTCATCGATCAGCTGTTTGGCTACAGCCGGAGCGCCAGTCGGCGGCGGCTCGGCCATCGGTTCTGCCCTGACGGCATCGGCAAGTTCGGGAGAAATCCGCCCGAGAGCCGGCGGCCTGACCTGCATTCGCACCCTACCTTCGCCGCGAGGCGGTTTGGCGCGGAAATTGTTCACAAAAGCGCAGCAACTGCCGGCACTTTGTCACAGCGCACGCAGCGCGACAAGCCACCGGCGCGCGCCTGGCCTGCGCCGGCCGCTCTCGGGCGACCGACCTCACGGCCAGAGCATATTCCGGAAAAAGTGGATGCCACTTTTCCGAAGAGAACATGCGCCAGATCGTCAAGTTGGGGAGCCGAAATCCAATTTCATTAAATCGGATTTCACTCTAGGACGGCGGCCAGGTCTGCGGCTGGGAGAAGAACGCCCGCTGCATGAAGTCCGCCACTCAGCTCAAATCGATCGCGTATTTCTTCAACAGGTCGAGCGGCACGATCTCCAGGGTGGCTTCGTGCGTCGCGGTGAGCCGCACCCTGGGCGCCCAGCCGGCTTGGAAGGCCTCTTTCCAGCGGTCGGCGCACAGGCACCAGCAATCGCCCGGCTGCAATCCGGGGAAACCGGCGGCCGGCACCGGGGTCGACAGATCGTTGCCGGCGGCGCGCGAGAACGCCAGGAAATCGGCGTCGACCCGGGTGCATACGGTATGGATTCCGACATCCTCGGGACCGGTCTCGCAGCTGCCGGTCCGGTAAAACCCGGTCAGCGGTTTGGCGCAGCATTCGGCGAGCGGCTCGCCAAAGACATTGCGCGAAACCTTGTTCGAAACGATGCGCCCCTGGGCCATGCGTCGTCCTCCCCTTGTCACGCCGGGCGGCGCTTGCTGCGCGCGGCGAACCGCGCCTCGATCGCGTCCCAGATGTTGATCGCGAGGTCAACCCCGTCGAGCCGGGCGATCTCCTGGATCCCGGTCGGCGAGGTCACGTTGATCTCGGTCATGTAGTCGCCGATCACATCGATGCCGACAAAGACCAGCCCGTGCTGTCTGAGGCTCGGCCCGATCGCGGCGCAGATCTCACGCTCGCGCGCGGTCAGCCCGGTCTTCTGGGCGCGCCCGCCGACATGGAGGTTGGCGCGCGCCTCGCCCTCGGGCGGCACCCGGTTGACCGCGCCGACCGGCTCGCCCTCAACCAGGATAATGCGCTTGTCGCCCTGACGCACCTCGGGCAGATAGCGCTGCACCATGACCGGCTCGCGGTAGACCGACGCATACATCTCCAAGAGCGAACCCAGATTGTCGTCGCCCGGGCGCAGGTGGAACACGCCGGCCCCGCCATTGCCGAACAGCGGCTTCAGGATGATCTCGCCATGCTCCTCCCGGAAGGCGTCGATCTCCGCGCGATCGAGCGTCAGGAGGGT
>CAYMRQ010000343.1:0-3753 GCA_964392845.1 uncultured Rhizobium sp.
GCCGCGGGCCGTCACGCTGCCAGGCGAAAACCTGAGTCCGACAGGCTGCTAGGCCCCGGCCGCGCGGCGGCGCCTGCTCACGAGCATCACGAGCAGCATCGCCGCCGCCGAGGCGCCGGTGTACATTGCAAAGGCGTCGAGATAGCCGATCATCGCCGCCTGCCGGTTGATCTCGCGGGCGAGCCGCGCGAGGCCCGGGAGCGTCTCGGTGCTCCAACCGCCCATCACCCAGGGCAAACTCAGCCGGTCGTTGAACGGCGAGATCATCTCGTTCATCCGGCTGTAGTTCTGCGCCGTTATGCGTACGATATCGGCGACGCAGACCGAGATGAAGAAACTCGACCCGATGTTGCGCAACAGGTGAAACACCGCCATCGCCTCGGGCCAGTACCGGCTGTCGAGGGTCGCGAAGGTGGCGATCGTCAGCGGCACCCAGATGATGCCGATCGCGGCGCCCTGGATCGCGCTGTTGGCCATCAGGACCGGCATGCCGACATCGAGATTGATGCTCATCAGCCACAGCCCGGAGATCACCTGGAGGCCAAAACCGATCGTCATCCCGACACGCGGATCGAGCCTGGCGATAAAGAGGGCGGCGAAAAACCCGCAAGCCGCGCCGACGCCGCGCGCCGCCAGCACCTCGCCGATCAGCGAATCGGGAAATCCGGCATGCTGCTGCAGTAGCGGCGGCAACAGCACCATCGGCGTCACGTTGAGCATGCCGAAGACGCCGACCAGGGCGAGGCCGAGCGCGTAATTGCGATCGAGCAGCAGGCGCAGGTTCAAGAACGGCTTGTCGCTGGTCAGGCTGTGCGCGAGAAAGACATAGAAGGCGACGCTGGCGCCGATCGTCTCCAGGGTGATCTCGCCCGATTCGTACCAGTCGAGCCGCTGACCGCGCGACAGCACCAATTGCACGCAGGAGATCGCCGCGGTCAGGCTCAGAAAGCCGAGCCAATCGAGCGCCACGCGGTGGCGCGGCGGATCGGGCAGCATGCTGAAGCGCAGCCCGACGAAGGAGACCAGACCGACCGGGACGAGCAGGTAAAACGCCCAGCGCCAGCTGTACATGTCGGAGAGATAGCCGCCGAGCGCCGGACCGATCACCGGCCCGACGACAACGGCCATGCCGTATACCGACATGATCATCCGGTGCTGACGCCGCGGGAAGCTGTCGAACAGGATGTTCTGCGACAAGGGGATCACCGGCGCGCCGGTCGCGCCCTGCAGGATGCGCCACAACACCAGCGTTTCGAGCGAATCGGCCGCGCCGCACAAATAGGTGAAGGCCGAGAAGCACAGCATCGAGCCGACCATCACGTTGCGCGACCCGAACCGCGCCACCAGCCAGCCGGTCATCGGCGTCATCACCGCCGTGGCCAGGATGTTGAAGGTCATCACCCAGGCGATCTCGTCCTGGGTGGCCGCCAGCGCGCCCTGCATCTGCGGCAACAGCGTCGAGGCGATCAGCAGCGTCGTCGAATAGAGCGTCGAGCCGAGCACGACCGAGATCATGATCATCAGCCGCCGCGCCAGCGGCATCGGCCGCGGTCCGTCTGAACCGGTGGGAGCGTCGTCGCTCATGCGGTTAAGGTCATGCTTGAGTTTGCCGCGGGTGGAAGGTATGCTAAGCAACTATAACCTAGACACCTAAACGCGGGGAACCCCCTTGTCATACGAAGACGAGCGCCACATCGGGTTTCTGATCTCCGATGTCGCGCGCCTCTTACGCACCGCCTTTGATCGACGGGTGCGCCGGCTCGGGCTGACGCGGTCGCAATGGCTGGTGATCAACCGGCTGCATCGCCGGCCCGGCGCCACCCAGTCGGAGCTTGCCGAGATGCTGGAGGTCGAGAAGGCCACCGCCGGGCGCATGGTCGACCGCATGGAGAAGAAGGGTTGGGTCGCGCGGCGCCCCGACCCCAGCGACCGGCGGGTCAACCGCCTGCATCTGACCGCCGAGGCGGATCTGATCCAGGTCCAGTTGGCGCAGATCGCCGACCGCACTGTCGACGATGCCTTGGCGCTGCTGTCGGCGTACGAAAGAGAGCAGTTTTCCGAGTGGACGCGGCGCGTGAAGCGCCAGCTCCAGGCGATGCTCGAGCCCGAGCCCGCCGCGCCCAAACTTGCTGATTCTGGCGCACCGGCCGTGGAACTCGTCCGATGATCCAGCCGCACCCGAAAATCGTTCGCCTGGCTCTGCTTGTCGCCGTGCCGTTCCTGTTGGCGCTGGTCGCCGGCGCGGTGTGGCTGCACGGCGGCCGCACGGTTGGCACCGAGGATGCCTATGTCAAGGCGGACATCGCCCAGATCGCGCCCGAGGTGTCGGGACGCGTGGTCGAGGTGCTGGTGCGCGACCACGCGGCGGTCGAAGCCGGTACGCCGCTGGTCAAGATCGATCCGGTGCCGTTCCGGCTTGCCCTCGACAAGGCTGAAGCTGAGCTCGACAACGCCCGCACCACCGTCGAGACGGCGCGCGCGCAATGGTTCGAGACGCAGAGCGAGGTGGCCGAGGTCGAAAGCCAGGCCGATTATCTGGCACGGCAGGCGGCGCGCCAGCAGGCGCTCGCCGCTACCGGCGCGGCATCGGTCACCAAGCTCGATGAGGCGCAAAACGCGGCCAGCGTCGCGCGCGATCGGATCGGCGTCGTCAAAAAGCGCCTGGCGCGCATGCTGGCCGCGCTGGTCGGCAACCCCAACATCGCGACCGACGACCACCCGCTGGTGCGCGAGAAGCGGGCCGAGCGCGACCGCGCCGCGCTCGACCTCGCGCGCACGACGATCGCCGCGCCGATCGGCGGCACCGTGGTCAATGTCAAACTGCAGCCGGGCGAGCAGGTCAGGGCGATGACGCCGCTCTTTGTCGTGGTGGCGAAGACGCGGCCCTGGGTCGAGGCCAATATGAAGGAAACCGACCTGACCTATGTGGAACCCGGACAGAAGGCCAGCGTCGTCCTCGACATCTACCCCGATGTGACCTGGGCCGCCGAGGTCGCCAGCATCAGCCCGGCGACCGGCGCGGAATTCGCGATCCTGCCGCCGCAAAACGCCTCGGGCAACTGGGTCAAGGTGGTGCAGCGCCTGCCGGTCCGGGTGCGCCTCATCCCGCATCCCGGCGAGCCGCCGCTGCGCGCCGGGATGACTGCGACAGTGACCATCGAGATCGGCCGGCAGCGCAGCCTCTCCGCCCTGTTCCACGGCAGCGCCAGCGCCGCCAGCCGGCCCTGACAGCCGCCGCATTCGTCAAAAAAATATCGGAGTCGGTGTACCAGCCATTCTCGGGCCGGTCGCCGCGCGTAGACGATCGGCATTGCGGCAGCATTCCGGGGTATACTCTGCCCGGGAGGAAACCGATGGTCGAACCTCTGCCGAAGCAACGCCGGCTCGCCGCAATCCTCGCCGCCGATGTCGCCGGCTATTCGCGGCTGATGGGGGCGGACGAGGAAGGGACGCTGCGGCGGCTCCAGGCGCTGCGCGCCGAGTTGGTCGACCCGGCGATCACCCAGCATCGCGGCCGCATCGTCAAGACCACCGGCGATGGGATGCTGGTCGAATTCGCCAGCGTCGTCGATGCGATGCGGTGCGCGATAGGGTGGCAGGCGGCGATGGGAGAATGCACCGAGCCGGCCGACACCCGCATCGAATGGCGCATCGGTGTCAATCTCGGCGACGTGATCATCGACGGCGACGACATTTTCGGCGACGGGGTCAACATCGCGGCGCGGCTGGAGGCCCTGGCCGAGCCCGGCGGCA
>CAYMRQ010000344.1:0-3686 GCA_964392845.1 uncultured Rhizobium sp.
TGCAACAGGACCGGCGATGAGCGACACCGGGCCACCTTACATCGGCCGGTCGCTGCGGCGGCGGGAGGACCGGCGGCTGTTGATGGGGCAGGGGCAGTTCGTCGCCGACCTCGTCCTGCCGCGCATGCTGCATGCCGTCTTTGTGCGCAGCCCCTCCGCCCATGCCCGCATCCGCGCGGTCGACCTGACGCGTGCCATCGCGGCGCCGGGCGTGGCGCTGGCCCTCAATGGCGCCGATCTGCTGCAAATGCTGCCGCCGGTGCCCGAGGGCCAGATCTCGCTGCCGCGCAAATGGACGACCGTCGTCCAGCACAAATTCCTCAACCCGCGGCAGCCGCTCCTCGCGCATGACAAGGTACGCCATGTCGGGGAAGCGCTCGCCATCATCGTCGCCGAGAGCCGCTATCAGGCCGAGGATGCCGCCGAGCTCGTAAGCCTCGACCTCGACGAGCTGCCGGCGGTCGTCGACCCCGAAGCGGCGCTGCGCCCGGGTGCGCCGATCATCCACGAGCGCTTCGAGACCAATCTGATCGGCGCGTTTTCGGTCGGCAAGGGCGACATCGACGCGGCATTCGCCGGCGCGCCCCACCGCCTCAAGCGCCGCTTCTATCACCATCGCTATGCCGCGGTGCCGCTGGAGTGCCGCGGCGTCGTCAGCGCCTACGACTCGCGCACCGACTCGGCGACGATCTGGTCCTCGACCCAGATCGTGCATTGGCTGCGGCGCGAGGCGGCCGGCCTTCTCGGCCTCGCCGAGGAGCGCGTGCGCGTCATCGCGCTCGATGTTGGCGGCGGCTTCGGCGGCAAGGGCCACGTCTACCCGGAAGACCTGCTGATCCCGTTCGTCGCGCGGCGGCTCGGCCGGCCGGTACGCTGGATCGAGGAGCGGCGCGAGCATTTCATGTCGGCGACGCACTCGCGCGACCAGCTGCACGATGTCGAGATCGGGTTTGACGACGACGGCCGGATCCTGGCGATCCGCGACGACTACATCGTCGATTGCGGCGCGTGGAACCCGATCGGCTCGGGTGTCGCCTACAACACCGCCGTCCATCTGACCGGCCCCTACAAGATCGAGAACGTCGCAGCCTCGGGCAGGATCGTCGCCACCAACAAGGTGCCGAACGCACCCTATCGCGGCGCCGGGCGCCCGGAGGCCGCCTTCGCGATGGAGCGCTCGATCGATCTGGTGGCGCGCGCGCTCGGGTTGGAGCCGGCCGAAATTCGCCGGCGCAACATGATCCGCGCCGACGAGATGCCCTATTCCGCCGGCATGCTCTATCGCGACGGCGAGCCGATCGTCTACGACAGCGGCGATTATCCCGGCGCCCTCGACAAGGCGCTCGACGCGGTCGGCGGGGTCACGGCGTTCCGCCGGCATCAGGCCGAGGCACGGCGCGAGGGCCGCTGTCTCGGGCTCGGCATCGGCTGCTATATCGAAGGAACCGGGGTCGGGCCGTTCGAAGGCGCCGTCGTCCGCATCGACCCGTCCGGCAAGATCTATGCGTCGTCGGGCGCCTGTCCGCAGGGCCAGGGCATGGAGACGATCTTCGCCCAGATCGTCGCCGATGCCTGGAAGGTCGCGCCCGAGGATGTCGTCATTTCGCTCGCCGACACGGCGGCGATCCCGATCGGGTTCGGCACGATGGCGAGCCGCAGCACGGTTACCGTGTCGGCGGCGATCCACCATGCCAGCGAGCGCCTGCGCGAGAAGGCCTTCGCCATCGCCGCCCACCTCTTGGAGTGTGCCCCCAATGACCTCGAGCTGCGCGACGGGGGCGTCGGGATCGTCGGGGTCCCCGGCGGGGCGCCGGGGGCGGCGGTCAGCTTCGCCAGGCTGGCGCAGGCCGCGCGCCCGGGCTGGGACCACGGCCGCCCGCCGGGGATCGCGGCCGGGCTCGAGGAAACCTATTACTGGGAGCCGCCGACCGTCACCTGGAGCTATGCCGTGCATGTCGCGATCGTCGAGGTCGATCGCGAAACCGGACGGTTAACGATCGATAAATACGTGATCGCGCATGATTGCGGGGTCGTCGTCAATCCGATGCTGGTCGAGGGGCAAATCATGGGCGGCACCGCGCAGGGGCTGGGCGGCATCCTCGGCGAAGCGATCGCCTACGATGCCGGCGGGCAGCTCCTAAGCGGCACGCTGATGGATTACGCGCTGCCGACTGCGAGCGACATCCCGGCGATGCAGGTCATTCATCAGCACATCCCCTCCCCGCTCAATCCGCTGGGCGTCAAGGGCGTCGGCGAAGGCGGCGCGGTGGCGCCCCCCGCCGCCATCGCCAACGCGGTGTGCGATGCCCTGGCGCCATTTGGGCTGGAACTCAACGCGACGCCGCTGCGACCGGCCGATATCGTCGGCGCGACCCGCCCCGTGAGTGACAGCGACCCGCCGCCCCGGACACGCGCCGGCGCCGAGAGCACGGGAAATTCCGCGGTCCTGTGAAAATACAAGCCAAGCCCGATCAGCCTTGATCCACCGAAATTGTCACCCAGATTCCAGAACGCAGGCCGGCGTCCCGCCTCTTGTCGCCGCGTTCGCGCTGCCTTGATGATCTTTAATCGTTTGCGGTCAATCGGGAGAATGAAAACAGATTTCGCGCTTTTTCGGGTGACGATCTGCGGCATTCCGGAACTCGGCGAGCATTGCGCTGCCGGGGTGACGCACGTCCTGTCGATCCTCGACCCGGAATGGCCCGACCCGCCGGCCTTCGCCGGGTTCGCGCCGCATCGCCGGCTGGCGCTGCGCTTTCATGACATCATCGAGCGGATGCCTGATCGGCTCGCCCCATCGCGCGACGATGTCGAGCGGCTGCTGGGTTTTGGGCGCGAGTTGGGCGAGCCGGCGGGCAGCCACCTGTTGGTTCATTGCCATGCCGGGGTGTCGCGCTCGACCGCGGCGGCAGCGCTGATCCTGGCCCAGGCATATCCCGACCGGCCGGCCCGCGAGGCGCTCGCCACGGTCGCGCAGATCCGGCCGCGTGCCTGGCCCAATCTGCGGATTCTCGAATTCGGCGACGCGATCCTGGGCCGCGACGGCGAAATCATCGCCGCAGCCGGCGCGATCTACCGGCGCGTGCTCGATCGCGAACCGTTCCTACAGGAGGCGATGATCGATGGCGGGCGTGCCCGCGAGGTGATCGCCGCACTCGGCCCGGCGACGCGCTAGTTGATGTCGTACGCGACGCGCGTTGATGTAATCGGCATGGTTGGGCGAATAGGGAGAGCGGCGGCCTGCCCCCGCCATCCGCATGAGGTAATCGATGAACGCCGCCGGCCCCAGCCCGATCCGAGAAACGCGCTCCGCCCTGCGCCCCGCCGCCTCTAGCCCGGATTTCTCAAGCGGGGTAGGTGCATCGGGCTGCTGAACTCGTCGAGGCGGCCGAGCTGAGCGGCCGGACCGGCAAGCCGGCACGCCGCTTCAAGGACTTACCTGGAGGACGCTGGACAGCTGGAGCGGCGAGCGCCGGGTCGTCGCCAAAGCCTGCCCCGGCGAAGGCCGGGGGCGCAATGGACCCAGGGCGACCAATCCGCGCTTTGTCGTCACCGCGCTGTCGCGCCAGGAGCACGCGGCCCGCCACCGCTACGAGAAGGTCTACCGCGCGCGGCGAGAGGGAAAACCGCATCAAGAGATGCTATGGGGCGAGCGGCGAGGACAAGGCACCATCGTCGCGGTGACA
>CAYMRQ010000345.1:0-3683 GCA_964392845.1 uncultured Rhizobium sp.
AGCCGATCGTAGCTTGCCTCCGCCCAGCGGTATTCGATCGCCAAATTCTGCCCCTCGACATACCCGGTGTCGTTCAGCCCCCGGTGGAACGCGGCCACAGCCGGTGCGGACGGGCGGGGCGACAAGCTGCTAAGGAAGCCGATGACCGGCATCGGCTTCTGCTGCGCGCGGCTGGCAAGCGGCCAGGCGAATGCCGCGCCGCCCAGCAGGAGAATCAACTCGCGCCGGTTCATTCGATCACCTCATCCGCGCAGGGCAGGCCGGCTAGCCACAGGGCATCGTCGCTAACGTAAAGATGCGGCATTGATTCCCCGGGGAAGCGGCACGCACAGGGCGGCCGAGCAGCGGTAAGCTGCGCTGGATGAGGATATCCCTCTAGCCCTTGAGCCGCCAGCGTCGCCGCCTGCTCGGTCGAGCCGTACACGAGATTGATCCGCGCGAGCGCGGCGTCCTAATTTTCGCCGGCATTTTCACGGAGCCAGGCGCATGCGCAACTGCCACCTCGAAATCCGCCCGATCGCCGGGGACCCGGCGATCACCCCCCATTTCGTCATCCCCGGGCTTGTCCCGGGGATCCACGTGGATGGCCGGGACAAGCCCGGCCATGACGGGTAGGGCGATTCAATCTGATCGGACGTTGCTCTAATGATCGACAAACGCGCGGCCTACGGCGAGCTGGCCGGCCAGCTCGCGGCGCTGATCGCCAGCGAGCCCGACCTTATCGCCAACACCGCCAACATGGCCGCGCTGGTCTATCACGGGCTGCCCGAGCTCAACTGGGCCGGGTTCTATTTCGTGCGGGAAGGCGAACTGGTGCTCGGCCCGTTTCAGGGCAAGCCGGCCTGCGTGCGCATCGCCTGGGGCAAGGGCGTCTGCGGCACCGCCGCTGCGCGCGGAAGCGCGATCATCGTGCCCGATGTCGACGCCTTTCCCGGCCATATCGCCTGCGACGCGGCGTCCCGCTCGGAACTCGCGGTGCCGCTCGTGGCGGCCGGCCGGGTCGTCGGCGTCTTCGACCTCGACAGCCCGCGCCGCGGCCGCTTTGACGACGAGGACCGCGCCGGTTGCGAGCGCCTGGTTGCGGTCCTCCTGGCGCATCACCCCGACTGGCCCTGAGGCGCGGCTTGCGCCTACTCCGCGGCGGCGGCCTCGCGCCGGCCGAGGTGGCGGAGGCAGCGGTCGACCCAGAGCTTAGTCAGCTTCTCCTGCGCGCCGTTCTGGCTGAGGCGGCGGCGCAGGGCCGGGAAATCGACACGGTCGAGATCCTGGTCCTGGTTGAAGCAGGAGAACACCACGGTTTCGGTGCCGGTCGCCGGGTCGTAGTGGCGTTGCAGGCACTGCGCGCAGATCTCCTTCATCATGCATTGCATCGGCGAGTTGATCGAGGCGATCGCGCGGTGCCCCGGGCGGAAATAGCGCTTCAATGCGGCGCGGCGCGCCTCGGCGACCGCGGCCATCATGCCGTCGGAGCCGATCGCGATGATGCGGTCGACCGCGACGAGCGGGATCTCGACCGGCCCCAGGGCGCCATCGCCATAGGCCTCGATCGACGCGACAATGTTGCCGACGAAGCCGCGATCCTGCTTGCGGCCCGGCGCAAAGCCCGGCGCCTCGTCGCAGCACCAGACGACGCTGTCGGCGGCGTGCTCGATATCGGCGATGCGGTAACGGTCCGCGAGCTCCTTGTAGCCGGCGAAATAGAGGACGCGCGAGCCCGCTTCCCGGAATGCCGCGCCGATCGAGAACAAGACCGCATTGCCGAGCCCGCCGCCGACCAGGCCGACGGTCTCGCCGGCCGGGGTCTCGGTCGGGGTGCCGGTCGGGCCCATCAGGATCACCGGCTCGCCCGGCTTCAGAAGCGCGCACAAATCCGACGAGCCGCCCATTTCGAGGACGATCGTCGACAGGAGGCCCCGCTCGCGGTCGATCCAGGCGCCGGTCAGCGCCAGCCCCTCCATCGCCAGGGTCGTGCCGTCGACCCGCGACGCATAGGTCGCGTAATTCTGCAACCGATAGAATTGCCCGGGCTGGAAGGCGCGCGCCGCCATCGGCGCCCGCACGACGATTTCGACGATCTTCGGGGTCAGCCGCTCGACCCTATGCACCCGCGCGCGCAATTCATCATCGAGCCGGGCCTTCAGCGCGGCCGGCTGGGGTTCTGCCGGGACGCGCCGTGCCAGCATGCGGCTGACCACCGGATAGCCCTGCTTCGCGCCGCCCATCGCCTTGACAACATTGCCGGCAAAGCTCGGATGGAGATCGCCGAAAAAGCTGACCGCGCGGCCGTCGGGCAGGAGGCTCATCAGCACCCGCACCGCCTCCGGCTTGGCGACCCGCTCGGGTTGGGCCGGGTTGCCGTCTTCGTCGAGGGCGCGGAAATAGCGGCCGTCGAGCACGACATGCTCGGGGTCCTCGCGCGCCAGTACCGTGTTGGGCTGGGTCCCGGCGGCGACCAGGATCGTGCGCGCCGGCAGCACCACCTCTTCGCCCGGCCCCTGATCGGGCTCAGGGCGGTGGCCGCCGATTTCCGCGGCTTGGTGCCGGGTCACCTTGAGTGCCACGGCCTGGTCGAACACATCGACCTCGACCGCGACCGGGGTCAGCATTTCGGCGAAGCGGATCCCCTCCTCCAACGCCTTCGCCACCTCCTCGTGGTTGAGGGTGTAGCTCGGCGCATCGACGATTCGCCGGCGATAGGCGATGGTGACCCCGCCCCAGGTATCGATCAGCCGGGCGAGGCGCGGCATGCGGCCCTCGCGCTCGGCCGCCTCGCGCTCGGCGCGGATCGCGCGGGCATGGGCGATGAACTCCTCGGCGCCCTCGCGCTCGGCGCCGTTCCACTCGGCGCGCACCGGCTCGGCGCCGCGCTCGGCGACCAGCGTCTCGTAGCGGCTAAGGAACTTCTCGACCTGCATCGGGTAATAGGCGAGCGCCTCGGTCGCGGTGTCGATCGCGGTCAGCCCGCCGCCGATCACCACGACCGGCAGGCGCACGGTCAAATTGGCGATGCTGTCGGTCTTGGCGGCGCCGGTCAGCTGCAGGGCCATCAGGAAATCGGAAGCCTGGCGCACCCCGGGCACCAGGCCGTTCTGCATCGGGATCACGGTCGGGCGGCCGGCGCCGGCGCACAGCGCGATATGGTCGAAGCCGAGGGCAAAGGCGCTGCGAATCGTCAGCGTGCCGCCGAAGCGCACCCCGCCATACATCGAAAAACCGGCGCGGCGCTCCAGGAGGAGCCGGATCAGCTTGAGGAAATTCTTGTCCCAGCGTACCGTGATGCCGTATTCGGCAACCCCGCCGAACCCGGCCATCACCCGCTCGTCGAGCCGCTCGTAGAGCGCGCCGACATCGCGGACGGGCTCGAATGGAACGCGCTCGCCGGTGACCGCGATGCCGGAAATCTCAGGGAGCAACGGCTCGATCTTCAGCCCGTCGATCGCGGCGACGAAGTGGCCGTCATTGATCAGGTGGTGCGCCAGGTTGAACCCGGCGGGACCGAGCCCGACCACCAGCACCTTGTAACCCGATGGCGGTTTCGGCAGCGGCCGGCGCAGATCGAGTGGGTTCCAGCGGGTTAGGAGGCTGTAGATCTCGAAGCCCCAGGGCAGGCCGAGCACGTCTTTTAGGGTGCGGGTCTCGATCTGCGGGATGTCGACCGGGTCCTGCCGCTGATAGATGCAGGC
>CAYMRQ010000346.1:0-3661 GCA_964392845.1 uncultured Rhizobium sp.
CGAGCGCGCCCGCAGGCTGCGCCCGGATGCGCGCTGGCTGGTCGATGCGCTGCTGGTCCTGGCGGCGCGCGCCGGGGATTGGGCGGCAGCACGCGACACGCTCGCCGGTGCGGCCGGGCGCGGAGTGTTGCCGGCCGGGCGGGCGGGCCACCACCGCGGCATCGTGCTCTACGAGCTGAGCTGCGATGCCGAGCGCGGTGGCAACCCGCGCCGGGCGGCGGGGTTGGCGGCCAAGGCGCAGGCGCTGGCGGCGGACCTGGCGGCCCCGGCCTTCCATCATGCCCGGCTGCTGATCGGGCTGGGGCGCACGCGCTCGGCGGCAAAAGCGATCGAGCGCGCCTGGCGCACCGCGCCGCACCCCGACCTCGCCCGCCTCTATCTCGACCTCGACCCCGACGCGGCCCCGCTGGCCCGCGCCGCCGCCATGCAGCGCCTCGCGTCGCAGAGCCCGGATTCCAGCGAAAGCCATCTCGCGGTCGCCGAGGCGGCGCTGCTGGCGCAGCTCTGGGGCGAGGCGCGCCGCCACCTCGCGCTGGCCATCGCCGCGGCGCCGATGGCTGATTCGCCGTCCCCTGGCCTGGGGCCGTCGCGGCGGCTCTGCCGGCTGATGGCGCAGCTCGAGGAGAGCGAGGCCGGCAACATGCCGGCGGCGCGCGAGTGGCTCGACCGCGCGATCGGCGCGCCGCCCGACCCCTCTTATGTCTGCACAAGGTGCGGCGGCGAAAACCCGGAATGGCAGGCGCTGTGCCCGGAATGCGGCGGGTTCGACACGCTCGCCTGGGGGAGCCCGCCATCGGGCGAGCGAGCAATCATCGCGCCGATGGCGAGCGCCGGCGCGCCGTTGATGCTGCCGTCGCCCGAGGTGCCCGGCGATGGCAGCCTCCCGCGGTCCCTGCCGCGGTCCCTGCCGCTTCCCCCGGCGAGCGGCTTGGCGCCGCCGCCGCAATGGGATAAGTAAGCCGGCGCGGGCTGGAGCCGGCCGCCCCGATAGCTCAGCGGTAGAGCAACCGCTTCGTAAGCGGTAGGCCGTCTGTTCAAATCAGACTCGGGGCACCAGCTTCTTCGACGGGTTCGGGGAGAAAAAGCAAACGCCGGCGAGCCCGCCCTTCGCAGCGCTTATGGTCCGCTGGCCAGGATCGTCTGCGCTGTTTCCAGTCCGCTAGCCAGCGCCGCCTCGACCGTGCCAATATCCGGGCCGGCATAGAGCGCCTCGCCGGCAAAGAATATGGCCCCGCCACCCGGCTTCCTCAGGGCCGACTGCGCTGCCGGTGTCTTGGGCGTAGCATAGGAATAGGCGCCGCGCGCGAACGGGTCGCTGCCCCAGTTGATCGCTCGCCACGCGACGAGATCCCTCCTGATGTGGTCGGGAGGTAAATGGAAAATCTCGCCGAGCGAAGCGAGCCCCATGTCGACGAACTCGGTCGCGGTGAGTGACGACACTCTGTCGGCCTTGGGTCCCGCGAACCACCCCGTCAGCACCGGATGGTTGGCCGGATGCTGTGTCCACCAGGTCGGGACTGGTGCGTCGGAAACCAGGAACGACAGGTCGGCCAGGTTTCGTCCGCCATGATCGGCCCACCATTTCGTTGCGAAGCGCAACAGAATCTTGACGACGTTGCCGAACCCGATATCGGCGGTGGCTGCCACCCTCTCGCGCGCCGCCGACGGAAGCGCGATCTCGGACAGGAGCGGTAATGGTGCGGTCAGGATCGCCGCATCGGCCTCGAACGTGGCGCCGTCGTGACAGCGGGCAGTGATCCGTCCGCGCGCCTCGTCGATGGCAGCTACGGAAGCGCCGAGATGGATCGCGGCGTCGTGCTTGCGGCATTCTGACTCGAGATACTCGACGAGCGCGCCATAGCCTTCCGCGATCCGCCCGTGCTGCCCCTCCTGCCGGCCCATCCATTCGTCGCGGAATGCGACGGTGCTGGCACGGCACGGGTCGGCCGCGTCGTAGCCCTCGACCGTCCGCGTGATTGCCCGCCGCAGCCGATCGTATTGTCGTTCGGCAAAATGCATCTCCAGGAATTCGGCAATCGGCAGATCGACTTTCACGGCCCTCAGGGCTTGGTAAAACCGACCCGCATGAGGAAGCGGAGACTCGTCCGGCAATAACGCCCCGGTCCGGGTACTCCATCGCGTACCCGCGCGTGGCAACAGCGAGAGTCCCGCTTCTCGGATCAAGGCGCGTGTCACCGGTGCGGCGCCGTGAACAAACTCGGCGCCGCCCTCCGCCAGGTATCCAAATTCCTGGGCCGGCAGCGGGTAGATGCGCCCGCCGCATCGGTCTCGCGCCTCGACTATCGTCACTCTTTTACCCGCGCGTCCGAGCGCGCAGGCAGTCATAAGGCCTGCAGCGCCAGCACCAACGATCAGAAAGCTCGTCAGAGGTAGCGGGGCCATCGATGACCGTGCTCCGACCGAGGCTGAGATTCGGGTTCCAGGCTACCTGGAACCCCGGAACAAAGCCCGAAACAAAATCAACGGCACAAAAAGAAGGCCCCAGCATCGCCGCCAAGGCCTGGATGGCGGGAGACGATGCTCCCTTGGACCGGAGTTTGTGCCGATCAGGCCGCCGCGCCCTTGTGCACGGCGCTGAGCGCCCGTATCTGGCTGGCGGCGTTCTTCAGCTCCTCATCGTGCAGCCGCGAGCCCACGTCGTCCTCCTCGGCCAGCGCCAGGAGTCCGCGGAACCGAAGCGGCTTTTCAAAGAATGCCATCGTGGCATCGAGCGGACTTTGCCCGTCTGCGACCGGAAGTGGGATCTGCTCGGCGAGGCCAGGCCGGATGTGGTAGTGGGCGCCCATACTGAAGGGGTCGAAGCGCAGCGCCTGCTCGCGTTTGCCGGCCACGGCAACCACGATCGAGGGCCGTTCGATCTGGTCCGGCTCGCGGCCGGCCAGCCGACGGTCGGGGTGAAACAGTACCTCCAGATGCGGCCCGGCATCGATACGGTGCCAGCCGCTCCTGTCCTCGGGCATCGTCTGCTGCATCCGCGGTTGCTGCATCACGCACCTCCCTTTCAAAGCGTCGTGGTTGGCGAGAACATCATTCGCGCGGTGGATCCGGCGATCGACCCTCCTCACTGCAAGGCGTAGAACCCCATCGCGCCGCCGGCCATCACTTGGTGCCTCGCCTCGGCGGACAGCGGCCCGAGCCGGTCGCGGACCATCTGCGGCGCTCCCGGGAAGAAGCCGTCCTGATGGGGATAATCGGTCGCCCACATGATCTTGTGCGGGCCGATATAGTCGGCCAGCACGGCGATGCTTCCCTCGACCGGCTCGAACGAGATCCAGCAGTTGCGCTGGAACAGTTCGCTCGGCCGCACTTTCGGCGCGGAATCGTTGAACCCGTGGTCGTCGAAATGCCGGTCCATGCGGTCGAGCCAGGGCGCGATCCAGCCGCCGCCGGATTCGAGGAACGCAACGCGCAGCCGCGGGTGGCGATCGACGACGCCGCCCCAGATCACGGCCATCGCCGCCAGCATCATCTCCATCGTGTGAGAGATCATGTGGCGCGCCGCGCGGTCGCCCTCGAAGCGGTCGACGCCGACCGTTGGCATCGCGGTGGTCGAGCCCTCGTGAAAGACGATCGAGAAATCGAGTTCCTCGGCCATCGTCCAGAACGGCTCGTACATCGGGTCGCTGATCATCTTCTTGCC
>CAYMRQ010000347.1:0-3660 GCA_964392845.1 uncultured Rhizobium sp.
CGGGTCTGGGCGATGCCGCGCCTGATCGCCGGGACGATCTGCCCGGGATCGGTGACACGCTCGCCGTAGCCGCCCAATGCCTTGGCGAAATCGGCGTAATTGCCGCTGATGTCGGTCGAGCGGTACTTCTCGGTCGAGACCGGCATCACCTTCAATTCGATCGCCATCGAGAAATTGTTCATCAGGATCGACAGGATCGGGATGCGCTCCCTGACCGCGGTCTCGAAATCCATGCCGGTGAAGCCGATCGCCGCGTCGCCCCAGACATTGATGCACAGCTTGTCGGGCCGGGCGAGCTTGGCCCCCATCGCCAGGCCGAGACCGTAGCCCAGCTGGGTCGTCTTACCCCAGCCGATATAGCCAAGCGGGTTCTCGCTGACCCAGAACGGCGAGAGCTGGTCGCGCGGGCTGCCGGCGTCGTGGGTGATGATCGTGTTCTTGACATCGACCGTGTGCAGGAGGTCCCAGATCACCCGGTAGGGCGATAAGGGCGTCGTATCGGCGGTCAGCCGCGGCATCCATTTCGCCATCCATTCTTCGCGGTGGCTGCGGATCTCGCGGGTTACCGAGGCGAGGCGGTCGCGCGGCTTGCCCTTGAGCCGGTCCCTCACCTCTTCGAGCAATGCGTCAAGGGTCAGCCCGGAATCGCCGATCGCGGCAAGATCGACCGGCACGTCCTTGTTGATGTCGGTCGGGTCGAGCGTGGCGTGTGCGATCTTCTTGCCCTTGGGCATCGCCGTGGCAAAACTCGAACGGGTAAAGCTGCAGCCGATGCCGAAGATGAAATCGGCATTCTGCAGCATATGCCACAACGATTCCGAGATGCCGATCCCGCCCGAGCCCAAGGACAGCGGGTGGTTCTCGGGGAAGGCGCTCTTGCCCGGCAGGGTGGTCATGACCGGCGCTTCGAGGAGCTCCGCCAGCGCCTGCAATTGCGGCCAGGCCTTGCCGTAATGCACCCCCTGCCCCGCCACGATAACCGGGTGCGCGGCGGCGACCAATGCCTCGGCGATCTTCGAGACTGATTGCGGGTCTGGGCCACTCTTCAGTTGCGGCGCCTTGGTGTATTCGGCGACCAGGGCGTCCGGAACTTCTTCGCGCAGGATATCGGTCGGAAACTCGACCAGCACCGGGCCGGGGCGGCCGTTCCTGACCTGGGTGAAGGCGCGGCGCAATGCCTCCACCGTCGCGTCGGCGACGGTCACCTGCTCCGACCATTTGGTGACGTTGCGGAAATTCAGCGCCGCGTTGAAGTTGGGGCGGACCTGATTGATGTTGCGGGCATAGCCGGCCGGAAGCACGACGACCGGACAGGAATCGCCGTAGGATTGCGCGACGCCGCCAAAGGCGTTCTCGGTGCCCGGGCCGTGCTGCATGACGAAGACGCCGATCTTCTCGCCGGAGCTCAGCTTGCCAACCGCATCGCACATATGCAGCCCGATGCGCTCCTGGCGCACCATGATCGTACGGATATCGGCCTCGGCCGCCCCCTCGATGATCGGGTTGACCGGATAGCCGATCAGAAATTCGACGCCCTCGCGCTTCAAAATCTGGGCGATTGCGGTGGTGACTTTCATCGGGGGCTCCCTGGGATCGATGGCGGGATCGGGATGATCGCGGGCTTGGCCGCCAGCTTACGGCATCGCGCCCGCCGCCGCTACCGCGGCGGGTCCCCTCCCCTCCCCGCGCGGCGCACTTGCGGCGCACGGCGCTTTGACCCCACGATGCCCCACGACGATGGCGAAGCGTCGCCGGCCTGCGTCGAGCGGCAATCAGCAGGAGGAGCTTCACGGCATGTCTACATCCGGCTGGACCCTCGTCATCGTTATCGCTGTCCTGGCGGTGCTGCTGGTCTGGGTACTCACCATCTATAACGGCCTCGTCGCCATGCGGCAGCGGGTCAGCCAGGCTTTCGCCGATATCGACGTACAGCTCAAGCAGCGCCACGATCTTGTCCCCAACCTGGTCGAGACCGTGAAGGGCTATGCGGCGCACGAGCGCGGGACATTGGAAGCCGTGGTGCAAGCCCGCAATGCCGCGATCGGTGCGCAGGGCCCGGCGGCACAGGCGGCGGCGGAGAACATGCTGACCGGCGCCCTGCGCCAGCTGTTCGCGTTGTCGGAGGCCTATCCGGACCTGAAGGCCAACGCCAATTTCCAGCAGCTGCAATCGGAGATCACCGACATCGAGAACAAGCTCGCCGCCGCGCGCCGCTTCTTCAACAATGCGGTGCAGGAGTACAACACCGGCATCGAGCAATTCCCGGCCGCCCTCTTTGCCGGCACCTTCGGCTTCGCGCCGCGCGAGTTCTTCGACGTCGGGGAGGATCGCAGGATGCTCGACCAGGCGCCGGCGGTGAAATTTTGATGCCGGCGCACACCAACGCCTAGCGACGGGTCGAGGCTCCCGGCCATGGAACAAGCCTACGGTCTCTATACGCACATCCGCGCGAACCGGATGCGTTCGGTTGCGCTGCTGATCGGGCTTTTCTTCCTTGTCTACCTTCTCCTTTTCGCCGGCGCCTTGGTCGCCGAGGCGTACTGGGGCGATGCGTCGCTCGACTGGCTGCTCGCCGCCGCGCGGCGCGATTTCGTCATGGCCTTCCCATGGGTGACGCTCGGCGCGGCTTTGTGGATTGTCATCGCCTACAACTACCATCAGGCGCTGATCGATGCCGTGGCCGGCGGTCGCGAGGTGACCCGCGAGGAGGAGCCCCGGCTCTACAATCTGCTCGAAAATCTCTGCATCTCGCGCGGCATCACGATGCCGCGGCTCAAGACAATGGAGAGTTCGGCGCTCAATGCCTTCACCACCGGGGTTAACGAGAAGCAATATTCGATCACCGTGACAACCGCGCTGCTGCAAACCCTCGACGATTCCGAAATCGAAGCGGTGCTCGGCCACGAACTCACCCACATCCGCAACGGCGACGTGCGGCTTTTGATCGTCGCCGTCATCATCGCCGGGGTGATCTCGTTTTTCGGCGAGCTGGTGTTCCGGATGCTTTTCCAGTCGGGCATCAGAGGGCGCGGGAGCAGCAGCAACAGCGACCGCAAGGGCTCGGGCGGCGCGGCGGCGGCGATCCTGATCGGCGTCGCGCTGATTGTCGTCGCGTGGTTACTCTCGATCGTCATCCGCTTCGCGCTGTCGCGCTCGCGCGAGTTCCTCGCCGACGCCGGCTCGGTCGAGCTGACCAAGAACCCTGACGCGATGATCACGGCGTTGCGCAAGATCGAAGGAAAGGGCGAGCTTCCGGGGGCGACCTCGGCCGTCATGGAGATGTGCGTCGACAACCCGCGCGAGGGCTTTGAGGATCTGTTCGCGACGCATCCTTCGGTCGATCGCCGCGTCGATGCGCTGGTGCGCTTTGCCGGCGGCCACGATCCGGGGCCGATCGCAGTCGCGCCGCCGGAGCCGGGAGCCGAACTGTCGCCGGCTGATATGCCGCCACAGCCCTGGGGCCCAGCGCCGCCGCAGCCTTGGGGCCCAACGCCGCGCGAGCCCCGCCGGTTCTTGCCCAA
This sequence comes from uncultured Rhizobium sp., assembly GCA_964392845.1. Lineage (GTDB taxonomy): Bacteria > Pseudomonadota > Alphaproteobacteria > ATCC43930 > CGMCC-115725 > DATARH01. Next base: position 3,522 of record CAYMRQ010000347.1, read on the forward strand.
CTGGCGGCTGCCGGGCCGCAACGGCACCTGATCTTTCAGAGCAATTTCCGGTCATATCGGCTCGCGCCGCGCCAGCCGATCCCAATCGCCAGACGACAACCGGATGGGTTCGATCCTGCTCATGACCCCACAATCGCAC
>CAYMRQ010000348.1:0-3650 GCA_964392845.1 uncultured Rhizobium sp.
GATTTTCTCAGATGCAGCAGCCCGATGCACCTACCCTTTGAGAAATCCGGGCTAAAACCCGGAGCGCGCCGGCCCACGCTACGATTTGTAAATCTTTGGTTGAATAGGCGTTCCCCTAGAATAGCCGAGACATCCGGATAGGGCCGAGCTACATTCGCTGCACGGCCTTGGCATAAGGGGTCACCGGGATGGAGCCGTCATGAGTTCAGCTGGGCATTACCGCGAACCAGCCGCCGCCGCGGGCGATCGGCCCGAGATGACCCGCCGCGACCTCCTCGCGCTCGCCGCGCTCGGGATCGTCGCGGCCGCTCCCGGCGCGGCGCTCGCCGCAGGTCCGGACGGGCAGTTGACCTGGGGCGTGCACGTCTCGCTCGCGCCGACCTGGTTCGACCCGGCCGAGACACCGGGGATCATCACCCCGTTCATGGTGATGTACGCGGTGCATGACGCGATGGTGAAGGCGATGCCGGGCAAGCCGATGGCGCCGTGCCTCGCCGAATCGTGGTCGGCTTCGGAGGACGGGCTCACCTATGATTTCGTGTTGCGGAAAGGCGTGAAATTCCACAACGGCGACCCGGTGACCGCCGAGGACGTCAAATTCTCGTTCGAGCGCTACCGCGGCACCTCGCACGATATATTGAAGGCACGAATCGTCGCGGTGGAAACCCCGGACCCGCAGCATGTCCGCTTCAAGCTCAAGGAACCGTGGGCCGATTTCATGGTTTTCTACTGCGCCGCCACCGGGGCGGGCTGGATCGTTCCCAAGAAATACGTCGAGAAGGTCGGCGAAGAGGGATACAAGAAGGCGCCGATCGGTGCCGGACCTTACAAATTCGTCTCGTTCACCCCGGGGGTTGAGCTGATCCTTGAGGCATTCGACGGATACTGGCGCAAGACACCGAGCGTGAAGCGCCTAGTGTTCAGGGTTATTCCCGACGAATCGACGCGGCTGGCGGCGCTGAAGAATGCAGAGATCGATATCGTCTACTCGATCCGCGGCGAGCTTGCCGAAGAGCTGCGCGGCACCCCGGGTCTAATGCTTAAGCCCTCGGTCATCCAGGGTACGCAGTGGATCGCCTTTGCCGATCAGTGGGACCCAAAATCGCCGTGGCACGACGAGCGGGTGCGCCGGGCGGCGAGCCTCGCGATTGACCGCAAGGGCATCAATCAGGCGCTGACCCTGGGCTATTCCCGGCTCACCGGCAATTCGTTCGTGCCGGACACCTTCGACTATTACTGGCAGCCTCCCGCCCCGGGCTACGAGCCGGCGAAGGTCCGCCAGCTCCTTGCCGAGGCGGGCCACCCGAACGGCTTTGATGGCGGCGAGTATTATTGCGACGCCTCCTATTCGAACCTCGGCGAGGCGATCGTCAACAATCTCGCCGAAGTGGGGATCCGCGTTCGGCTGCGGCCGCTTGAGCGGGCGGCGTTTTTCAAAAGCTACGCCGAGAAAAAGTTGAAGAACCTGATCCAGGGCGGCAGCGGCGCTTTTGGCAACGCGGCCACCCGCCTTGAGATGTGCGCGGTCAAGGGGGGCACCTATGCCTATGGCAGCTACCCCGATCTCGACGAGCTGTTCGCGAAGCAGGCCGGCGAGCTGGATCCGAAGCGACGCGAGGCGATCTTGCACAAGATGCAGCAGATCGTCTATGAGCGGACGATGTTCGCGCCGATCTGGCAGCTCGCCTTTATCAACGGCCACGGGCCGCGCGTCGGCGAATCCGGGTTCGGGCTGATCCCGGGGTTTGCTTACACCGGGCCCTACGAGGACATCACGATCAAGGCCAAATCATAGACATCGCATAATACGATTCGGACCCGAGGGCAGCATGAAACAGTACATCATTCGGCGGGTGGGCTACTGCCTGCTGTCGCTGTTTTTATTATCGGTGACCATCTTCTTCTTCGTTCGGGTGACCGGCGATCCGGCGACGCTGCTGGTCGAGCCGGGGGCGAGCGAGGCGGATATCGCGGCGATCCACCATCAGTTCGGTCTCGATCGGCCGCTCCCGGTGCAATACGGGCTGTTTGTCCTCAGCCTGTTGCAGGGCGATCTCGGTCAGTCCTTTTATTACCAGACGCCGGTCTTCGAGCTCTATCTCCAGCGGCTGCCCAACTCGCTGCTCCTGGCCTTCGTCGCGATGGCGCTGTCGCTCTTGATCGGCATACCGAGCGGGATCCTCGCCTCGGTGAATGTCGGCGGGTTCTGGGACGGTTTCGGCAAGCTGTTTTCGCTCCTGGGGCTTTCGCTGCCATCCTTCCTGGTCGGCCTGGTGCTGATCCTGGTTTTCTCGGTTTATCTCGGCTGGCTGCCGTCATCGGGCGCCGGCAGTCCGCTCCACCTGATCATGCCGGCCTTTGCGCTCGGCTGGTATTTCGCCGCGTCGCACATGCGCCTCACCCGCTCCTCAATGCTCGATGTGCTGGGCTCCGAATACATCAAGCTGGCCCGGCTCAAGGGGCTGCCGCAATCCCTGGTGATCGCCAAGCACGCCTTCAAGAACGCGCTCATCCCGGTGCTCACGCTGGCCGGCATCAACCTCGTCATCATGATCAATGTCGCCGTGGTGGTGGAGACGGTGTTCGCCTGGCCGGGGATTGGGCGGCTCCTCTACGAGGGCATCACCTTCCGCGACTTCCCGATCGTCCAGGGCGTCGTGATCCTCGGCGGCTTTATGATCGTGATCGTGAACCTAATGATCGACATCCTGTACGCCGTGATCGATCCGCGCATCCGGCTGGAGAGCTGACGCCATGAGCACCCCCGCAGACGTCATCCGCCTTCCGTCGCGCTCGCCGCGCGCGCCGCGCTTCACCGCCATCCGCTCGCTGCGGCTTGGCGATGTTCCCCTGATCCCGATGCTGATCCTCGTCGGCATCGCTTTCGTCGCGGTCTTCGCCAACCAGCTGGCGCCGCACAACCCCGAGATCGGCGCCCTCACGGCGCGCTTCAAACCACCCTTCTGGGTGATCGGCGGCAGCACCGAATACCTGCTCGGCACCGACCAGCTCGGGCGCGACGTGCTGTCGCGGCTGATCTTCGGCGCGCGGGTGTCGATGGTGGTCGGCTTCACCGCGGTCGTCTTCGCCGGCGTGGTCGGAACCTCGCTCGGCATCGTTTCGGGCTATCTCGGCGGCTGGGTCGACCAGGTCATCATGCGCGTCACCGACACCTGGCTCGCCTTGCCGGCGCTGACCTTCGCGATCTTTCTCGCCGCGATCGTCGGGCCCAGCATGTGGAACATCGTCATCATCCTCGGCCTGGTCTATTGGACGCGCTACGCGCGGGTGATCCGCGGCGAGGTGCTCTCGCTCAAGGAGCGCGAGTTCGTCCGGCTTGCCATCGTCGCCGGCTGCTCCAAATTGACGATCATGCGGCGCCACATCCTGCCCAACGTCATCAACTCCGCGGTCGTGCTCGGCACCTTGATGCTGGGCGTGGTGATCATCACCGAGGCGACGCTGTCGTTCCTCGGGGTCGGCGTGCCGCCGCCGGAGCCAGCGTGGGGACTGATGCTGTCAGACGGCAAGCAGGGCCTGATGGTCGGCTATTGGTGGCTGACTGTGTTCCCGGGCGGCTGCATCGTCTTGATGGTGCTATCGGCGAACCTTTTGGGCGATTGGCTCCGGGTCAAGTTTGACCCACAGCT
>CAYMRQ010000349.1:0-3646 GCA_964392845.1 uncultured Rhizobium sp.
GCTGCGCCAGATCCTCGATCGAATAGATGTCGTGGTGCGGCGGCGGCGAGATCAAGCCGACGCCGGGGGTCGAATAGCGCACCCGGGCGATGATCTTGTCGACCTTGCGGCCGGGCAACTGCCCCCCTTCCCCAGGCTTCGCCCCTTGCGCCATCTTGATCTGCAGCACGTCCGCGTTGACGAGGTATTCGGTGGTGACGCCGAACCGCCCCGAGGCGACCTGCTTGATCGCCGAGCGCATCGAATCGCCGTTCGGCAGCGGCTTAAACCGCGAGGCTTCCTCGCCGCCCTCGCCGGTGTTCGACTTGCCGCCGATGCGGTTCATCGCGATCGCCAGCGTGGTGTGCGCCTCGCGGCTGATCGAGCCAAAGCTCATCGCCCCGGTGGCGAAGCGATGGACGATCGACGCGGCCGACTCGACCTCGTCGAGCGGCAAGGGCTCGTCGGCCATGCGCAGGCGCATCAGCCCGCGGATCGTCAACAGGCGCTCGCTCTGGTCGTTGATCGTCGCGGCAAAGGCCTTGTAGTCGGCCAGCGAATTGCCGCGCACCGCATGCTGCAGCCGGGCGACCGATTGCGGCGTCCAGGCATGCGCCTCGCCGCGCAGGCGGAAGCCGTAGTCGCCGCCGAGATCGAGCATCTCGCGATAGAGCGGGTCGTCGCCGTAGGCGCGGGCGTGGCGGACCAGCGCCTCCTCGGCGATGGCATTGAGATCGGCGCCTTCGATCGTCGTCGCGGTGCCGGTGAAATACTGGTCGACGAAGTCGCTCTCTAACCCCACCGCGTCGAAGATCTGGGCGCCGCAATAAGACTGATAGGTCGAGATCCCCATCTTGGAGATCACCTTGAGGATGCCCTTGGCGAGCGCCTTTAGATAATTCTTCTGCACCTGCTCGGCGCTCAACGGCAGGCCGTTCTCGGTGCGGATCTGGTCGACCGTGGCGAAGGCGAGATAGGGGTTGATCGCCTCGGCGCCATAGCCCGCGAGGACGCAGAAATGATGCACCTCGCGCGGCTCGCCGGTCTCGACGACGATCCCGGTCCGGGTGCGCAGCCCCTGGCGGATCAGGTGATGGTGCACCGCCGAGGTGGCGAGCAGCGCCGGGATCGGCACAAGCTCGGGCGAAACCGCGCGATCGGACAGAATGAGGATGTTGTGCCCGGCCTCGACCGCCGCGGTCGCCTCGTTGCAGATGCGCTCGAGCGCCGGCGCGATGCCACCTGCCCCCTCCGCCGCCGGCCAGGTGATGTCGAGCGTGTCGGTCTTGAAGCGGCCGTCGATCAGATGCTCGATGTTGCGGATCTTGGCGAGGTCGCCGTCGGTCAGGATCGGCTGCGCGACTTCGAGCCGGTGGTGCGTGCCGACCGCGTGGCCCAACAGGTTCGGCCGCGGCCCGATCATCGAAATCAGTGACATCACCAGCTCTTCGCGGATCGGATCGATCGGCGGGTTGGTGACCTGCGCGAAATTCTGCTTGAAGTAGTTGTATAAGAGCTTCGGCCGGTTGGAGAACGCGGCGATCGGCGTGTCGGTGCCCATCGAGCCTACGGGATCGTCGCCCTCGCGCGCCATCGGCTCGAGGAAAAACTGAATATCCTCCTGGGTGTAGCCAAAGGCCTGCTGCTGGTCGAGCCGGTTCGAGGGATCGTTGGAGACCGCCGGGAGAGCCGCCTCGGGCGCCTCGGGCAGTTCCTCCAGCTTGTACTGGGTCTCTTTCAGCCACGCCTCGTAGGGATGCTCGGCGGCGAGCTTCCGCTTGATCTCGTCGTCGTCGATGATGCGGCCTTCCTCGAGGTCGATCAGCAGCATCTTGCCGGGCTGGAGCCGCCATTTGCGGGTGATCTTGTCTTCCGGCACCGGCAACACGCCGGCTTCGGAGGCCATGATCACATGGTCGTCGTCGGTGATGATGTAGCGCGCCGGGCGCAAGCCGTTGCGATCGAGCGTCGCGCCGATCTGGCGTCCGTCGGTGAAGGCGATCGCCGCCGGCCCGTCCCACGGCTCCATCAGCGCCGCATGGTATTCGTAAAAGGCGCGGCGCTGGGGATCCATCAGCGGGTCGGACCAGGCCTCCGGGATCAGCATCATCATCGCGTGCGCCAGCGAATAGCCGCCGCCGATGACGAGGAGTTCGAGGGCGTTGTCGATGCAGGCGGTGTCCGACTGCCCATGCGGAATGATCGGCCACATCTTGTCGAGATCCGGGCCGAGCAGCTCGGATTCCATCGTCCGGCGGCGGGCGTACATCCAATTGACGTTGCCGCGCACCGTGTTGATCTCGCCGTTGTGGCAGATGAACCGGTAGGGGTGCGCGAGGCGCCAGGACGGAAAGGTGTTGGTCGAAAAGCGCTGATGGACGAGCGCCAGCGCCGACACGGTCAGTGGGTTACGCAGATCCTCGTAAAAGCTTTCGACCTGCGGCGCCAAGAGGAGCCCCTTGTAGACGACCGTGCGGGTCGAGAACGACGGCATGTAGAGGTCGCGGATCGCCGGCAGGCGCCGGCCGAGGTCGTCGACGGTGTTGAGGATCTGCTTGCGGGCGGTCAGGATCTTGCGCTCGAAGGCGTCCTGATCGGCGATGTCGGGGCCCGCCGCGACGATCGCCTGGGCGATCCACGGCATCGTCTCGATGACCCGGGCGCCGAGCCCATTGGTGTCGGTCGGGACATCGCGCCAGGCGAGCAATGTCTGCCCCTCGGCGCGCAGGAACGCCTCGACATGCTCCATGGCAACGGCGCGTGCCGTCTCGTCCCAGGGCAGGAAGCACATCGCGACGGCATAGCGCCCGGGCATCGGCAGATCGATGCCGCGCCCCTCCGCCCAATGACGCAGCAGGTGATCGGGCATCTGGATCATGCAGCCGGCGCCGTCGCCCATCAGCGGGTCGGCGCCAACCGCGCCGCGATGGTCGAGGTTGACGAGGATCTGCAAGCCGCGCCGGATGATATCGTGCGATTTTCGGCCCTTGATGTTCGCGACAAAGCCGACGCCGCAAGCATCATGCTCGTTGCGCGGATCGTAGAGCCCTTTTTCGCCTTGCGCTGCCATCCTCAATTCGCTCTTCCACCGGCCCGAGGCCGCACCTTCCCTCACGGCGAATGCAGGGCGCGATCCGCCATGCCGCAGTATGCATAAATTAACAAGCGAAGGCGAATCGAGCTTGCGAGAATCCGGTTATTTTGTGCCGCGGATGGCGGCGGTTTCGCGCTGCAGTTCTCAGAGTTTGCGAATAGATTTCGCCATCCTGGCCGGAGACGGACTGCACCCCGATCGTGCGTCCTTCGAGACGCGCCCCTCCGGTGCACTCCTCAGAGCGTGTGAATTTATTGCGGTTAGCGGCCAATACCCACCGATCCCCCGATGGCCCCCGGGGCGCGGGTGATGAAGCTGCCGGATGGCGGCTTCCGGCCGGCCTATAACGGCCAGGGCATCGCCGAGCCGGTGAGCGGGATCATCCTCGGCGTCGCGCTACCGTATCGCCGAAGGCGCACTCGACCGCGTGACACTTTATCGGGCGCCGCTGCTGGCCGCGCTGGCCGCGCTGAAGCGGGGCTACCGGATCGTCGGCACCGCCCTCGCCGACGGCATTCCGCTGGCCGAGCTGCGCAGCGATCGGCCGGTGGCGCTGATCCTCGGCAACGAGGA
>CAYMRQ010000350.1:0-3632 GCA_964392845.1 uncultured Rhizobium sp.
TGACATGCAGCAGCCCGTCGACGCCGCCCAGATCGACGAAGGCGCCGTAATCGGTGATGTTCTTGACGACGCCGGTGAGGATCTGGCCCTCCTTGAGGCTGGCCACCAGCTCGGAACGCTGCTCGGCGCGGCTCTCTTCGAGGACGGCGCGGCGCGACACGACGATATTGCCGCGCGAGCGATCCATCTTGAGGATCTGGAAGGGCTGCGGCGAGCCCAGGAGCGGGGCGATGTCGCGGACCGGACGGATATCGACCTGGCTGCCCGGCAGAAACGCGACCGCGCCGTTGAGATCGACCGTGAACCCGCCCTTGACCCGACCGAAGATCGTGCCGGTCACCCGATCATTCGCCTGAAAGCTTTTCTCGAGCTGGGTCCAGGCCTCTTCGCGCCGCGCCTTCTCGCGCGACAGCTGCGCCTCGCCGTTCTTGTCTTCCATCCGCTCGAGGAAGACCTCGACGATATCGCCGACATGAATATCCGGCGCGGCGCCGGGGACGGCGAATTCCTTGAGCGCCACGCGCCCTTCCGATTTGAGGCCGACATCGATCAGCGCGGCATCGTTCTCGATGGCGATGACCCGCCCTTTGATGACCGTGCCTTCGAGACCGTTGGCGACGCCAAGCGATTCAGCAAGCAGCGCGGCGAAATTCTCTTTCGGGGCGAGTTCGGCGGTTTCGGTTGCTACGGCCATTCCTTCTCCTCGATCCCGCCCCCACCCTACCCTCCCCCGCTTGCGCGGGAGGGTAGGGTGGGGGAAGCGAAGCGGCCCCGCCGGGATCGCAGCGGAGCGGGCAGCCGGCGGAAAACGGGTGCGGCCACATCGACCCGGCCCTGCTGACAGGAGAGGAAAGGAGAGCACTGGGGCTCGTCAACCCAAAGCTATCGGCCCTGGGCGGCGAGCGCGCGTGCAATAATGTCCGAGGCCCGCTCGAACACCTGATCGGCATCGAGCTGCGTCGTGTCGATGATGACGGCATCGGGGGCTGCCGCGAGCGGAGCGACCCGACGCAAGCTGTCGCGCGCGTCGCGTTCCTTCATGTCCTGCAGGACATCGCCATGTATAGCCGCCACGCCGCGCTCCTGCAACTCCCGCAGCCGGCGCCCGGCGCGGGCCTCGGGGCTGGCCGTGACAAACAGCTTCACCGCGGCGTCGGGACACACCGCCGTGCCGATGTCGCGGCCATCGAGAACGGCGCCCCTGGGCTTGATTCCCCTGGGCTTGACGCCCCCGCGCTTTACACCATCGGCAAGGACCGGCGGGTGCGCCGCGAAATCGCGCTGCATCGCCAAGAGCGCCTCGCGCACCGCCGGGAGCGCGGAGACGATCGAGGAAGCGCGGGCGACCGCTTCGCTCGACAGCAGCGGGTCGCCGAGGACCGCCGGAGACACCCGCCGCGCCGCGGCAACCGCGGCGCCGGGATCGCCCGGATCGGCGCCCTCCTCAAGGACAATGAGGGCGGTGGCGCGATAGAGTTTGCCGGTGTCGAGATGAGCGAGCGCAAACCGCTCAGCGAGGCGGCGCGCCAGGGTGCCCTTGCCGGCAGCGGCCGGGCCGTCGATCGCGACGACGAAAGGGCGGCGCGCGCTCACCGTACCCTTCAATCGTCACCCCCGCGGAAGCGGGGGTCCAGGGCAAGCGTGCGGATTTGTAGCTCTGGATTCCCGCTTTCGCGGGAATGACGGGTCAACCACATCATTGCTGGCGAGGCCCCGTGAATCTGGCGCCAAGCCGGGTCATCAGCGGCACGAAATCGGGAAAGCTTGTCGCGATCGGGCGGGCATCGTCGATCCGCACCGGCTGGTCGGTGGCGAGCCCCAAGACCAGGAAAGCCATCGCCATGCGATGGTCGAGTTGGGTCTCGATCATCACCCCGCCCTTCGGCGGCCCGCCATCGCCCTCGACGATCAGATCGTCCCCCTCGATCCTGACCGCGACGCCGCAGCGGGCAAGCCCTTCGGCGATGCCGGCAAGCCGGTCGCTTTCCTTGACCCTGAGCTCGGCGAGGCCTCGCATCACGGTGCGGCCCTGCCCGCAGGCGGCGGCGACGGCAAGGATCGGGTATTCGTCGATCATCGACGGCGCCCGCTCGGGCGGGATGTCGGCGCCGGTCAGCTTCCCCGCACGCACCCGCAAATCGGCGACCGGCTCGCCGCCCGCCTCGCGCTGGTTTTCGAGGACGATATCGGCGCCCATCTCTTTGAGGCATAAGACCAGGCCGGTGCGCGACGGGTTGAGCCCGACATTGGCGATCGTCACGTCCGACCCCGGCACGATCAGCGCCGCGACGAGCGGGAAGGCCGCCGAGGACGGGTCGCCCGGCACCGTGATCGGCGCCGCAACGAGCTCGGGATGGCCCGCCACCGTGATCCGCCGGCCGCCGCCCGGCTCGGCCTCGACCGTGACCTTGGCGCCGAAATGTCCAAGCATGCGCTCGGTATGGTCGCGGGTCGGCTGCGGCTCAACGACGCTCGTCGCCCCGGGCGTGTTGAGCCCGGCGAAGAGCACCGCCGTTTTGACCTGCGCCGATGGCACCGGCAGCCGGTAGGTGATCGGGACCGGATTCGTCGCGCCGGTCACCGCCAGCGGCAGGCGGCCGCCTTCGCGGCCGAGGAACTGCGCGCCGAAGCGCGACAGCGGCGCGATGACGCGGCCCATCGGCCGGCGCCGCAGCGACGCATCGCCGGTCACGAACGCGGTGAACGGGTGGCTCGCGAGGATGCCGAGGAGGAGCCGCGCCGAGGTCCCGGAATTGCCGAGATCGAGCACGTTATCGGGCTCGGCAAGGCCGCCCAGCCCGACCCCATCGACGAGCCAGCGGCCGTCGTCGGCGCGGACGATTTCGGCGCCCATCGCGCGCAGCGCCGCCGCCGTCGCCAGCACGTCCTCGCCTTCGAGGAGCCCGGTGATCTCGGTGCGCCCGACGGCGAGCGTGCCCAGCATCAGCGCGCGGTGCGAAATCGATTTATCGCCCGGCACCGCGACCACACCGGCGAGCGGCGCCGCGGGGCGCGCCCCGATGAGCGGAGATGGCATCGTCGCAGGGGCAGGGAGCGCAGGGTCGTTCAGCATCATAAGACCTGGGGGGCAGCAAACCCGGCTCACAGATCGGAACCGGCCGCTCTTGCCAGTACGGCAACGCCGGCCCATATGGCGCTGCCGAATACCGGCCGGCCGGCATTTGTTTTTGACAGGCTGCGCCGGCTGTGGCAATGGCGCCCGCCACGCCTGACGAAATTACCGACCCGACACGTGAACCGATAGGAGCCGCTGTTGGCCAAACCCGAATGGGGCACCAAGCGCATCTGCCCGAGCTGCGGCGCGCGCTATTACGATCTGCTGCGCGACCCGATCACCTGCCCGAAATGCAGTACGCCATTCGATCCCGAGGCTCTGCTGCGGGCGCGCCGGGCGCGGCCGGCGGCGCCGGTCGAGAAGCCACTCGAGCCGGTCGTCGCCGATGATATCGATGCCGATCTCGAAACCGCGGAGGTCGAAGCGGTCGAGGACGAAGAGGAGGAGACCGTCGCGCTCGAAGAGGCCGAGGAGGAGGACGAGGAGCTGATCGAGGACGCCTCCGAGCTCGGCGAGGACGAAGACGACATGGCCGAGGTCATCGACAATGTCGAGG
>CAYMRQ010000351.1:0-3426 GCA_964392845.1 uncultured Rhizobium sp.
CATGACCCCACAATCGCACTTTCTGACCTCCGCGTGAATCGTCTGTCGAAAGCGGTACATTAGCGCGGCCGCGGGGAGAGGGAGGGACCCACGCGGAGCGTGGGAGGTGAGGGGCAGGCACGGCGCGAGCCGACTCGCCCGGAAATTGCTCTGGACTGCATTCTTTCGCCGTGCTCTGCGTGTCTCCGTGGTTCAAATCTGCGACGGTTCGGTCATCATCATCCACTCGCTCGCGCATGCGGTCGCGGCGCTCAGCGCGGCGGATGAGGCCGGGCGGGCGGTCACCCTCTCCAGCGCCCCCGATGCCGGGATCTATGGCGGGCCGGGCTGGTTCGGCGCGCTGATCGCCGCGGCCCGCGACGCCGTTCCGGCGGCGCGATGCACGGCGCTGCTCGATTGCGGGGATGACGCCGGTGCCGCCCAGGCGGCGATCGGTGCCGGGATCGAGGGCATTGTCTTCACCGGCCGAGCCGATGTCGCCGAGCGCCTGGCCGACATCGCCCGCCAGCGCGGCGTCCGGCTGCTGACCGCGCGGCCGGTCCCAGCGCTCGACCTGGGCGGCGAATTCTTTGCCTCAACCGAAACCCTGCGCCGCCGCTGCGCCGAGATCCTCGCCTCGCCCGCGGCGTTTTGCTAAAAGGGAGAAATCGGTCGGCCCGCCAGGAGGAACCCTGCGATGAAGATCAACGGTCAGGTCCAGAAGATCCTCAGCCATTACGAGAGCGACAACCCCGGCACCAAGGCGAACCTCGCCCGCATCCTGATGCACGGCAAGCTCGGCGGCACCGGCAAGGTGCTGATCCTACCGGTCGATCAGGGGGTCGAGCACGGCCCGGCGCGCAGCTTTGCGCCGAACCCGCCGGCCTACGACCCGCATTATCATTGGCAGCTGGCGATCGAGGCGGGGCTGTCGGCTTTTGCCGCGCCGCTCGGCTTTATCGAGGGCGGCGCCTCGACCTATGCCGGTCAGGTTCCGACGATCCTCAAGCTCAACAACGCCAACAGCATGTCGCGCGCCAAGGAGAACGCGAGCCAGGCGGTGACCGGGAGCGTCAAGGATGCGCTGCGCCTCGGCTGCGCGGCGATCGGCTTTACGATCTACCCCGGCTCGGACGATGCCTATCACCAGATGCGTGATATCGCCGAGATGGCCTGCGAGGCCAAGGCGCACGGTCTTGCCGTGGTGATCTGGTCCTATCCGCGCGGCGGCAACCTGTCGCGCGAGGGCGAGACCGCGATCGATATCTGCGCCTATGCGGCGCAGATCGCGGCGCAGCTCGGCGCGCACATCATCAAGGTCAAGCCGCCGACCGCGCATCTCGAACTGGCCGCCGCGAAGGCGGTGTACGAAAAGCAGAACATCGACATCTCGACCCCGGCGGCGCGCATCCGCCACGTCGTGCAGTCGGCCTTCAACGGCAAGCGCATCGTCGTTTTCTCCGGCGGCGAGGCGAAGGACCTCGACGGCGTCCTCAATGAGGTGCGCGCGGTCTATGCCGGCGGCGCCAACGGCTCGATCATCGGCCGCAACACCTTCCAGCGGCCGAAAGCGGAAGCCCTCGACATGCTGAATCGCATCATCAAGATCTATCAGGGGAAAGACTGATCACACCCGGTAACATGCAGCGCGATCCGGCACAGGCAACCACCCGGCTCTACCTGATCACGCCGCCGGCGCTCGACCCCGATCGTTTTGCCAGGGACCTCGAGGAAGCGCTCGCCGGGGGCGATGTTGCCTGCCTGCAGCTCCGGCTGAAGGATGTCGACGATGCCACGGTCCGGCGCGCCACCCGGATCCTGCAGCCGATCGCGCAAGAGCGCGGCGTCGCCTTCATCGTGAACGACCGGCCGGACCTTGCCGCCGAGCTTGGCTGCGACGGGGTGCATGTCGGCGAGGAGGACGCGCCCTATGGCGAGGCGCGCCGGCTGTTGGGGCCCGACCGCATCGTCGGGGTCACCTGCGGCGACAGCCGGCACCGCGCGATCCTCGCCGCCGAAGCCGGCGCCGACTACGTCGCGTTCGGCGCGTTCTTTCCGAGCATGACCAAGGCTGGCGCGAAATTTCGCGCCACGCCCGAGGTGCTGCGCGACTGGTCGCAGACAACCGTGGTGCCATGCTGCGCGATCGGCGGGATCAGCCAGGAGAATTGCGCGCCCCTGGTCGAAGCGGGCGCCGATTTCCTCGCCGTGATCGGCGCGATCTGGTCATATCCGCAAGGCCCGCGGGAGGCGGTGCGCGATTTCAACGCCGTGTTCGCGCGCTACCGGCGGGCCTATATGTTGAAAGCACCTTAAGCCGGTCGGATGCAGCAGCGCAGCGGGACTCCCGAGCAGCAGCCCACGATTGTCGTCATCGATGACGACGCGTCGATGCGCAAGGCCCTCGATAATCTTCTCAAGTCGGTCGGGTTCGAGGTCGAGTTGTTCGCATCGCCTCAGGAATTCCTGCAGAGCGAGCGCCCGGACCGGCCCGGCTGCATCGTGCTCGACATCCGCTTTCCCGGGCGCAGCGGGCTCGATATGCAGCGCGAGCTGGGCAAGGCCAACGCCCAGCTCCCGATCATCTTCATCACCGGCTATGGCGATGTTCCGATGTCGGTACGCGCCATGAAGGCGGGCGCGGTGGAGTTTCTGACCAAGCCTTTCCGCGATCAGGACCTGCTCGACGCGGTCGGGACGGCGCTGGAGGAGGACCGCACCCGCCGCGCCGGCGAAATGCGATTGGCCGAGCTGCGCGCACGGTTCGATATGCTGACGGCGCGCGAGCGCCAGGTGCTGTCGCTCGTCGTCGCCGGCCGGCTGAACAAGCAGATCGCCGGCGATCTCGGCGTCAGCGAAATGACCGTGAAGATGCATCGCCGGCAGGTGATGCGAAAGATGCAGGCGAGCGGTGTGGCGCAGCTCGTTCGCCTCGCCGACCAGCTCGGGCTCATCTCCCCGCAGGCGCCCTGAGGCAACGCCTGGCTGCGCCGCGGTTTGCCGCGGGAAACCGCACCATGCGCCCCAGATCCTCGTCCCATAACGCATAATGCACGGCGCGCAGTGCCCTGCCGAGGGTCAGCCGCGGCGCGGTTTGCAGGATCGCGGCCGCGTCATGGCACTCTTTGAGCCGGTAATTCGGGATGCGCGGATTGAGATGATGCACATGGTGGAACCCGATATTGCCGGTAAACCAGCGCAGAATGGGCGGCAGGTCGAGATGGGACGAGCCGCGCAGCGCGGCCGCGCCAAAGCTCCAGGCCGAACCGGACGACCACAGCGTGTCCTCGAAGCGGTGCTGGATCGAGAACAGCCAGACCCCGGCAATCGACGCGATGATCATGATCGGGAGCTGGACCTGCGCGACCCGGTCGTAACCGAGTACGCCCCCCAACCCGCCGACCAGGACAACCAGGGCGATATCGGTCAGAAACACGGCCCGGCGCT
>CAYMRQ010000352.1:0-3401 GCA_964392845.1 uncultured Rhizobium sp.
GCCAGGCTCGAGGTGATGCGGTTGACGATGCGCGTGGCCGCATGGCCGAGCGTCCAGCGCTCGCGGTTCGCCAGCCTGGCGTCTTCCTCGGCCAGGCTCGGGATCGCCGCCATGCTGCAGTGCTTGGCCGCGCCGCGCAACCACCCGGGGAAGGCGCGCTGCAGCAGCCCCAGATCGAGCCGATCGGTCTTCGCCCGGCGGTGCTCGCGCGACACCGGGATGCTCGTCGGATGCCAGGGGGATGCCAGGGGGATGCCAGGGGGATGCCGGGGGATGCCAGGGGGATGCCAGGGGGATGCCAGGGGGGATGAATGACATGGCATTCGATCTCGCGCTGCTGCAGCCGGCGCGCCAGCCAGAACCCGTCCCGACCGGCTTCAGAGGCAACGCAAAGACGCGCGATCGGCCGACCGGCCTTGACCGCTGCGTCGCACCAGCGGTGCAGCCGCCGCAGCAGCCCTGCCGGATCGGCCGACAACTGCTTCTCCGGCGCGCGGTTCAGCCCCCGAACCAACCCGCCAACCAGCCAGCACGACTGGCTCATCTCGATCACCGCAATCAGCGTGCTATCCTGATCGAGGGCGACAAGGCCCCTGCTCTGATCGTCGAACTTTCGCATGGGACGCTCCATCAAAGGTGGTTCAGCGACCAGGATGCCACCCCTCGCCGCCCGCCCCATAGCGTCCACGATTCTGCGCGCCCTCGACGTGTCATTGCGAGGAGCGAAGCGACGAAGCAATCCCGAGCCGAATGCGCTCCGCCCCCCGAGATTGCTTCGCTTCGCTCGCAATGACAGTTACTTTTTGCGCCTGACACAAAGTCCTGATGGTGAGGTGTCACTTGAGTTTCGATGATTGGAAAATGACTGACACACGCAACCCAGAAGAGACCATCGCCTTTCAGGGGGCGCCGGGGGCCTATTCCGATCTCGCCTGCCGGCATGTCTTTCCGGCGATGACGACGCTGCCGTGCGCCGCCTTCGAGGACGCGTTCGCCGCGGTCCGCGAGGGAAGGGCGGCGCTCGCCATGATGCCGATCGAGAACTCGGTCGCCGGCCGGGTCGCCGACATCCACCATCTGATGCCGGATTCGGGCCTCTTCATCATCGGCGAGCATTTCGAGCGGGTGAACCATTACCTCTTGGCCCTGCCCGGCGCGACGCTGGACCGGATCCGCACGGTCAGGAGCCACGTTCACGCGCTGTCGCAGTGCCGCAACTTCATCCGCGCGCAGGGGCTCCAGCCGGTGGTCCGCGCCGATACCGCCGGCAGCGCGGCCGAAATCAAGGAGCTCGGCGATCCGACGATCGCCGCGATCGCGTCCGAGCTTGCCGGCGAGATCTACGGCCTCGTGTCGCTCAAGGAGAACATCGAGGACGCCGAGCACAACACGACGCGGTTTCTCGTCATGTCGCGCGAGCCGCGCCGGGCGCCGCGCGGCGGGCCGACCGTGACGACCTTTGTGTTCAATGTCCGCAACGTGCCGGCCGCGCTCTACAAGGCATTGGGCGGCTTCGCCACCAATGGTGTCAACATGACCAAGCTCGAAAGCTACATGGTCGGCGGCCAGTTCGCGGCGACCCAGTTCTATGCCGATGTCGAGGCCCACCCAGACGATCGCCCGTTGAAGCTGGCGCTCGAGGAGCTCGAATTCTTCTCGCGCGAAGTGAAGATCCTCGGCGTCTACCCGGCACACCAGCTGCGCATCGCCGCGCGCGACGAGGATCTGGGAGAACCCTGACGTCGCGGATGATTGATGGGTTTCCCCCGGCTTTCGCCGGGGTCAACCCATCCTGCGGCAACGGCGCGCGAGGTGTAGGATGGGCTGACCCCGGCGAAAGCCGGGGGAAGCGCATCGCGGTTTAGCGAGCGAACGCCGAGGGACCATGACATGCCGCTGATCGATTCGATCCGACTGACCGGTATCGCGCGCCGGGTTTTCGCCGCCGCCGGCAGTGACGAGGAGGAGGCGCAAATCGTCGCAGACCACCTCGTCGAGGCCAACCTCAAAGGCCACGACAGCCACGGGGTCGGCATGATCCCCAGCTATCTGCGCAACCTCGGCGGCGGCAAGGCGGTCGCCAACCAGCCGGGCCGCATCGTCAGCGACAGCGGCTCGATGCTGGTCTATGACGGCGAGCGCGGCTACGGCCAGATCGTCGCCCGCAACGCCACCTTGCTCGGCATCAAGCGGGCCAGGCGGGACGGGATCGCGGTCGTCGCGCTGCGCAATGCGCACCACATCGGCCGGGTCGGCACCTATGGCGAGATGTGCGCGGGCGCGGGGCTGGTTTCGCTGCATTTCGTCAACATCACCGACCAGCGCCCATCGGTCGCGCCGTGGCGCGGCGGCGACGGCCGGTTCGGCACCAATCCGTTGTGCATCGCGCTCCCCGGCCCCGAGCCCGACCGGCCGATCATCGCCGACATGGCGACCAGCCGGATCGCGATGGGCAAGGTGCGCGTCGCCCGCAACAAGGGCGAGAGCATCGCTCCCGATACGCTGCTCGACGCCGAGGGCAACCCGACGACCGATCCGCATGTGATGTACCGCCGGCCGCGCGGCGCGCTCCTGACCTTCGGCGAGCACAAGGGGTATGCCCTGGCGTTCATCTGCGAGATGCTGGCCGGCGCCGTCACCGGCAGCGGCACGATGCGGCCCGAGCGGCAGGACGCCGAAAGCGTTACCAACGGCATGCTGATGATCGTCATCGACCCCTCGCGGCTCGTCGACCGCGCCTGGCTCCTCGACGAGATCGCGGCGATGAGCGCCTACATCACCGCCTCGCCACCGCGCCGGGGGCACGAGAAGGTGCTGATCCCGGGCGACCCGGAGCGGGCGAACCGGGCAACGCGGATGCGCGACGGGGTGCCGATCGACGAGGCGACCTGGCGCGAGATCGCCGTCGCCGCGCGCGCCGTCAACGTCCTGGTGGAGGCGTGATCGCGGCCGCCCGTGCCGGCCCCCACCCTCCCGTCGCTACCGCGCCCGGTCCCGCCCTCCCCCGTGAACACGCCAGGGCCTGCAGATATCTTAAAGTTAGCGGCATTGGCGCGCCCTGGGTGCTTCGAGACGCGCCCCTTCCGGTGGGCTCCTCAGAGTGTGTGAATTTATTGCGGTTAGCGGCCAATATAGGGGTTTCGCGTCGGCTTGGGGTTCGATTCAATGGGGCGGGTTGATCGAAGCGGGATCGGGTTATGGACGAGACGCCGCTGTTTGAGAACCTCGCCGATCAGAGCACGCCGGAACGGCCGCGCGGGCAGCCTCGGTTGCAGGTGCCGCGACGCGACACGATCGAGCTTCGGGTGGTGGATCTGGATGGGCTGGTGGCGGCCGATGACCCGGTGCGCGTCAATTACCGCACGCCGTCGGATTTCCGGGGGGACAACGAGGATTTGCTG
>CAYMRQ010000353.1:0-3397 GCA_964392845.1 uncultured Rhizobium sp.
CCATCCTGACCGGCGGCCAGGTCATCTCCGAGGACCTCGGCATCAAGCTCGAGAACGTCACGCTCGACATGCTCGGCCAGGCCAAGAAGATCAGTGTCGAGAAGGAGAACACCACGCTGATCGACGGCGCCGGCAAAAAGGCCGACATCGAGGGCCGTTGCACCCAGATCCGCCAGCAGATCGAGGAGACGACGTCCGACTACGACCGCGAGAAGCTGCAGGGGCGGGGCCACCGAAATCGAGGTCAAGGAGCGCAAGGATCGCGTCGACGACGCGATGCACGCGACCAAGGCCGCGGTCGAGGAGGGTGTGGTTCCCGGCGGCGGTTCGGCATTGCTCTTCGCGGCCCGCTCGCTCGACAAGCTGACCCCGGCCAACCCGGACCAGAAGGTCGGCATCGACATCGTGCGCAAGGCGCTGCAGATGCCGGCCCGGCTGATCGCCGAGAACTCCGGCGCCGACGGCTCGATCATCGTCGGCAAGCTGATGGACAGCAAGGACGCCAACTACGGCTATGACGCGCAGAAGGGCGAGTTCACCGACATGATCCTGGCCGGGATCATCGATCCCACCAAGGTCGTGCGGCATGCTCTCCAGGATGCCGCCTCGGTCGCCGGTCTCCTCGTCACCACCGAGGCGATGATCGCCGAGAAGCCCGAGCCCAAGGGGCAGCCGGGGATGCCGCCGGGCGGCGGCATGGGCGGCATGGACTTCTAAGCCCGGCGCAGGCTCGCTGGCGCCGATCCGAGAGGCGCATCCCCGGACGACCGGTTTTTGCCGGCTGTCCCGGGGATCGCTCGCGCCGAACGGGCGGCCATAACAGCCGAACGGGCCGTCTGTCCGCCGCGCGCGGGCAGACGGCCCTTTCTGTTGGCGCGGATGCCGATTCCTTGCCGAAAGGAAATGCAGAGGCGAGCGCCCTGCGTCGTGGGCTTTACTCGGCAGCGGCCAGGTTCGGAGTCGGCTCCAACGGCAGCCCCGGGTGACCGGTCAATCTCTCGCCTTCCGCCCACATCTGGAGCGCCTGCTTCTTCATCGCCGGAAGGATTGAGGCGATTTTTTCCCCGTCGAGATCGGCCGCGATCCCCGGATAGCCGGCCCGCTCGATCATCGCCGGCAGTTTTCCGGTCTCGAACTGCTCCAACGTCCACGCGAGCGGATCTTCGACCAGGGTCCGGTCCCAATAGATGCGATGGTTCTTGTTCCGCGGGCCGTAGTGGTAATGTGCTCCGTTCCAGAAGTGATCAAAGGCCAGGAGCTCGGTTTCTTCCGTGTACGCCTTGCCCGGCGTCCCGCCGATATCCGCCAGGACGTGGATGGCAAGGCCGCCGTCGCCCATCGGCAGCCGCCGCATCTCGAGCCCAAACCGGATATTGCCGGCTTCGAAGAGGTGCGTGCCGCGATTGTGTTTGACCGTATTCCGGTTAACGGCATACAGCTCCCTGGCGCACGTTTCCACGTCAGGCAGGATGCGCCGCACCTGCGCGAGATCGGTCGCGGCAGCGATCTGCGGGTAGCCGGCCCTCTCCAGCATCTTCGGCAGCTTCGTCCCCAGGGTCTTGATCGTCCAGCCGATCGGATTCCCGTCAGCGATCGGATCCATCCGGTAGAGGTTCGTTAAGGCCCCGCCACCCAGCATCTCGGGCCCCGCGACCTCCAGATCGGGATTTTCCGGCCCATAGATGTAACTTTTTTCGAAGTCGAAGCAATTGAACCGCAGCAGGGCTGTCTCTTTGCCGGCGACATCCGCCGTCACGGCGATCGAGACGCCCTGATCCGCATGATCCTGGATGTTGCCGTCCCACAACTCATGCGTGACCGCGAACGTCAACGGACCGGCCGTAAACTTCGTCTTCTGCACTGCCTGCAACATGTCTGGGCACTCCTGGTTGATAGGGTTGGGGAGAGTGTAGCAAACCCATGCGATCATTGCACGATTTCGTGTTCGCGCTAAAAAGCGAACATCGCCGTATCCGGCGCGAGGCCGAAGAGGACGCGGCCGATCGTCTCATAATGCGCCTGCCGCCCCTGGGCCTGTTGCGAGGCCGTATGCATGTCGCGGAAGCGGCGCTCGAACGGGCGATCGTCGAAGATCGCCGTCGCGCCGGCGCCGTGATAGAGGGTGTTGACAACCTCGCGCGCCTGGTGAATCGCCCAGGTCGAGGCGAGGCGGATCATCGTGTTCTGCTCCAGGCTTAATTCGCCGGTCTCGCCGACCGCTTCCCAGATTTCGGCGAGACCGCCCAGCAGGAAGGCGCGCGCCGAACGCAACCGAGCCTCGGCCTGCGCCAGCTGCGACTGGATCACCTGGTTCTCGCACATCCGCTGGCGGGCGCCGCGCGGCATCTTCTCTTTCGCGAGTTCGGTGAAGTCGGAGACCATGCCACGCGCGATGCCGAGCGCCACCGCGGCAACGCCGGAGGCGTACAGATTGCTGCTGCTGAAGCAGTAGAGCCGGCCCGGCTGGCGCGGCGCGATCGTGGGGTCGCGCAGCACAGTGTAGCGCTCGGGAATGAAAAGATCGGTCACCGCATACCGGTCGCTCCCGGTGCCGCGCAGGCCGACGACATGCCAGATATCTGTCATCGTCGCCCGGCTCTTTGGAAACAGCAAGGTGCGCAGAATTTCGCCGCCATCCGCGCGGCACAGCGGCGCGCCGTCGGGACCGTGCGTCACGACATGGGCGCCGAGCCAGCTCGCATGATGGCTCCCGCTGGCGAAATTCCAGGCGCCGGTCAGGCGGAACCCGCCGGGGGCGACGCACAGTTCGGCCGGCCCGACCGGACCCCAGGCGACGATGCCGTCCGGCGGTCCGAAGATTTCCTGCGCGACTTCGGGATCGAGAAAGGCGGCAGCCATCGAGCAGCCGTTCGCCTGTTCGACACACCAGCCGGTGCTGGCGTCATGGCTGGCGATTTCTTCAACCACCTGAATGTAGGTCATCGGGTCGAGCTCGGCGCCGCCGAGAGCACGCGGCTGCAACAAGCGGAACAGCCCATTGTCGATCAGCGCCGACACGATCGATGCTGGCAATTCGCGGTTTTGCTCAATCTCGTCCGCCGCCGCGGTGAGAGCAGGCCCGAGCGAGCGGGCACGCGCGACGTAATCCGGGCTGTCGTGCAAAACCTCGCCCATCTCTCGACCTCCTGTCTGCGCGTCGTGGCGCAGCTGGACATTCAACCAGTTAGCCGCGCAGCTTGCCTTTGATCTGGATCAAAGACAGGCGTCGGGGCATTGCGGGACGGGGAGGCCACGGATTTTGACGGGCTGCGTCGGTCGGACTTCCTGGGCTTACCCGCTGGGCCATCAGCCCGATCGGCGAAATTGGGTTATCACCGCTTAGGGTCCAGGCTGTGTGAAAAGAGCGCGAGATTGAGGTCGTGGTGGATTCCGTCCT
>CAYMRQ010000354.1:0-3389 GCA_964392845.1 uncultured Rhizobium sp.
GTGAGACAGTTCGGTCCCTATCTGCCGTGGGTGTGTGAGACTTGCGAGGCGCTCTCCCTAGTACGAGAGGACCGGGAGGGACGTACCTCTGGTGTACCGGTTGTGGCGCCAGCCGCATCGCCGGGTAGCTATGTACGGACGGGATAACCGCTGAAAGCATCTAAGCGGGAAACCCCCCTCAAAACCAGGTCTCGTTGAGAGCCGTGAGAGACCATCACGTTGATAGGCCGGAGGTGGAAGCGGGGCAACCCGCGCAGCTGACCGGTACTAATCGCTCGATCGGCTTTAGCGCCGCGCCCAGCGGCAAGAACCATAAATCAGGTTCCAGGTATCAGGTATCAGGAAGGGGCGGCAAACCGCTCCTCTCGAAAAGACACACACAACTCGCTTCAATCGGCCGGAGGCCCCCGGGTCAAGCCCGGGGGCGCCGTTCGACCAGCGGCTCCCCTGTCCCCGGAGCAAGACCGGGCCCAGGGTCGCCGGGTCTCACGGCGCTTTTGGCCGGCCTGGTGGCCATAGCGAGGGGCAAAACACCCGATCCCATCCCGAACTCGGCCGTGAAAACCCTCAGCGCCGATGGTACTGCGTCTTAAGGCGTGGAAGAGTAGGTCGCCGCCAGGCCCGCCAAATCGCCGAACCACGCCCGATCCGGGCAATTGTCGATCCCTAACCCTTAACGCGGGGTGGAGCAGCCCGGTAGCTCGTCAGGCTCATAACCTGAAGGTCATAGGTTCAAATCCTATCCCCGCAACCACCCTTACCAAAGCTCTGTACGGCTCGGCCCCAACGCTCTGCGCCCCGGCGCAGAGCGTTGCCATGTTCGCTATCTCCATCTCCCCGACCAAGTCTTGCTTGGAAGGACTTGGTATTACAGATCAAGGACCAGCCGGTCGCCCTTGCAGCCCGAGCAGCAGATCATCATCGTGCGGTTGGTTTCCCGCTCGCGCGCGCTCAACACTTGGCCGACCCGCAGCCCATCGTGGATGAAACGCGAGCCGCCGCGGCTTGCGGAATCCTTTTGTACCGCGACCACATAGCGGTGGCGCTCGTCCTGCGGGTTGGCCAGCGAGTAGCTGCGCGTCAGGCCGATGCCAAGGTCAAGCTCGATATGCGCGCCCGCGGTGAACGGTGGCAGTGCCGCGCCGCCGGCCGGGCGCAGATCGAGCAACACGATTTCCTCGGCCTCAAAGGTGATCGATTTAACCAGCAGCGAGAGCGTCATCGCCGAAAGCTTGGAGGCCGATAGGGTGAGCTCGACCGACCCATCCCTCCAATGTCATATCGGCGCCGGCCGGTATCCACGGCGGGAGTGGATCCCGACCTTCGTCGGGATGACAAATTGCGTGGGCAGTTCAACAACGCTGCCGCCAGCCTACGGCTTCGCCTCGCACAGCACGAAATCCATCGCCACCTGCGAGCCGCGCACCAGATCGGCGACGCCGATGCAACTGCGCGCCGGCATCCGGTCGGGCGGGAAAGCGCCGAGATAGGCGGCGTTCATCCGCTCGTAGAGCCGGGCGAACTCGGTCAGGTACACCCGCACGTTGACGATGTTGTCGCGGGCGAGCCCGGCGGCGCCGAGCAGCACGTCGAGATTGGCGAATATTTTCTCGACCTGGCGCTCGACGCCCTCGGGCAGCGGCGTGCGGTCGTTATCGAGGTCAATCGGCAGCAGGTTCGCGATGAACCCCCAGCCGCCCGCCATCACGATATCGCTGGCGAGCGCCGCGCGCGCGGCCGCGCGCCTGGTGGTGATGAACGGCATCGCCCGGCTCAGCCGACCAGCTCTTCGGAGAGCAGAGCGAGGATGCGCCGGCGCGCGACCGTTTCACGTTCGAGTGGCGGCAACCGGTCGGTCGCGATGACGATTTCGGTCGCCCGGCGGCCGAATTCCTTGAGCGCGCCGAGATCGAAGATGTTGGACTGCGACGGCAGATCGAACACCAGATCGTAATTATAGGTGCGCACCGATTCGTCGCCGTATAGCCGCGGCAGCGCCGGCACTTCGTCATTTCGCACCGCGTCGATCGCCCGGCGGAGCATGCGGCGGAACATGACGATGCCGCGATCGGTCGTGCCGAGATGCTCGTTGTTGCGGTCGGCGACCCGGCCCTGGCTGACCAGCGCGTCGTAGTCGCCCGGCTGGAGCTGGCGCTCCTCGTAGGGGCGGTCGGCGGTCTGACCGATGAAGTTCATCTTGTCGACGCCATAGAGCGAGGGGTCGCGCACTCCCTCCGGGTCGGTGCGGTCATTGACGTGGGTCAGCCCGGTGTAGAACGAGTTGTGGTCGTCGATCGGCACCACCCAGCGGGTGAAGCTGCACGCGATGTTGAAGCAGTCCTCATCGGCCGCGTTCTGGCCCGAGGCGAACTGCGCGAGATTGGGCAGGATGATGTCGCTGGCCCGGATGAACACCTTGTCGTTGACCCGCCCGTTACCCTTGATACGCCTGGTCGCCATTGACAGGAAGCCGAGCGGCGTCTCGATGAAATCGAGCGCGGGCGGCACGGCAAAGGCCGGCGAGAACTGATAGCCGCTGACGATCGCGTGCAGATAGGCGTTGTGGATCGGGTCGCAGGCATTCTCGACGATCTGCAGCCAGTTGCACGGCAGCCGCATCTTGATCGGCAGAAACCGGTTGCCGGCGGGATGGCTGAACGTGTCGAGTTCGGGAAAATGCGGCTTCGCCTCGGGCGGGCCCATATAGGCGAAGATCAGCCCATGGGCTTCGTGCACGGGATAGGCGCCCTGGCAGAAATTGTCCCGGATGCGGCTGGTCTCAGGCTCCGCCGGGGTCGAGAGGACCGTGCCGTCCACATCGTAATGCCAGCCGTGATAGCAGCAGGCGATGCCCTTCTCCTGAATGATGCCGAATTCGAGCGAGGCGCCGCGGTGGATGCATTGCCTGTGGAGGAGGCCGATATGCCCGCCGCGGTCGCGGAAAATCACCAGATCCTCGCCGAGGATGCGGATCGCGACCGGCAAATCCTTCAGCTCCGCTTGCAGCATGATCGGGTGCCAGTGGCGCCTGAGATAATCGCCGCCCGGCGTGCCCGCCCCGGTCTCGGCAAGCGCCGAGGGCTCAAACGGCTTGCGCCGGTTGTGATAGCCGCTGAACGGCTGGAGGCGTGGGTCGGCGGCGAAGGTCATCGGGTGTCCTCGTCAGAATAGGTATCTCGGCCCGGCTTCGTGCGTCCTTCGAGACGCCCGCTGCGCAGGCTCCTCAGGATGACGGTCTTTCTAAATGCCATCAAATACATACGTCATCCTGAGGAGGCGCGAAGCGCCGTCTCGAAGGACGCACTGCCGAGACGGCATCGCCATGCGCGCCAGCCCCTAGCCCGGATCATTCATGAGGGGTATGGGATTGCGGCGTGACGGCGGCATTT
>CAYMRQ010000355.1:0-3362 GCA_964392845.1 uncultured Rhizobium sp.
TGGCGACGGGCGTTTCCTCCTGAACCTCGTCGAGGAAATCGACCGCCTGCCGCGCGAGAAGGCGCTCGGGTCGCGCGAGCTCGCCGCCCTCGTGCAGCGCCGCGCGCCGCTCTACGACAAGAGCCAGGAAGGCCACTACAATTTGATCAGCGCCCTGCACAAATCGCTGCGCGGCTCCGACACCGACGCGGCGCTCTATTGGCTGGCGCGCATGCTGGCTGGCGGCGAGGACCCGATCTACATCCTGCGCCGCCTGACCCGCGCCGCGGTCGAGGATATCGGCCTCGCTGATCCGCAGGCATTGGTGCAGGCGCTGGCCGCCTGGGATGCCTACGACCGGCTCGGCTCGCCCGAGGGCGAACTGGCGATCGCGCAGCTGGTGATCTACCTGGCGACCGCGCCCAAATCGAACGCCGCTTATGCCGCCTTTGGCGAGGCGCGCGCGATGGCGGACGCGACCGGCTCGCTGATGCCGCCGCTGCACATCCTCAACGCGCCGACCCGGCTGATGCGCGATCTCGGCTACGGCAGCGGCTACGTCTACGACCACGCCACCGAGGAAGGCTTCTCCGGCCAGAACTACTTTCCCGACGGGGTCGAGCGCCGCACATTCTACCGGCCGGGCGAGCGCGGCTTTGAGCGCGAAGTCAAAAAACGGCTCGACTATTGGGACAAGCTGCGCCAGCGCGCGGCGCCAGCGAAATCCGGCACGCAATGACCGGCGTCGATGTCGTCACGGTGCGGCCGGAAGACGGCGCCGGCCGGCTCGATCGCTGGTTTCGCCGGCACTATCCCGGGCTCAACCACGGGAGGCTCGAAAAGCTGTTGCGCACCGGCCAGGTCCGGGTCGACGGGAAGCGCGCCCGCGCCGGCGATTCCATCGCTCCCGGCCAGGCGATCCGGGTGCCGCCGCTGGCGGAGCCTTCCACGCCGCTGCCGGCCCGTCGCGTCCGGCCTGAGGACGAGGGGCTGTTGCGCGACCTCGTGCTCTATCGCGACGCCTCGGCGATCGTGCTCAACAAGCCGGCCGGGCTTGCGGTGCAGGGCGGCACCAATACCGGGCGGCATGTCGATGGCCTGCTCGACACCCTGCGCTTCGATAAGGACGAGCGTCCGCGCCTGGTGCACCGGCTCGACAAGGACACCTCGGGCGTTCTCTTGATCGCGCGCACCGCCGCTGCGGCGGCGTTTTTCACCCGCGCCTTTCGCGAGAGGACGACGCGCAAGATCTATTGGGCGGCGGTTATCGGCTTGCCGCAACTGCCACAGGGCCGGATCGATCTGGCGCTCGCCAAGCGCGCCGGGCCCGGCGGCAAGGGAGCCGAGCGGGTTGAGGCCGATGACGAGAACGGCAAGAGCGCGGTCACCTATTACCGGGTGATCGACCATACCGGCGACCGGGCGAGCTGGCTCGCACTGTTGCCGATCACCGGGCGCACCCATCAGCTGCGCGCCCATTGCGCCGCGCTCGGCACCCCGATAATAGGCGACGCCAAATATGGCGGCAGCGCCGCCGACCTCGCCGGTGTCATCAACGCGAAAGGGCTGCACCTGCATGCAAGGAGCCTCGCCATCCCGAGCCCGGAGGGCGGTCTGTTGCGGGTCACCGCGCCGCTGCCGCCGCATATGCGCGAGACGTGGGATCTGCTCGGCTTTGCCGGCGATGCCGGCGATCCCTTTGCCGAGCTCGAATCGCCGCGATGAAACGCGTCTACACCAGGGTCGAGACCAGGCCGGTCGAGGGCGGCTGGGGAGTCGCGCTCGACGGCAAACCGATGCGCACCCCGGCCAAAAACGAGCTGATCCTGCCGAATGAGGCGCTCGCCGCCGCAATTGGCGCGGAGTGGAACGCGCGGCGGGAAGAAATCCGCCCGGCGGCGATGCCGTTGACCCGGCTCGCCGCGACCGCGATCGACCGCACGGCGGCACAGCGCGCGCTCCTCGTCAGCGAAATCGCCAATTACGTGGGCACCGATCTGGTGTGTTATCGCGCCGACCATCCGCCGGCGCTGGTGGCGCGCCAGCAGGCGGTCTGGCAGAATCTGATCGACTGGGCGAGTTTGCGTTATCACACCTCGCTCGCGGTTACGTTAGGCGTGATCCCGGCCCGGCAACCTCCGGCAACGTTCGAGGCCTTTGCCGCGATCGTCGCGGCGCACGACGATTTCCGCCTGACCGCGCTGCACAGCCTGACGGCTGCCTGCGGCTCGCTCGTCATTGCGCTCGCCCTGATCGAAGGCCGGCTCGACGCCGAAGCGGCCTTCGCCGCGTCCCAGCTCGACGAGACATTCCAGATCGAAGCCTGGGGCGAGGATGCCGAAGCCGCCGCCCGCCGCCAGGCGCTGGCCGCCGACATCGCCGCGGCGGCACGGTTTATTGCGCTGCTTGCGGCCGGGTAGGGTGGGTTGAGCAGAGCGAAACCCACCGTGAATGCTGAATTGGTGGGTTTCGCCTCGCCCAACCCACCCTACGGCTGCATGCCTACGCTTTTGCTGTCTCCTCGCGGTATTCGCGGAACGCGCGCGAGGCGACCATCATCGACTCGCGGATGATCGGCACGCCGATGTAGCCCGACAAATGCAGCATTACTTCGGTCAGCTCGTCCTCGGTCCAGCCCTGGCGCAGGGCAAATCGGATGTGCAGGGCGAGTTCCGGCTCGCGCCCGGTGCAGGTGTCGGAGACAACGCAGATCAGCGCGCGTGTCTTGGTGTCGAGGCCGGGCCGGGTCCACAGCGCGCCGAACACCGTCTCGGTCGCGACATCGATGAATTTCTTCATCACGGGGTCGCTGTAGATCTCGCGCGCCGACTTCTCCACCTCGGCGTCGCCCATCAGCCGGCGCCGCATTGCCGCACCCTTCTTGTAGAGCTCGCTCTCGGGCATCGTGTCCTCGCTGGTTGACATCAATCGGGACCATCTTGCCCCGGCACCCCCGTTTCGTCACCCCCGCACAAGCGGGGGGCCAGGGCGAGCGACTGAGCGGTGACCCTGGATTCCCGCTTGCGCGGGAATGACGGTTGGGAAAGGCTGCCGTCGATGAACGAAATTCTGCGGCGACTGGAAGAAAAACGCGAGGCGGCCCGCGCCGGCGGCGGGGCGCGCCGGATCAAGGCCCAGCACGCCAAAGGCAAGCTGACCGCACGCGAGCGGATCGAGGTGCTGCTCGACCCCGATTCCTTCGAGGAATGGGACATGTTCGTCGAGCATCGCAGCCATGATTTCGACATGGCCGAGCAGAAAATCCCGGGCGACGGCGTGGTGACCGGCTACGGCACGGTGAACGGCAGGCTGGTTTTCGTGTTCAGCCAGGATTTCACCGTGTTCGGCGGTTCGCTGTCCGAGGCGCATGCCGAAAAGATCTG
>CAYMRQ010000356.1:0-3336 GCA_964392845.1 uncultured Rhizobium sp.
AAGCGCCAGCGGAATCCCCAATTCTCGATTCCTTCAGACCGGATACCGCTCTAGCCTCACAGAGATGCTCATCATCTCCCAGATAGACAGCAGCATGCGTCCACTGCGCATGCCGCAGAAACCCAGCGTTCAATTGGGCGTCGACGATGGCTTGCGAGATTTTGTCCAACTGCGGGCCGAACGGTCGCGTGAGTATCAAGTCGCCCGCATCGAGCGCCGACATGTCCAGGACACGACCCCATTTGCGTGCTTCAGCCGGCAGTTCTCTGTCGATCCGACGGCTGCCAGAAGGAGGCGTACTTGGTAGCAAGCCGTCGGACATTCCGAGCAGCGCTTGCGAGGACGGTGCGGGAGGGGCCTTCTTCTATCACCAGAACTTCAAGAAATCGCGCGTCATGGATGCGCAAGCGTGGATCGACTTGCCCGCGACCTCAAACCGACCTAAGGTCGGTTGTTCAGCGACGATGAGCGTTTCCGGTGTGGTCGGTGAATCCATTCCGACGACCCTAACTTCTTTACCGACCCCGATCCCCAGGCTGGACAGGGGCTCTCCGCGATAGGGTGTCAACGAGCCATCGCGATGCCATACGCATACTTTGTCGAGCTTAAAAGCGTACGTCGAGTCGGGCTTTGATTGGCTTGCTACGTAGAGGAGCTTGCCAGGAACGACACGCTCGATGCGACATAGTTCGCTATCGCGAATAAGGTCAGGGCTTGGGCAAAAGGGCTGGGATGAATCATAACGCTTGATCTCGGTGTGCCCAAAGCGAGGGTCGCCTGCGTCAGGTGTTTTCATCGCCGGTTGCTCAATAGCGGTCTATCCCAAGGATGATATAGTCTTTTTTGACTCTCCCCCAAACGCTCTTTGCCGTTATCGCGCAATCTTACCGACTCGATCGTACATGTCGGGAGGCAACAGCCTCCCGACCAGGTCACCCAAGGAGGTGCAGAGCCGGTCGTCAGCGCGCGGTTTGCTGGCTGGCGAAGCTGCGGATCTCCTCGAGGCCTTCGTTGGCGCGCTTGTGCAGGATCTCGGCTGCCTCGCCGCCGGCCTTGGCCGCGATCGTGGCGATCTCGCTGCCGTGCTTCACGCCATTTTCCAGGACATGCTTGACGTATTCGGTGTTCTTGGCGATGCGGTCCTCGTTCGAGGCCGGCGTTGCCAGGTCGCGCCATAGCGCCGAGAACCCCTCGACGGCCTCGCGGGTCAGCTCGATCTGACGCTGGGCGAGCGCCTGGACGCCGGCGACGGCGGCCTGGTTTGCCTGGCTCAGCGCCTCGATGTTGCGGCGCTGCGCCGCCCATACCGCCTCGACATCGAACGGGCGAAAGCGGAAATCGCCAAACATCTTGGTCGCGTCAAACTCGAATGGATTGGGACGAGCATTAGCCATGGTTGGGGTTCCGCCGTTAAGGGCTTCGCGATTTGTGCGGTGCACAATACGCTATATCGGCCCGCAACCCCGAGGCGTCAAGGATATTTTGCAGTGCAGCAAATAGGACCGGCGGGTCAGGCCGGGCTCGCGGCCGCGCTGCGTTGCGGCCGCCGGCCCGACCCGAACCAGCGCTCGATGGCGCGCAGCCGCCGGTCGAGCGCCGCCATGGTCGGCGCAAGATCGGGCGAGTCGTCGCGCAGCCAAACCCGCAGCGTCGCCAGATACGCTCCGGCGGTCAGCTTCACCGCCACGATCCCGCCCAGACCGGCGGTGGAGATCCCCGCCGCTTCGAGCATCCAGCCGATCGAGCGCAGCAGCCCAACCCCCGCGCCGAGCGCGGCGATCGGGTCGGTCGGCAATTCGCGGCCGAGCACTTCGAGCGCTGCCCGGTAGGGGCGCAGCGCGTCGAATCGCCGCATCAGGAGATCGAACACACGATCGCGCGGGCGCTCGTCAGCGTCCCCTGCGGCCTCGCCGTCGAGCGGCGTCGCCAAGACCGCCTCGTCGATCCGCCGGGAGAAGCCGCAAAGGATTGCGGGCTTCGACGGGAAGGCGCGGTAGAGGTTGAGGATCGGCAAACCGGCCTCGGCCGCAACCGCCGCCAGCGACAGGCGCCGCCAGCCTTGCTGGGCGATCAGGCGCAGCGCGGCATCGATGATCCGGTCGCGGTCGCCGGGCGGCGGCGCTGCTGCACCGCCCGGCACGCGCGGCGAGCGACCCCTTGCCATCGCCCGCGCCCGGCTCAGTTCGCCAGTTCGCGCGACCGGGCGGTGGCCGCGGCGACCGCGCGTTCGAGCAGATCGGGCAGGCCGTTCTCGGCCATCAGGATATCGAGCGCGGCGCGCGTCGTGCCGCCCGGGCTGGTGACGTTCTCGCGCAGACGCGCCGGGGTTTCCGGCGAGAGCCGCGCCAGCTCGCCGGCGCCGGCGACCGTGGCGCGGGCGAGGCGCAGCGCGAGATCAGCGGGCAGCCCGACATTGACGCCGGCCGCGGCGAGCGCCTCGATCAACAGAAACACATAGGCCGGACCGCTGCCCGACACGGCGGTCACCGCATCCATCAGCGCCTCATCCTCGACCCAGGTGCTGTCGCCGATGGCGGCGAGCAGCGCATCGCAGAGCTCGCGCTGCGCGGCGCTGACCCGAGGGTTGGGGCACGCGACGGTGATCGCCCGCCCGATCGCGGCCGGCGTATTGGGCATGCACCGGACGATCGCCGCCTCGCCGAGGTGCCGGGCGATGCCGGCGATCGTCGTTCCGGCGGCGATCGACAGGAACAGCGTCTGCGGCCGCACCCAGCGTCGGTAAGCCGGCACGACCGCATCGATCAGTTGCGGCTTCACCGCAAACACGACCGCGCCGGGGGCAAGCTCGGCCGGCAGATCGTCGGCCGCGCGATGCCAGCTGACCTGGGCGACACCGGCGGCGCCGGCCAGGGCAGGCGCCGCTCCGGCCGGCTCGACGACCAGAAACCGCTCGGCCGCGCCGCGCGCCAGCCAGCCGCGCAGCATGGCCGAGCCCATCTGACCGCAACCCACGAGAATAAGCGCGCCGGCTTTCGCCTGACCCGGGGCTGATGCGCTCATTGCAAATTATCCAATCGCCATCAGCTTGGCCTCGCCGTTGGTGTCATTGCGAGCGAAGCGAAGCAATCTCGGGCCAGGAGTCCTCTGTTCATCGAGATTGCTTCGTCGCTGCGCTCCTCGCAATGACAGCTTATTGCCTGGCCGATCAGGCCTCGCCGATCGGCTCGATCATCGCGGTCGCCATCGCCTCCTCGGGCGCCTTGCCGCCCCAGATCACCAGCTGGAACGCCGGGTAGAAGCGCTCGCATTCCGAGAGCGCGATATCGACGAGGTCCTCGACCTGCTCGGAACTCGCCGAGCCGATCCCGCGCAACA
>CAYMRQ010000357.1:0-3316 GCA_964392845.1 uncultured Rhizobium sp.
GAACAGGCCGAGCGTCGGATAGAGAAACACCGCGTCGATGCCGTCGGCATCCATGTCGGGGATGCGGGCATGCGGATCAAAGCCGCCCTTGCGGCCCTCTCGATATTCCATCGTATCGGAAGCGACGACGCCCTGCCGGGCGCCGATCCCACCGGCCGCGCCGAGGCCGGCCTGGGCGCTGCCCAGCACCCGCTCCTCGATGACGAGGCGCTCCTTGCCGTCGGTATCCTTGATCAGCCGCGGTGCCCGGTTGCGGAACCTCGGCTCCATGTAGTTATCCCACAGATCGAGCGGCTCAAGCACATGGCCGTCGGCATCGACGACGTTGTAGGCGCGCGTCATGAATCAGCTCCTTTCGGGGGATAACCTACCGATCATCGGTCTTTTTTTAAGAGACTAAACGCCCCACGGCGTCGCCGCTCAGGCGGCGGCGAGCGAGATCCCCAACCCTTGCAGGCCGGGCGCGATGCGGGGCGTCAGAATCCCGACTTTGCTCAGGTTGCGCACGAGGCCTTGGTGCAGGTCGCGGCGGAAGAATTTGCGAAAGGCGGTCTCGTCGCCGCCTGCCGCCCGCTCGCGCCGGAACCGTTTGATCTGCTCGATTTCGGCCGGGGTGAACCCCATCTCCTCATAGGTGGCGAGCGGGAAGATCCCTCGCAGAGTCCGGTTCAGCGCCCAGACGGCGAAGTCTTCCATCTCGCGCCGCTCGGCCGCGGTTGCCTGCGCCACCACCGCAGGCAATGACAACATGCCGAACCCCATGTGGCGCGCCTCGTCCTGTAATATCCGGCGGCACACCTGGCACAGCAATTCGTCTTTCGACGACTCTGCCAGCATGCGAAACAGCGACACCGCGAAAGTCTCGGCGACGAGCTGCAACCCGATCGTCTTCAGATACCAGGCCGAGGTGCCGAGCAATGTATCGAAGATCTCCCTGACGTTACCGGCGACCGGATAGATTTCGCCTTCGAGCCGCAAGGCGACGTAGCGGTGCAATGCCTCGTTGTGACGCGCTTCATCGACAACCTGGGTCGCCTGGAACAGCTTGGCATCCTGACCGACGACATTCTCCACCAGTTGACTGCACACCAGCATGGCGCCGTGCTCGCATCAGCGTCGAAAGCCGCCAGAGCGCGACCCGCCGGTTGAGCTCGACCTTCTCGTCCTGGGACAGCCTGTCCCAGAACTTGGTGCCGTGAATATCAACAAGGTCGTCGGCAATCAGACTGCCGTCGCCCGCGAGCGGCCGGTTCCAATCGATATCGGTCGCCGCGTTCCACTGGTCGAGCTTGGCCTGCTCGTAAAGCCGGCGAAGGTCGGCATGTTCGCCGTCGTAATCATGGCGGAAATACGCAGTATTGCGGGTCTCTATCGGGTGTCCGTGCTCCAACGGGTAACCTCCGCGATATTATCAACGCTGCCATGGGCCGGCTATGGAAACAGCCGTTCCCCCGTGTCTGCATCCTCGACGAAGATCGCGCTGACCGGGCAGCTTTCCGCCGCCTCCAGGATCTTCTCGAGACTGTCCGCGGCGGGATCGACCGCTTCCGATTGCCGGTTGTCATTGAGGCGAAACACCTTTGGCGCGATCGCCTCGCACATGGTATTCCCGACACAGGTCTGGTGGTCGACCCAGACGCGCAGGTTGCGAGCCAATGCCGCCTCCCTATTGCCAGGTGACCGGCAGGGACTTCAGCGACCGGAAGGTGATGCTCGGCTGGTACTCCAACCCGGTTGTCGCCCCCTGCAAGTTGGGGAAGCGCTCCGCCAAGGCCTTGAAGACCTCCTGACCCTCGACGCGCGCCAGGGTCGCCCCCAAGCAGTGATGAGAACCCGAGCCAAAGGCGACATGCGGGTTCGGCTGCCGCGTGATGTCAAACCGATGCGGGTCGGCAAACACCGCAGGATCCCGATTGGCGGAGGACATGAACCACCGGATGCGATCGTTCTTGCCCAGCACCTTGCCCCGCATCTCGACATCCTGCGAGGCGATCCGTTGAATCGACTTGACCGGCGAATCGTAGCGCAGGCATTCCTCCGTCGCCCATCTGGCCCGGCCGGCCGGGTCCTCTTTGAGCAATGCCCATTGATCGGGATGCTGGATGAACGCCAGCGTGCCGTTGCAAAGCAGGTTGATGGTCGTCTCATGGCCGGCCAACAGTAGGAGCGAGGTGTTGACCAGCACCTCATGCCGGCTGAACACGCCCTGCTTCTCGCCGTTCGCCAACACCGAGATGAAATCGTCGCCTGGGTTGACGATGCGTTCGTCGACCAGCGGCGAGACGTAATCGATCATCCCCTGCATGCCTTCGGTCAGCGGCTTCATCCGGTCGTGCTCGCCGCGGCCGATGTACAGCAGCTTTTCGGCCAGCTCCCTGACGTGGTGCCGTTCCTTATCGGGGACGCCCATCATCTGGGCGATCACCAGCACCGGCAGCGGAGTCGCCAGGTCCCGCATGACGTCCATGCTCCCTTTATCCTCGGCCGCGTCGAGGAGCTCTTTGACGGCCTTCTGGACAAAGGGGCGCCAGGCTTCCATCGATTTGGGCGTGAAGTAGCCATGGACCACCCGGCGCGCCGCCAGATGCTCCGGGCGATCGTGCTGGATGAACTGGTCGCCCTGGTAATTCCTGACATATTCGTAGAGGCCCAGATCCGACTCGTCGATGGCGGGATAGGGCGGCTTCGGATCGTTTTTGAAGACGGCGGACGAAAACAGCTCATGATGCCGGGTCAGCCAGACCAGATCGTCATGACGCGTGATGACCCATAATGCATAAGTCTGGTTCCAGTGTATCGGATCTTCGTCGCGCAGCCGACCATAGTAGGTATACGGATCGGCGATCACATCCGGGGTGAACATGTCGTCCTGAATCTGCGTAACCATGATCCTCCCTCCTCATGATTTTCTCTACGGCACCGCGGGGCCCCCACCAGGAGCCCCGCGGTGACCAGGCTTGTTGTCAGTTCAGGCCGTAGAACCCCATCGCGCCGCCGGCCATCACCTGGTGCTGGGTTTCAGCCGATAGCCCGACGAGCTGCTTTCTGACCATGTCCGGCGCGCCGGGGAAGAAGCCGTCCGGGTGCGGGTAGTCGGTCGCCCACATGATCTTGTGCGGACCGACATAGTCGGCGAGCACGTGCAAGCTGCCTTCGACCGGTTCGAAGGAGATCCAGCAATTGCGCTTGAAGAGCTCGCTCGGCCGGATCGTCAGGCCGGAATCGTTGAACCCCTGATCGTCGAAATGCCGGTCCATCCGGTCGAGCCACGGCGCGATCCAGCCGCCGCCCGATTCGAGAAAGCCGATGCGGATCT
>CAYMRQ010000358.1:0-3302 GCA_964392845.1 uncultured Rhizobium sp.
CCGCGCAGCGGCGAGCGCACGGCCGATGTCGCGGCGCTGATGGCCGAGGTCAACCGGACGCTCGAAACCTGGATCCGCGAATCCCCCGAACAATGGTTCTGGCTGCACCGCCGCTGGCCGGATTGACGGAAAAATTCCCTGCGAGCAGGGAATTTTTTCGCTCAGCGAGCGCAAAACCGGCGGTAAGACCTTGATTTCGCCCGGACCCGCGCGGGGCGAGGCGTCGCGGAGCAGGGAATTTTTTGCGCAGGCGCAGGGAATTTTTTGCGCCCCGCAGGGAAATTTTTGCCGCGAGCAGGGAATTCGTCCGTCGGCGCAGACGGCGCCACCTGGTCAGCGCTCGGCGATCGGGTCGTTGGACTGGCGAGCCCTGGGGCGAGGTCAACCGGACGCTCGAAACCTGGATCCGCGAATGCCCCGAGCAATGGTTCTGGCTGGACAGAAGCTGGCCGGATTGACAGCAGAAGGCACACCGCCTCATCGATCTCTCGCCGCTGCGTTGCTGAAATCAACTCTGACCGCATTCACGCACCCCGCACCCGCCGGCTTCTTGCTGTTCTCGCTGCTTTTACAGCGGGAGATTAGCCTGTGCGGAGGAAGCGCCACCTTCGCGAGCGCGCTGCTGCGGACCCGCTCCACCTGCTTTGCAGGTGATCTGCAGGTGCGGGAACCTCCAGCCGGACCATCCGATCGCCTGGCCGTACGGCGCAGCCTATGTCTCTTCTATCACGTAATTGTGGCAATTTTAGCGTCGTCGCAACGCAATTATAACCGCGATGAGCACGCCCCTCTTGCGGCCGCGGCCGAGGCGGCAAAATCTACTCTGACCCCGATTACACCGATGACAACCCTCTTCTTCCTCCCTCAGTTTGGGCCAACCGGCGCACGAAAGGCCGCCGGCCTCATCACGCTGAATCTCTGCCCCCTCCGTGATCGCGCATGGAATCTTAGGGGAGCGCGTTCAGTGCAAGGCGTCTTTACGTACATATACGTATTGGCGGACGGTTGGGCGCGGTCAATTCTGTTGATGTCCCTAATGGCCTTAGGGAGATCAACGATCCGCTGTGGATATGCGGGTAGGTACTACTGCCACCCTTCCGGAGGAACCCCATGAGCGCCGACGGTCATCTCAGCCCATCGCAAATTCATTCCCGGCTCAACCATCCCGTCATCGATGGCGATGGGCATTGGGTCGAGTACGATCCGGTGTTCAGCGAGCAGATGCGCAAGGTGGGGGGCGACAAGGCGGCCGACGGCTTCCTCGCGGCCATGAACACAACGCTGGATGGGCTCAAGATGGGTGTGGCGGAGCGAAAGCGTCGCCGCATTGCACAGCCGGGCTTCTGGACGCGGCAGACCGAAAACACCCTCGATCGCGCCACGGCGATGATGCCGCATTTGTTGTATGAGCGCCTGGACGAATTCGGCACCGACTTCGCCATCATCTACCCGACCGCCGGCCTGCGTCTGCCGCGCATCAGTGACGATGAGACCCGGCGCGCGGTGATCCGCGCCTACAACATCGTTTCCGCGGAATATTTTCGTGATCTCAGCGACCGTATGACGCCGGCCGCGATCATTCCGATGCACACGCCGGAGGAGGCGATCGCCGAACTTGAATTCGCCACGAAGCAACTCGGCTCCAAGGTCGGCATGTTCGGCAGCACCCTGCCGCGGCGCGTCCTGTCGGTGGCGGCCAACGACCCGGATACGTCCCGCCTCGCCGTCGCCTACGAGGTGTTCGGCGTCGATGGGCTGTACGATTATGATCCGGTCTGGGCGAAATGCCGTGAAGTCGGCATCGCGCCGACCTTCCACAGCACCGGCAGCAACCAGGCGCTGCGCAATTCGCCGACCAACTTCACCTACAACCACATCGGCCACTTCGCCGATGCCGGCCACGCCACCGCCAAGGGCATCTTCCTCGGCGGGGTCACGCGGCGCTTCCCGGAATTGCGCTTCGCCTTCCTGGAAGGCGGCGTCGGGTGGGGCTGCCAATTGTTCGGCGATTTGATCGAGCACTGGGAGCGGCGCAACGCCAAGGCACTCGAGCATATGGATCCGAAGAAGCTCGACCGCCCCCAGCTGATGCGCCTGGTCGAGAAGCATGGCTATTCCGATATTGCCGCGGCGCTGCGCGCGCGAGACGGCTGGCCCGACCCGGAGATGCATATCACCGGCGGGCTGAAGGAACTCGACGACTTTGCCGCCTGCAAGATCGCGCGCAAGGAAGATTGGTGCGACCTGTATTCGACGCCGTTTTATTTCGGCTGCGAGGCGGATGACCGGACCAATTCCTGGGCATTCGGCAACACCAATCCGTTCGGGGCAAAGCTGAACGCGATCTACAGCTCCGACATCGGGCATTTCGATGTGATCGACATGCGCGATCCGCTGCCGGAGGCGTATGAGCTGGTAGAGGACGGGTTCATCACGGACGACAATTTCCGCGATTTCACCTTCGCCAATTCGGTGCGGCTATGGGGCACGCAGAACCCTCACTTCTTTGAGGGCACCGCAGTCGCCAAGGCAGCAGCCGAGGTGCTCAACCAGACGCCGGTGCGCGCGGCAGCCGAATAGGCGTCGCGTGGTCTCGTCCCCCGACGCGCGGCGTATTACGCCGCGCGTCGGGCGGGTCCGGTTGGCTTCCTACTCTTCCGCCTTCCTCGTCCAAGGACACGCGGAGGAGAGCTGTAGAGGGCGTGGACGACATGCACGCGGCGCGGATCCACCACGCTTCGGCTGAGCCTCGTGCGATGTCGTCACCGCGCTTCTATCCCGCCGCCGGAGCAACCGCGATCTTCAGCCGGGGAGACAATAACGGGGGCAACGTGACCCGAACCCGCGCCGCCGACGATTACGCGACGATCCGCGCCCG
Source organism: uncultured Rhizobium sp. (assembly GCA_964392845.1). GTDB lineage: Bacteria > Pseudomonadota > Alphaproteobacteria > ATCC43930 > CGMCC-115725 > DATARH01. The sequence continues at coordinate 2,879 of CAYMRQ010000358.1, forward strand.
CATGGAGGAGCTGCGCCGCGAGCGCGCGCAGATATTGGGACGGGAAGAGGACAGCCGGCCGGAGATCGGCCCTCGGCCTTATCATGGCACCGGCGGGCAACCGCGGCATCGAGGCGTTGATCCGGCACCGCCACGGGATGCAAGCGATCGGCTTCGAGCGGCTGGCCGGGCTGATGATGGAGGTGTTTGGGATCGCGTCGTTCAGCGAGGGCGCATGTAAGCAAGTAGGTAATTGGGTAATTGGAATTGGGTAATTGGGGTCAGAGTCGATTTTTTACATTTTCCGACTGGCTCAGAAACGGATTAGTGGGTCCCGGGGCTGGCCGGCTTTGACGGCGAGGATCGCGGCGGTATGGGGCTCGGAATCGGCCTGCGGCCGGTATCCGAGTCGGAAGGCGTTCGAGTTGTCGTACCGGGAGCGCTG
>CAYMRQ010000359.1:0-3248 GCA_964392845.1 uncultured Rhizobium sp.
GACCGTGCCGCGCGCCATGATCTCCTCGCGCTGCGCCGGGGTCAGGCGCGGCCACAGCAGCTCTTCGGTGAAATCGGGCGCGCCGGCGATGCCGATCAGCGCGGTAATGCGCCCCGGCCGCGCCAGCGCCGCGAGCAGCGTGATCCAGCCGCCCATGCTGGAGCCGACCAGGATTTGCGGACCCGTCGTCAGCGAATCGATGATGGCGATGGCGTTCTCACGCCAGCGCCCGATCGTGCCGAGCGCGAGATCGCCGCTCGATGCGCCATGCCCGAAATAGTCGAAGCGCACATAGGCCTGTCCGCGGCTCCGGCAATAATCCTCTAGAAACAACGCCTTGGTGCCGGTCATGTCGGAGCGGAAGCCGCCGAGGAAGACGATCCCCGGGGGCGCGCCGGGAAGCCGGTGGTAGGCGATTGTGGCGCCGTCCGGGCGTGCTAGAATCGACGGGTTCGCCCCGGTCGACTGGGCAGGCGCCGGGGCGCTGTCGGGTACGGACATCGAGGTGTTGCAGCAACCGAATGGGCAGTAACGATAGCATTGTGGGCTTGCCGACAGAAGGGCGTCCGCCGGCGGTGTTGCAGGTCATCCCGAGCCTGGTATCCGGCGGGGCCGAACGCGGCACGATCGAGCTTGCCGGTGCGCTTGCCGCCGCGGGTTGGACGGCCTATGTCGCCTCTTCCGGCGGCCCGATGGAGCACCAGCTGGCGCGCCTCGGGGCCCATCATCTGAAGCTCCCGCTCGCTTCGAAGAACCCGCTGGTGATGCGCCGCAACGCCGCCGCGCTGACCGAGATCATCCGCCGCCGCAAGATTGACATCGTCCATGCCCGCAGCCGGGCTCCCGCCTGGAGCGCCTGGTCGGCGGCGCGCGCCACAAGGCGGCGCTTTGTGACCACGTTTCACAACGCCTACGACATCGATCTGCCGCTGAAGCACTGGTACAACTCGGTGATGGCGCGCGGCGAGCGGGTCATCGCGATCTCGCATTTCGTCGGCGAGCACGTCGCCCAAGTCTATGGAGTGGCCCCCGACCGGCTGCGCATCATTCCGCGCGGGGTCGACATCAGCGCGTTCGATCCGTGCCGGGTCAACGGCGAGCAGGTCGTCGCGCTGGCGACACGGTGGCGGGTGCCCGATGATGCCGCGGTGGTCATGCTGCCGGCGCGGCTGACGCGCTGGAAGGGCGGGCTCGACTTCATCGAGGCGATCGCTCGGCTCGGGCGCCGTGATTTGTGCTGTCTGCTGGTTGGTGCCGAGCAGCGCCCCGGCTTCCGCGGCGAGCTCGAAGCCACGATCGAGCGGCATGGGCTGGTCGGCATGTTTCGCATCGTCGAGGACTGCCGCGACATGCCGGCGGCCTACGTGCTGTCGGATGTCGTGGTTTCCGCCTCGACCGATCCCGAAGGGTTCGGGCGGGTGATCATCGAGGCGCAGGCGATGGGTCGCCCAGTGGTCGCCACCGACCATGGCGGCGCCCGCGAAACCATCCGGCCCGGGGTTACCGGCTGGCTCGCGCCGCCCCGCGACCCGGCGGCGCTCGCCGATGCCATCGGCCAGGCGCTGCGGCTCGACGCTGCCGAGCGGGCGGCGTTCGCGCGCCGCGCGATGGCGCATGTCGCTTCCGGCTACACGCGCGACGCCATGTGCGCGAAGACGATCGACGTCTACGAGGAACTGCTGTTCCCCGAGCCGGCCACCGTCAGCGAGCGCGAGAAGGTGTCGATCGTGGCCTAGAGCTAAGCCGGCTCTCGACGCGGCCTGGAGCGGGAAGAGCCTAAAATCAGCGGGGAAGTTTGCATCACCTGTGCAAATAGACCCGTCAATCAAAACAGCCACGCGGTGCGCGTCGAACGGGAGCACCACCCAAATTCCACTGCCGGTGATGTCAGCAATACCGAGTGCAGCATACAAGATTACCCGAAGCATTGCTAATACCAGTGCAATAAACAAGCCGAGAACCAATGCCATGATTATGAGCGGACCGATGAGCCCGCCGATTGCCTCCAGTCCATGATGGAGCGTGAGAAGTATCTTCATCGCGTTCTCCTTTGATGCTCCGCCACGATCGTCGCCCGTACCGCCGGCTATGGTCGCTCGACGAGTTGGTCGAGCGCACTTCCGATTAGGACACCATCCATCTTCGGGCCAATTCGCCGGGTTTGGCGGAATGCGCAGCGCTTTTCTGCCCTTGTATGGGGATTTCGCTGTCAAGGGCGATGTTCGGGCTGCGGTCGACAGAGCGGAGGCGATCGGGGGGGAGCCTGCCAGTCGGGGCGCGATTGGCGCGGCAACCTTGTATTCGGTGGATCCCGGCGAGATCGGGACCATGATGCAGTCGTGCGCAGCGGCGGCAGGCTGCGGGCGGCGGGCCCATTCTGCAGCAGCGCCACCAGAGCCATCAGCGGAAGGGGACACCCTCACCTCGGATCGTCCTCGGCAGTCGCTCGCGCCGGCGAGCCCGCCGAATTCCTGGCCGAATTTCTGATTGCTCCTTAGTTTGTTGCCGGCGCCGCCGACGGCGGCAGGATTATGGCTTCGGCCGCCGCGCCGGTGGTGAGGAGGCGCCACAGTGCGATCAAGAGCTTGCGGGCGAGCGCGACAATCATCGTTTTGCGGAGGTCGGCGCGGCCGTCACGGGTCCGCGCGCGGTACCCTTGCGCGAGCGCGCTGTGCGGCGGGAATTTGCCGAAGCGCCAGGCCGGCTGGATCATGGCATGGCGGACCCGGGCATTTGCCGTGGGCCTTCAGCCCACGGGCCTGACCCGTGGCGCCAACCCCTTCGCGCGGCGCCGCGCGCCGCTCTCCTCGGGCACCCCGGTCAGTCCGGCCCCCGGGTCCGGCCTGCGGCCGGCCCGAGGACAGGCGCCGCGCGCCACCGCGCGCGGGTCGCGCAACGGGCGCGAGAAGGTCTCGGTGGCCAGCAGGTCGGCGGTTTGGATGCCCAGCCCGTGCGGCTGAGCGAGCTGTGCGGTCATCGGTGGCCGGCGCTATCGGGCGCCGCCGCCAGCCGGCGCTGCCGATCGGCTTCGATGTCGCGGATCTGCGCCCGCACCAGCGCCAGCCGCGTCAGCTCGCGCGCCAGCTCGGCCAGGCTCAGCGGCGGCACCGCCGCGCCCTCGCCGGTGCGCAGCCCGGCCGGGCGGGTTGCGGCATTGCTCAGCTTGGGATTGAACCCGCGGATGCCGCGCCGCGCCAGGCTCGAGGTGATGCGGTTGACGATGCGCGTGGCCGCATGGCCGAGCGTCC
>CAYMRQ010000360.1:0-3246 GCA_964392845.1 uncultured Rhizobium sp.
AGTACCGGTGGGCGGAGGGGAAGCCGGAACGGATGCGCGAATTGGCGGAGGAACTCGTTCGGCTCAAGGTCGATGTCATCATCGTACCGAGTTCCATCTACACCGAGGCGGCGAAACGGGCGACCTCGACGATCCCCATTATCTTCATTGGCCATGCCGACCCGGTCGCCACCGGCCATGTGACCAGCCTCGCGCGGCCGGGCGGCAACATCACTGGCCTCTCCCTGATGATGACCGAAACGAGCGTCAAGGGCCTGGAACTGCTCAAGGAGGCCGTTCCCGGGCTCGCGCGCGTTGCGGTCATCTTCGACCCCGCTACGCCGTCGCATACGCCCGCCTTGAAGGCCGTCGAGGCCGCGGGTCCATTGCTGGGGTTACAGGTTCAACCTGTGGCCGTGCGCAGCGCGACGGAGTATGACAACGCCTTTTTGGCCATAGTCCAGGGCCGTGCGGACGGGGTTCTGGTCCTTACGACGCCGCTGTTCATCGCCGGACCGCGGCTCGCGGAACTCGCGTTGACGCACAAACTGCCTTCGGTGGGGTCGAAATATCACGTGGACTCCGGCGGGCTGATGAGCTACTGGCCCAACCGTAACGATAACTGGCGCCGCACCGCCACCTACGTGGACAAGATCCTGAAGGGCGCCAAACCCGCCGATCTGCCGGTCGAGCAGCCGACACGGTTCGAGCTGGTGCTCAATCTCAAGACCGCCAAGGCGCTCGGTCTGGCAATCCCGGAGTCGTTCCTATCGCGCGCCGACGAGGTGATCGAGTAATCCGCCGGGCTTGAGGCTTGCCCAAACTGGTGCCATCCGGCAAGGTCAGCCCGAAGAATTCGATCCCACGCGACGCGATCGGGGAGGATGTGACATGACCTACAATGTTTTAACGCTGGGGGCCTCCTACGGGTCGCTGCTGGCGACCAAGCTGTTGTTCGGCGGTCACAAGATCACGATGGTGTGCCTGCCCGCCGAGGTCGAGGCGTTCAACACCGACGGCGCCCGCGTGCGCCTGCCGATCCGGGGCCGCAAGGAGCCGATCGAGCTCGAGTCGCGCAAGCTGCCGGGCAGCCTCAAGGCAGCGGGTGTCGCCGACGTCAAGCCGGCCGATTACGATCTGATCGCCCTGGCGATGCAGGAGCCGCAATACCGCTCGCCCGGGGTGCGCGAATTGCTCGACGCGGTGGCAAAGTCGAAGGTGCCGTGCATGTCGATCATGAACATGCCGCCGCTGCCCTACCTGAAGCGGATTCCCGGCCTCAATACCGACGCGCTGAAGGCGGCCTACACCGATGCCAGCGTCTGGGACAATTTCGAGCCCGGACGGCTGACCTTGTGCAGCCCGGACCCGCAGGCGATCCGCCCGCCGGGCGAGAAGATCAACGTGCTGCAGGTCACCCTGCCGACCAACTTCAAGGTGGCCCGCTTCGATTCCGACGCATCGACGGCGATCCTGCGGCAGATGGAGAAGGATGTCGATGCGGCGCGCTACAACCCGGGCGACGGTGCGATCGAGCTGCCGGTCAAGCTCCGGGTGCACGATTCGATCTTCGTGCCGCTCGCCAAATGGGCGATGCTGCTGACCGGCAATTATCGCTGCGTCACCAAGGACAGCGCCGTCGACATCAAGGATGCGGTGCATCAGGACCTCGCGACCTCGCGTGCGGTCTATAATTGGGTGTGCGGGGTGTGCGAAAAGCTCGGCGCCTCGCCGAACGATCTCGTGCCGTTCGAGAAATACGCCGCCGCCGCGAATGATTTGGTCCGGCCGTCCTCGGCGGCCCGCGCGCTCAACAACGGGGTGCCCAACATCGAGCGGACGGACCGGCTGGTGCAGCTGATCGCGGCGCAATTGGGCATGCGCAATGCCGTCGTCGATCAGACGGTCGCGCAGGTCGACGAGCGGCTGGCGGCCAATCGAAAAGCCGCTGCCTGACCGCGATCTCGCCGCATGAGAGGCGAGGTCATCGCGTTCGATCCCGACGCAAACGCCGGCGCGATCAGCGGGCATGACGGCAACCGCTATGATTTCGTCCGGGTCGAGTGGCGCGGTCCGGCGCACCCGACCCGCGGAACAATCGTCGAGTTCGTCGCTGCCGGGATCCAGGCGACGCAGATCTACCCGGTGGTACCTCGCTACGACCCAGGCGAGGGCGAGACCGCAAAAGTGGTCTACATCCTCTATCTGGTCAGCCTGATCGTCGGGGTGACCGGCATCATCGGCCTGATCATGGCTTATGTGAACCGGGCCGGCGCGCCGGAATGGGTCAAAACCCACTACCGATTCCAGATCCGTACCTTCTGGATCGGTCTGCTCTACGGTTTTTTGAGCCTGTTGACCGCGATCATCATCGTCGGCCTCTTCTTCGGTGTTTTCACCTTTATCTGGTGGATCGTTCGATCTGTTAAGGGATTGAAATTGCTGGCACAGGGCGCGGCGTGTGAAAAACCGGCGACCTGGCTGTGGTAGGGTGCGACCCGGTCTGAGACGGATTTTCACGCAACGTGGGGTTAGCAACCAGCACCGCATTTTGCGCGGCAAGCGGTTGTCGGTTATTCTGCCGGTCGCGACTGGGGCGGAGGATCGTTCCATCGCGCCGAAACCGAGGAGGCTACCGTGAGCCAATCCGCTACCGTCACCACCAACAATCCGGCCGAAGCAGGCACCGCTAAGGTCATCTACATCCTGTACCTTGTCGGGTGGCTGATTCCTATTATCGTCCCGATAATCGGCGTCATCCTGGCCTACGTAAACAAGGACGTCGCGCCGGCCTGGTTGCAGACCCATTATGAGATGCAGATCCGCACGTTCTGGATCGGGCTGCTTTTCGTCGTCATCAGCGTGCTGACGGTTTTGATTTACATTGGCTGGCTTCTCGGCCTGTTGACGCTGATCTGGTGGACCGTCCGCTGCGTCAAAGGGCTAATCGCGATTTTCGACGGCGCCCCGTACGAGAACGCCACGACTTGGCTCTGGTAGTCGACCAGAGCCGGATCGCGTCTGGCTGAATCGGTTAAGCTGGTGGTCTCGGCCCACTGAGCGAGCACCGGGGCGGCACGCTTCCTCCGCATCGGAATGGGCGCGCCTCGGCGGCGGCGAACACCAGCGACAGCCCAAGACCGATCAGGATCGCAACGGCACCGGTCAAATGGCGAAGCGGCGGCGGGGTTCACTCTCGCCGCGGCCGCCTCATACCAACGGCGGGGGGCGCCGACTCACAACGCTTGCCAAAGCAGATGTAGTTCG
>CAYMRQ010000361.1:0-3225 GCA_964392845.1 uncultured Rhizobium sp.
CCGATGGCGAGACCATTCATATGAGCGCGGGGGCGCGGGATTCGCGCCCGACCCACCCCAAGGACGACCAGTTCTACCAATCCATCGATGTGAAGAACCCGTCAAAGCCGGTCGAGATCGGCCGCTGGTGGCTGCCGGGCACCCAGCAGGGCGACAATGTCGCGCCGCCGACGCGGCACCCCGAAGGCAACGACAGCGGCTTCCGCCCGCACAACACCAATGTCTATCCCGAGCGGCCGGACCGGGTTTACATGGGCTATATCGACGGCGGCATGATCATCCTCGACATCGCCGACAAGGCGCACCCCAAGATGGTCTCGCGCTGGGACTACCACCCGCCCAATGTCGGTTTCACCCATACCGTCGTGCCGTTTTTCGACCGCAACCTCCTGGTGGTCAGCGACGAATGCACCCGCAACGACGGGGCGGACTGGCCAAAGCTGGTGTGGATCGTCGACATCAGGACCGAGGAAAACCCGGTGCCGATCGCGACCTGCCCGCTGCCGCCGGTCGAGACCTTTTCGCGTCGCGGCGGTCGGTTCGGGGCCCACAACCTGTGGGAGAATTTGCCGAAGGCGAATTGCTGGAAATCCGACCGCATCGTCTTCGGCACGTTCTTCAACGGCGGCCTCAGGGCCTACGACACCTCCAACCCCTACCAGCCGGCGGAAATCGCCTATTTCGTGCCGCAGGTGGCGAACGCGCCGACCGGAGCCTGCCAGATCAACGATGTCTTCGTTGACGACCGCGGCATCGTGTTCTGCGTCGACCGCCACATCGGCGGCCTCTACGCCCTCGAAATGGATCTTTGAGAGGCACCCCAGATTGTCGTCCCGGTGAAGGCCGGGAGCCATTTCCGCCGTGGATACCGGCTTTCCTCGGTATCCACGATGAGATTGTCTCGCTAGAGCGATGAAATGAGCCTGGATACGCAGATTGTTGGGGCATTCGGTGAAAAGGCTGTCGAGGCCGAATTGCTGCGCCGCGGATGGCGGACCGCAAATTACAATACGAGCATAAAGAATGCGGCCCACTATGACATGATCGCTTGGAAAGATGATCGCGCCGTTCAGGTGCGGGTTAAAACGTGTGGACCCGGATGGAATGCTTTTCAGTTCAGCTCTCGGCCGGGGCAGGCGCTTCCCGTCGATGATCTTCCCGAGACGGACTATACTATTCTCACTCGGATGGGCGATCACCGCGGCGATGACTGTTTTTGGGTAATACCCACCATTACCTTGCGGAAACAAATCAACGCTCATCGCCAAAATTATTTGGATAGAAAGCGGCGAGACGGCAAATCACGGCAAGATATCGGCCAGTGGACCTTGCGCCTTCGTCCGGTTCGAGGTGGGGAGGATCGGCCCAATTACGATTTCGAGAAGAAGTGGGAATCCTATCGAGACAATTGGAACTCTCTCTATGGCCTGAGCAAATGTTAATCCGGTAGGGATATGAGCTTGAGTTCAGGCCCCGCCGCCGATCTGTTCTCCGGCGCCGAGGCGCTGCCGTTCGGGCGGCGCCAGCGCCGGCCGCGCGGCGCGCGGATTCCGGTCACCATCGTCACCGGGTTTCTCGGCTCGGGCAAGACGACGCTGATCCGCGAACTTCTCGCCACGCCGGCGGGCGCCAACACCGCGCTCGTCATCAACGAATATGGCGAAGTTGGGATCGACCACGCGCTGTTGCGCACATCGAGCGACGCGACAGTCCTCTTGGGCAATGGCTGCGTGTGCTGTGCGGTGCGCAGCGATCTGCAGGAGAGCCTGCGCGCCCTCTTCGCCGACCGCGCCCGCGGCGCGGTGCCGAGCTTTCAGCGTGTCGTCATCGAAACCAGCGGGCTTGCCGACCCCGGCCCGGTGTTGCAGACCTTCGCCAGCGACCGCGCGCTTGGCGATGTCTTTCATTTACAGGCGCTGGTCACGGTCGTCGATGCGCCGGCCGGTGCCGGCAACCTCGCCGCCATGCCCGAGGCGCGCCAGCAGGTGGCGCTCGCCGACCGCATCGTGCTGACCAAGACCGACCGCGCCGACCCCGCGATGATCGCGGCGCTGAGCGGACAGATCCGGGAATTGACCGCGGCGCCGCTCGCGACCGCTGCGCACGGCGTGATCGACCCCGGCTTTCTGCTCGATGAAGGGCTCGACCTGCCGGCGCTCCGCGTCTCTACCGTCATTCCCGCGAAAGCGGGAATCCAGGGGCAAGCGACCAGTCTTGGGGCTCTGGATTCCCGCCTTCGCGGGAATGACGATGACAGTTTAGCGCATGACCGCGATCATCGCCCTGGGCACGCCCATTCGCACGGGATCGACAGCTTCGCGCTGTTTTTCGCGAGCCCGCTGCCCTGGCCGGTGTTCGAGCAGGCGATGGCGGTACTGACCGCGCTGCGCGGCCCCGATTTGCTGCGCGTCAAGGGACTCGTCGCCGTCGAAGGCGTTCGCGGGCCGGTCGTGGTCCAGGCGGTGCAGCATGTCGCGCACCGCCCGGTCGAGCTCGAAGACTGGCCCGATGACGACCGCCGCTCACGCCTGGTCTTCATCACCCGCAATTTGCCACGCGCGCCGGTCGAGCAACTCTTTCGCGCGGTTGCCGAGATTGGGAGCGCGGGCGTCTCGGCCGCCTGCGGGCGAGAGGCCTGCGGTCCAATCCGATAGACGCGCACCGGGCGGGCGATGTTCTTTAGCGCCTGTTCGCCGATATCGGCAAACTCGGCCTCGACCTTGCCGCGCACTTGCCGGAACGCGTCCTCCGAGAGGCAGATGCCGCCGGGTTCGGCGATGCCTTCGGGCCGCGCCGCGATGTTGACGCCGTCGCCCAAGATGTCGTCGCCCTCGACCAGCACATCGCCCAAATGGACGCCGATGCGCCATTCCATCCGCCGGTCGCCCGGAATCGCCGCATTGCGCTCAGCCGCCAGAATTTGCAGCGCGACGGCGCAGTCGACCGCGCCGACCACCGAGGCGAACTCGATGAGGACGCCGTCGCCGGTCGTCTTGACGATCCGTCCGCCATGCCCGGCGACGAGCGGGTCCGCAGCGGCGCGATGCTTCCGCAAGGCCCGCGCCGTACCTGCTTCGTCCGCCCCCATCAGCCGCGAAAACCCCGCGACGTCGGCAGCAAGAATGGCTGTGAGGCGGCGGGTCTGGCTCATGGCGCCTCGCCCATCGCAAGGCGCAGGCCCGACAGCAGCAGCTCGCGGTCCTCGGGGTTGCGGTAAGGCAGATC
>CAYMRQ010000362.1:0-3221 GCA_964392845.1 uncultured Rhizobium sp.
CATTGGTCTGACCCTGAAAATCTTCGTATTTTCAGGATCATAATACATCAAACTCAAGCTGAGTGTCGATGGTAAACAGGATTCCGTTTATCGTACGAAGGAACTCATGCTGCCAAATTCCCTGCCCGCGCGAAAAAATTCCCTGCGGCAGCGCAAAAATTCCCTGCGAAGTGCGCAAAAATTCCCTGCCAGAATCGGCCAAATCGAATAATTGCAACGGGTCGGCCGCGATTTTCGGCAAAATTTCCCTGCGCGCAGGGAATTCGCCGCTAGCGCGGCTTGGGCGGCGGGAGGTCGAGGCGGATGTGGAGTTCCTTCAGGCGCTCGGGCGGCACCGGCGCGGGCGCCTGCATCAGGAGGTCCTCGGCCTGCTGGTTCATCGGGAAGGCGACGATCTCGCGGATGTTCGGGGTGTCGGCCAACAGCATGACGATGCGGTCGATACCCGGCGCCGAGCCGCCATGCGGCGGCGCGCCGTAGCGGAAGGCTTTCAGCATGCCGCCGAAGCGCGCCTCGACCTCGGCTGGCGAATAGCCGGCGATGGCAAAGGCCTTGAACATGATATCGGGGCGGTGGTTGCGAATCGCGCCCGAGCTCAATTCGGTGCCGTTGCACACGATGTCGTACTGGTAGGCGAGGATCGCCAGCGGATCCTCATGTTCGAGCGCTTCGATCCCGCCCTGCGGCATCGAGAACGGGTTGTGGCTGAACTCGATCAGCCCGGTCTCCTCGTTACGCTCGTACATCGGAAAATCGACGATCCAGCAAAACCGGAAGGCGCCCTCCTCGATCAGCCCGAGTTCTTGGCCGATGCGGGTGCGGGCAAAGCCGGCAAGCTTCTCCGCCTCGCGCTTCGGGCCGGCGGCGAAAAACACCGCGTCGCCGTCGCCGACCGCGGCGGTCTCCCGCAACAGCGCGAGCCGCGCCTCATCGAGAAAGCGGGCGAGCGGGCCGCGTGCCTGGCCTTCCGCAAAGACGATGTAGCCGAGCCCCGCGCCCTCGTCGCGCGCCCACTCGTTGAGCCGGTCGAACCAGCTACGCGGCTGCTTCGCCGCGCCTGGCGCGGGAATCGCGCGCACCACGCCGCCCGCCTCGATCGCCCGGGCGAAAACGCCGAAACCCGAGCCGCGAAACACCTCGGTCGCATCGGCGATGACGAGCGGGTTTCTCAGATCGGGCTTGTCGGTGCCGTATCTGAGCGCCGCCTCGGCAAAGGTGATGCGCGGAAAGGGCGGCGGCGTCACCGCGCGGCCTTGCCCAAATTCCTCGAAGACGCCGTGCAACACCGGCTCGATCGCGGCGAAGACATCCTCTTGCGTCACGAACGACATCTCGACATCGAGCTGATAGAACTCGCCGGGCGAGCGGTCGGCCCGGCTCGCCTCGTCGCGGAAGCACGGGGCGATCTGGAAATAGCGGTCGAACCCGGCGACCATCAGCAATTGCTTGAACTGTTGCGGCGCCTGCGGCAGCGCGTAGAAGGCGCCGGGATGCAGCCGGCTCGGCACCAGATAGTCGCGCGCGCCTTCGGGCGAACTGGCGGTCAAGACCGGCGTCTGAAACTCGGTGAAGCCCTGCGCCAGCATGCGCCGGCGGATCGCGGCGATGACCTGCGAGCGCAGCATGATGTTGGCGTGCACCCGCTCGCGCCGCAGGTCGAGGAAGCGGTAAGCCAGACGCATTTCCTCGGGGTATTCGGCCTCGCTGTTGACCGGAAACGGCAGCGGCTCGGCCAGGGACAGCACGTCGAGCTTGGCGATGACCAGCTCTACCTCGCCGGTCGCCAGGTTGGGATTGATGGTATCCGCCGAGCGCCTGACGATCCGCCCGGTCAGCGACACGACGCTTTCGAGCCGCAGCGCGTCGACCTCACCGAACAGCGGCGACGACACGTCGATCACACACTGGGTGACGCCGTAATGATCGCGCAGATCGATGAACAACAGCTGGCCGTGATCGCGCTTGCGGTGCACCCAGCCCGCCAGCCGGGCGGTGATGCCGGCATCCGCGAGGCGCAGCGCGCCGCTTGTATGGGTACGATAGGCGTGCATCGGGGCATCCGGCGAGAGGAGGCGGGCGCAGCGAACACCGCACGATCGGCCGGGCTTGTCAAGAAACGCGCCGGCCGAGGGGGGAGCCTACCAGTAGCTGAGGGTCAACACGCCGTCGCGCATCTCGTAGCCGTCGAGCCGCGTCAGAAAACTCTGGCCGAGCAGCGAGATGCCGAGATTTTCGGCGACCGCCGCCGGAACCTCGCCGACCGAGAGCTGATTGATGCGAAGCTCGCGCAGCGTAACCGGCGCCGCGCGGGCCACACCGTTCGCGGTCGAGGTTTTCATGCTGAAGACCAGATCGTTGCGGCCAAGCCCGGCGGCTGCGGCATCCGCCAATGTCAACACCACCATGGTGGCGCCGGTATCGACGAGAAACCGCACCGGCGCGCCGTTGACGGCGGCGTCGACCACGACGTGGCCTCGCTGGTCGGCACGAAAGACCAGCGAATTGGGCACCGCGCCGCGTGCTTTCTCGGGCGCCGGTGCCGCCACCGCGGGAGAGGGCGCCGTCGCGTCCGGTTGCGGCAACAGGCGATTGCCGACGGCAAAAAGCAAGAGCGCCAAGCCGCCCCAGATCGCCAGCTGGCGAAGCGCCCAGCCGATCATCACACCGCCATCCCGAAGCGGCGTGCCGTGTGGTGGGTTCCGCGCATGCTGCCGCAATCCCGTTGTTGTGACCCCGGATCCTGGCAGACTGCGGCAATCCGGTTAAGCCCCGGTAAATTCGGGTGGTGACGCACTTTGCAATGTGATCTCGCAGCCACGGAAGGATCTGACGCGCCTCCCGTTCGGCGTCGCCGAGCGTTGCGTCGATTCCGGACCAATGCGTGGGCTCCCAATAGGTGTCGCCGATTTCTGTATCCACGCTCTCTATGCGCATGTTCTGAAGCCCACGCCGCACCGCTCGCGCCGGCCTGTGCCAGGTTTGTCTCGCCGTGGAAATCTTCGGAACGCCAGCGATGAGGTTGGGAGAGGCGCTGCTCGTTCTCGCCCCGGCGAAGGCGGCGCCGGCGGACCCGCGGCAAGGCCGGATCATCCTCGCCCACCACCACGGCCTAGTTTGCTCGGCGGGCGTGCGGGTGCCATTCCGGCAACGGCCCGGCACCGGCTGACCCGCCCCGCCGCCGCCGGGTGTCGAACCATCGCTGCCTCGGCCGCGGAATTCGG
>CAYMRQ010000363.1:0-2541 GCA_964392845.1 uncultured Rhizobium sp.
TCGGGCGCAGGCCGAGGCGCAGCGCGCAGCGGCCGTCGTCCACCCCCTCTCCGCCCCTGGGGGCGGAGAGGGTCGGGGTGAGGTGGGGGATGCCAGAGCGCCGGCCGGCACCCACCTCACCCTCCCACGCCTCCGGCGCGGGCCCCTCCCTCTCCGCCCCAAAGGGCGGAGAGGGATTCTTCAGTTCGCCAGGCGGCTCCAGCGTGCAGTCCCACAGGCTGTGGTTGACATCGACCGGGCGCACCAGGACGCCGTGCTCCTTCGCGTCGCGGACGATCTGCGCCGGCGCGTAGAAGCCCATCGGCTGGCTGTTCAACAGGGCGCAGGCGAAGACATCGGGATAGAAGCACTTGATCCAGGCCGAGACATAGACGAGCAGCGCAAAGCTCGCGGCATGGCTTTCGGGGAAGCCGTAGGTGCCGAAGCCCTCGATCTGGTCGAAGCAGCGGGTCGCGAAATCCGATGGGTAGCCTCGCCCCGTCATGCCGCGGATGAACCTGTCGCGGAACAGATGGATCTCGCCGTTGCGCTTGAAGGTCGCCATCGCGCGGCGCAGCCGGTCGGCATCCTCGGGGGGAAACCCGGCGCCGACGATCGCGATCTTCATCGCCTGTTCCTGGAAGAGCGGCACCCCCAGGGTCTTGCCGAGCACCTGGCGCAATTCTTCGGACGGGTACTCGACCGCCTCCTTCCCCGCGCGCCGGCGCAGATAGGGATGCACCATGTCGCCCTGGATCGGCCCCGGGCGGACGATCGCGACCTCGATCACCAGGTCATAGAATTCCCGGGGCTTCAATCGCGGCAGCATGGTCATCTGGGCGCGACTCTCGACCTGGAAGACGCCCAATGAATCGGCCCGGCTCAGCATTTCATACACGGCCGGGTCCTCGGCCGGGACCGTGGCGAGGTCGTAGGACCGGCCGTAATGCCGCTCTATGAGGGCAAAGGCGCGGCGGATGCAGGTCAGCATGCCGAGCGCCAGGATGTCGATCTTCAAGATGCCGAGCGCGTCGAGATCGTCCTTGTCCCATTCGATCAGGGTGCGGTCCGCCATCGCCGCGTTCTCGATCGGCACCAGCTCGGACAACGGCCCGCGGGTGATGACAAAGCCGCCGACATGCTGCGACAGATGGCGGGGGAAGCCGATCAGCTCGCCGGCGAGGTCGAGCGCCTGGCGCAGGGTGCGGTCCTCCGGGTCGAGCCCGGCTTCGCGCACCCGCCGGTCGGCAATGGCCTCGCTCGACCAGCCCCACACCATGCCAGCCAGCGCGGCGACGACATCGCCGGAGAGGCCCAGCGCCTTGCCGACCTCGCGGATCGCGCTGCGGGCGCGGTAGCAGATCACCGTGGCGGCGAGGCCGGCGCGGTCGCGGCCGTATTTTTCGTAGATGTACTGGATGACCTCCTCGCGCCGCTCATGCTCGAAATCGACGTCGATGTCGGGCGGCTCACCCCGCGCGGCGCTGATGAAGCGCTCGAATAGGACGTCGACGCGGGCGGGATCGACCGCGGTGATGCCGAGGCAATAGCAGACGACCGAATTGGCCGCCGAACCGCGCCCCTGACACAGGATGCCGCGGCTGCGGGCAAACGCGACGATGTCGTGCACGGTCAGGAAATAGCGGGCGTAATCGAGCCGCTCGATCAGCGCGAGTTCGTGGGTGATCAGGCCGCGGATGCGATCGGGGATGGCATCCGGGAACCGTTCGGCGGCGCCTTCCCAGGCGAGCGCGGCGAGGCGCTCTTGCGGGGTCATGCCGCCCATTCTGCTCTGAGGGAGGACCGGCTCTTCGGGGTATTCGTAGCGCAATTCGTCGAGGCTGAAACGGCAGCGCCGGGCGATTTCGAGGCTGCGGGCGAGCGCGTCCTCGTAACCGCGGAAGAGGCGCGCCATCTCCGAGGCCGGCTTCAGATGGCGCTCGGCATGGGCGGCGAGGCGAAACCCGGCCTCGTAAATCGTGCAATGCTCGCGGATGCAGGTCAGCACGTCCTGCAGCTTCCGCCGCTCGGGGATGTGATAGAGCACATCGCCCATCGCGACGAGCGGCAGCCCGGTTTTCTCGGCGATCGCGGCGAGGCGGGCGAGGCGGCTTTTATCGTCGCCGCGGTAAAGATGATGCGCGGCGAGATAGGCGCGGCCGGGAAAATCCGTTGCGACCCGATTTGCCAATGAAAGATGGGCGGCAGACCCGGCGGCATCGCCCACCCCGGAGCCATCCCCAGGGCCATCGTCCGGCGGCAGCGCGACGACGACCTGCCCCTCGCCATGGCCCACGATTTCGGCATAGTCGAGACGGCATTCGCCCTTGGGCGCGCGCCGCTTGCCCAGGGTCAACAGGCGCGTGAGGCGGCCATAGGCAGCGCGGTCTTGCGGGTAGGCGAGAAGGCTCGTGCCGTCGCCGAGATCGAGCCGAACGCCGATGACGAGGCGGATCCCGGCTGACTTCGCCGCCTGGTGCGCGCGCACCAGCCCGGCGACGCTGTTCCTGTCGGTGATCGCGATTGCCTTGTGGCCGAGCGCCGCCGCGGTCATCACCAGCT
>CAYMRQ010000363.1:2551-2938 GCA_964392845.1 uncultured Rhizobium sp.
CGGGGCCAGGGCGCGATGCGCGGCTATCGCCGCCGGTCGCTGCCGCCCCTTCCTTACTCTGTGGCCCACCACCACCCGTGCCGATCGTGCGGGAACGGGTGCTGAGACCTTTCGGGGGAAGCTCCGGCATCGCATGCCTCAGGCAAAGAGGCCATGGACGAACCAGCGCGGCGGCGGGTCCCAGCTTGCGTTCAAACTGGGCAGCCCGGCGCGGAACAGCCAGAAGCGCCGCCCCTCCTCATCCTCGACCCGGTAGTAATCGCGGATCGCGTTGGAAGAGAGAAGAGGGGAGGAGAGCAGGGCGCCGCTCCTGGTCCACCACTCCTCGGCGATGCGCTCGGGACCGTCGGCGCGATGCACCCGATGCGCGCGGCGCCGCCAGGTAAA
>CAYMRQ010000363.1:2948-3188 GCA_964392845.1 uncultured Rhizobium sp.
GCGGAAGGGCGGGTCGTCGGGCAACAGCCACGCCGCCGCGATCGGCTCAGGCGGCGCGAACAGCCGGATCGGCCGCGGGGGTTTGGCGGCGGCCCCCACCCGTCCGCTGCGCGGACTCCCTCCCCCGCAAGCGGGGGAGGGTTGGGGTGGGGGCTTGGGCGCGATGGTTATGCCTACCGAGGCGCGTTCGGGGAGGTGGCTTGCGCGCGGCTCGATATGGCTGAGCGCGGCAAGCCCGAG
>CAYMRQ010000364.1:0-3168 GCA_964392845.1 uncultured Rhizobium sp.
CATTCCGCCCGACGCCCGCTTACCGCCGAATTTCCACCACGACCAAGGACGCTAACCGATTTGAGGAGAAAACGTCGGATGGCTCTCTATGAACTGAGAACGTACACGCTCCGTGTCGGTGCTATGGGTGAGGCTGTGAAGCTTTACCAGGAACTCGGCTTTCCGGCGCTCCAGAAGGGTGGCCAGGACAGGAAGCTCGTCGGCTATTTCCAGGCCGATACCGGCACGATCAATCAGCTTGTGCATCTGTGGAAATTCGACGACGACGCTGATCGCCGCGCGCATTGGGCCGCAGTGTTTGCGAACAAGGATTTCGTCGAGGGCTTTGCCTCGAAGTTCCGTCCGCTGGTCATGACGCAGGAGGTGAAGCTGCTCCAGGCCGCTCCGTGGGGGCCGCATCCGTAACGGTTCGCCTCAGGCACGGGTGAGAATCAGGATCGCATTCGAGACCGGGGTATGCGAATCGCCGTGGCCGGGACGAGCCCGGCCATAGCGGTTCTGAACGGCAATGGACCGAGGCAGACCAGCTTCACATCATTCCGAGTTCGAGCTTGGCCGCCTCGCTCATTCGGTCCTGGGTCCAGGTTGGAGTCCAGACGAGCTTGACGCGCGCCTCATTAACCCCCGGCACCGCGGCAACCGCCGCCTTGACCTCGCCGGGCATGCTCGCGGCGACCGGACAGGAGGGAGTGGTCAGCGTCATCTCGACAAAGACGATGCCGCCTTTCTTCACCACGAGCTCGTAAATCAGCCCGAGTTCGACGAGGTTGACCGGGATCTCGGGATCCTGCACGGTTTTGAGCGCGTCGAGCACCGGCTCCATCAGTTCGGGATCGTCCTCGCCCTCGGGACGCTCCACCCCCTCGGTTTCGGCCGGCGGTTCCGGCGCGAAATCGAAATAGTCTTGCTCGTGCTCACCCGCCATCTCGGCTACTCCGTCTTGACCGTCGCGCCGGCGAGGCCGGATTTGAGCGCCGCCTCGAAGGCATGCCACGGCAGGGTCGCGCATTTGACCCGCACCGGATAGGCCTTGACGCCGGCCAGCGGCTCGAGCCGCTCGGCATCCTCCTGCAGCGCTTCGGGCAGCTCTTCGGGTGTGCCGCCGGTCACCGTGGCATGGAACTGCGCGAAGAGGGCGCGCGCCTCGTCGAGCGTCTTGCCCTTCAGCACCTCGGTCATCAGCGAAGCGGCCGCGGTCGAGATCGCGCAGCCGCGCCCCTCGAAGCTGACATCGGCGATGCGACTCCCCTCGACCGCGAGATAAACCGTCACCCGATCGCCGCATAACGGGTTGTACCCGCGCGCCAGATGCGTCGGGTTTTCGAGCGCGCGCAGATTGCGCGGGTGGCGGCCGTGATCGAGGATGATGTCCTGATAAAGCTCGCGCAGATCCATCAGATTCCCTGGCATCATCGCTGGAACATCTCCCGGCACGCTTCGATCGCCTCGGCCAGGCGGTCGATGTCGGCTTCGTCGTTGTAGACCCCGAGCGAGGCGCGCACCGTGCCGACGAGGCCTAATTTGTCCATCAGCGGCTGCGCGCAATGATGGCCGACCCTGACCGCGACACCGTGCTGATCAAGCACGGTGCCGACGTCATGCGGGTGCACGCCGTCGAGGTTGAAGGAGAGGATGCTGAGCCGCTGTTGCCCACCGGCGACCAGCTGCACCCCGGGGATGCGCGACAGGCGGTCGACGCCGTAGCCGGTCAGCGCCGCTTCGTGCGCCTGGATCGCCGCGCGGCCGATCCCCTCGATAAAGCCGATCGCCTGGGCGAGGCCGACCGCGCCGGCGATATCGGGGGTGCCGGCCTCGAAGCGGTGCGGCGGCTCCTGAAACTCGGTCTTATCGTACGTGACGTTGGCGATCATGCCGCCGCCGGTCTGCCACGGCGGCATCGAGTCGAGCACATCATAACGCCCGTACAGCACGCCAGTCCCGGTCGGTCCATACGCCTTGTGCCCGGAGAACGCGTAGAAATCGCAGCCCAGCACCTGCACGTCGACCGGCAGCCGCGGCACCGCCTGGCAGCCGTCGATCAGCACAAGGGCGTCCCGTGCATGGGCCAACTCGACGATGCGCTCGACCGGCAGCAACGCGCCGGTGACGTTGGAAATATGGGTGACCGCGACGAGCCGGGTGCGCGGCGACAGCAGCGCCTCGAATTGCGCAAGGTTGAATTCGCCGGTCTCGTCGGTCGGCGCCACCACCAGGCGGGCGCCGACGCGCTCACACAGCATCTGCCACGGCACGAGGTTGGAGTGATGCTCGACATCGCTGATCACCACCTCGTCGCCGGGGTTGAGGTGGGCGGGGCCCCAGCTCTGGGCGACCAGGTTGATCGCCTCGGTCGCGCCGCGCACAAAGACGATCTCGCGCTCATCGGCGGCGTTGAGGAAGGCGCGCACCGTCGCGCGCGCCTCCTCGAACCGGTCGGTCGAGCGCGCGCTCAGCTGATAGACGCCGCGATGCACGTTGGCGTAGTCGTTGCGGTAGAACTCGGCGATGCCGTCGATGACCTGGCGCGGCTTCTGCGCGCTCGCCCCGGAATCGAGGAATACGAGGCCCGGATTGTGTTCGAAGATCGGAAACTCGCGGCGCAGCCGGCGCGGATCGAGCCCGCGCCGTGCTGTATCGCTGCTGCATAACGCTGCACCCGCCATCCTTGCTCCTCCAGCCATCCTTACTCTTCCAGACTGCCGAGCCGGCCGGCGAGGCGGCGCAGCAGATGTACGCGCGTGGCGAAGTCATCGACGGTTTCCACCACCTCGCGCAGGAAGCCATCGATCAGCATATGCCGCGCTTCCTCGGCCGGGATGCCGCGGGCGCGCAGATAGAACAGCGCCGCCTCGTCGAGATCGCCGACGCTGGCGCCATGGCTGCATTTGACGTCGTCGGCGTAGATTTCGAGCTCGGGCTTGGTGTCGATCGCCGCGCGGGCGCCGATCAGCAAATTGCGGCTCAACTGATGCGCGTCGGTCTTCTGAGCGTCTTCGCGCACGATGATGCGGCCCTGAAAGGCGCCGTGCCCGCGCCCAGCCGCGACGCCCTTGATCAGCTCGCGGGTTTGTCCGCCGGGAGCGGCATGGTCGACCGAGGTGACGATGTTTGCTTCATCGCTGCCGGTGACGACAAAGGCGCCGTCGAGCCGGCACCGCGCGCCCTCGC
>CAYMRQ010000365.1:0-3124 GCA_964392845.1 uncultured Rhizobium sp.
GGCGGCGCTCGAGCACGGGCTGCCGGAGTGCGCCGGCATCGCGCTGGGCTTTGACCGCCTGGTCATGCTGGCGACCGGGGCCGATCACATCGAGGAGGTGTTGTGGGCCCCGGTGACCTGAGAGACCCGCGCGACGATAGAACCCGAGATCAAGATCCTGGGTCGGATTCGCGCCGACCGGCGGTGATCGGGCTCATCGTTGTGCTGGCGCTTGTCGTCGCCGGCTATTTTCTCGTCACCGCTTTGCGGCAGAACGCCAATCTCGAAGACTGCCTGATGTCCGGCCGCAGGAACTGCGCGCCGATCGAGGTGCCGGCGAGCGGAAGGTAGCAATCTCGACCGGGCGTGATGCGTCCTTCGAGACGGCCGCTTTGCGGCCTCCTCAGGATGAGGATAAAGCTTTGATGCCAAACACAAACATTCCTCATCCTGAGGAGCGCTCCGCAGGAGCGCGTCTCGAAGGACGCACCGCGTCCGTGCTGTCCTTTACGGCAGCAGCTCCGGGAGCGCGCGGATGATGCGGTCGGGGCGGATCGGCGAACCGGGCGGCAGGCCGATCCCGTAGCCGTCGTACCAGATCGCGTAGATGCCGAGTCGTTGCGGCGCGACGACCTCCCATTCGAGATTGTCGCCGACCATCCAGGTTTCCTGCGGCTCGACGCCGAGCGATTGAAGGGCATGGCGATAGGCCTGCTCCTCGGGCTTGCCAAAGCCGTGCTCGCCTTCGATCTGGATGTGGTCGAAGCGATGCTCGAGGGCAAAGCGCACGACCTTTTTCCGCTGCGGTACGGCCGCCCCATTGGTGACGAGGGCGAGCCGGACGCCCAGCTCCTTCAGGCGGTCGAGCGTCTCGTGCGTGCCCGGGAACATGCGCAGCTCGGCTTCCTGGATCTCGTTGAACCGGTCGGCGATCGCGTCGCAAATCTCCGGCGGCGGCGGCGCATGGCCGCGAGCCGCCGTCAGCTCGGCAAAAGCGTTGCTAACAATGTGGCGCCGCGCCTCGCCGATGCGGTGGCGCCAGTGCTTGTGCCGCGCTTCATCGGCCCACAGGTAGCGCGAATAGGCCTGCATCGCGGCGATGACATCGTCGGGCGGGTGGGGCACGAGATGATCGGCAAAGTCCGCGACGACGCGCTGCCACTGTCCCGCCGCCTGGCCGAAGGCCGAGAGGATCGTGTCGTCGAGATCGAACAGGATCGCGCGCGGCAGGGCGGTCATCGGTTCACGCCGCACGCAGCCGCGCCGTCGCGTCGCGGTCGACCGCGCCATCGGCGAAGAGCGCGACCCGGTAGTGCTGCTCGGCGGTGTCGCGGGTAATGAGGCCGTCGGCGACGTCGGCGGCGACCTGATCGGGGTTGCGCTCGGCCGGATCGCCGAAGCCGCCGCCACCCGGCGTTTCGAGGCGGATGAAGTCGCCGCCGGGCACCCCTTGCCGCCCCTTGGGGCCGATCGGCTTCCCCGAGACCAGCGACACCCGCCCGGGCGCGCCGATCCCGCCGCCGTCGCGGCCGCGCGCCGGGTTGTGGATGCGCTCAAAATTGCACAGCAGCGCGATCGGCGTGCCGTCGGCGCCGCCCAGCTCGATGATCTGGCCGAGGCCGCCGCGGCAGCGGCCGACCCCGCCCGAGCCTTCGCGGAACTCGCGGCGGCGGAACATCACCGGGGCGACCAGTTCGCTCGCCTCGATCGGGATCGTGCGCACCCCGGACGGGAAGGCGGTGACGTCGAGCCCGTCCTTGCCGGGCCGCGCTCCGGCGCCGCCGCAATGGAAGATCGCCGTGCTGAACGGCCGGATGTCCGGCGGCTCGGCGCCGTCGACGCCCAGCTCGTCGAGGATCTCGCCGCCGCCATAAATTTGCGGGATCCACAGCGAGGATGCGCCTTCGGCCGGCACGCCGCCTTCCATCACCTGGTGCAGGCAGCCGAACACGACATCGGGCAGCATGTGGCCGACCGTGTGGCGCGCGGCGACGGCGCGCGGCCGCTGCACGTTCAATACGCACCCCTCGGGCGCGCTCGCGGTGATCGGCGCCAGGGAGCCGGCATTGTTCGGCACCTCGGGCGCGACCAGGCATTTGACGCCGAACGCGGTGTAGGCCAGCGTGTAGTTCATCACGACATTGATGCCGAAAGCGCTGGCGGGCGACGTGCCGGTATAGTCGAGATGGATGTTGTCGGGGCTGATCGTCATCTCTGCGGCTAGGATCAGCGGCCGGTCATAACCGTCCATCGTCACGCTGTTCCGGTATTTGCCGGGCGTCAGCTTGCCGATCGCCTCGATCGTCGCCTGGCGCGAGGTCTCGATGATGTGCTCGCCCAGCCGGTCGAGATTGGCGATGCCGAACTCCTCCATCATGTCGACGAGGCGGCGGCTGCCTTCATCGTTGCACGCGGCGAGCGCATAGACGTCGCCCTCGACCTGCAAGGGCTCGCGCACATTGGCCCGGATGATATGCATCAGGTCTTCGTTCATCTGCCCTTCGCGGGCCAGCGCCATCAGCGGGATCGCGAGGCCCTCCTCGAAGACCTGGCGGCCGTCCGGTCCCATGCCGAGCCCGCCGATATCGACGACATGGACTGTGCTGGCGAAGAGGCCGACCGGCCCACCTTGCGCAAAGGGGCCGCGCAGAAAGGTCGGGCTGACGACGGTCAGATCATGCAGATGGCCGCAGGTCAGCCACGGGTCGTTGGTGATGTAATGGTCGCCCTCCTTCATCGTGTCGAGCGGGAAGGCGGCGAGGAAATGCTTGACCGCGGCGGCCATTGAATTGACATGTCCCGGGGTGCCGGTGACCGCCTGGGCCAGCATGTTGCCATCGCGGTCGAAGACGCCGGCCGAGAGGTCGCCCGCCTCGCGCACCGGTGCTCCTCGACGACGGCGATGAGCCGCGACCACATGATCTGCATGTGGAGCTGGGAGAGCGCGGTGTTGGGTCGAGAGAGCATGGGTTCGGTCCTCGAGCCGGGGCTTTGATGCATATCGCGTCAGCATCTTAATTTTGCCAGCCCGAACGACGCAATGAGCGCGGCCAACCCTGCCCCTTTTCGTGTCATCCCCGCGAAGGCGGCACCGCAATCCGGTTCACGTTTGAGGGGGGCGAATTCAATCGCCTCAAAAAGGCCG
>CAYMRQ010000366.1:0-3118 GCA_964392845.1 uncultured Rhizobium sp.
TATGGTCGCGGCGAATTAACGGCGGCGATCGCGGCCGGCGAGGCGCTTTATCGCGGCCAGGGCCTGCCGACGAGGTCGAGGCGGGCAATGCACCGGCCCGGGCGCTCTATGCCGGCTTTGGCCTGGCCGAACTCTACCGCTATCACAACCGCCGCGAGAAGCCGTAACGTTGACTGCGAGCGCCGCCGGTGCGATCTACACCGACGAGTCGAGTCATCTATATCAGTGGGGTGGGCGATGGCGTTTCATGTCAGAGATCCGGCGACCGATTTGGCTGTCCGCTCGCTTGCCAAGCTGAAGGGCAAGAGCCTGACCGAGACGATTAGGGAGGCTGTCGAAAACGAGTATGAGCGTGAAAGCAAACAGCGCGAATTGCCATTATGGGACCGGTTGCAAACGCTCCGCGAGTGGGTGAAGGCGCGTTCGGGGCCGAACGGCAAGCCAGCTGACAAGGCTTTTTACGACGAATTATCTGGCGAATTCTGATGTTCGTCGACGCATCTGTGATTGTGGCGATCGTGGCGCCCGAGGAGGATGGTCGAGCACTTTCAGGTCGGCTCGATCGCGCCGCAGCCGTTCGAACCTCGGCGATAGCCGTCTACGAAGCGGTTCTTGGGCTGGCGCGCAAACTCGATATATCGGTTGCGGATGCCGAAACGGCGGTAGGCGATCTTCTGACGCACGCGAATGCGGAAATCATCCCGATCACCACCGAGATCGGCCGCGGCGCGATCCGGGCCTTCGAGCGCTACGGCAGGGGGCGCCATCCGGCGCGGCTCAACATGGGCGATTGCTTTGCCTATGCCTGCGCCCGCTCGCTCGATGTGCCGCTGCTGTTCAAGGGCGACGACTTTTCGCAGACCGATATCCCGGCTGGCTGAGGGCTATCCCCGCGCATACCCCGCGGCGTTCCTCCCGGCGATGCGGCCGAACACGGCGCCGGCCATCAGCCCGGTGCCGCTCGCGTAATTGTGATAATGGAGCCCGCCGACCATCTCGCCGGCGGCGAAGAGGCCGGGGATCGGCGTTCCGGTGACGTCCTCGACCGCGGCATCGTTGGTGATCTTGAGGCCGCCGAAGGTGAAGGTGATCCCGGTGGTCACCGCATAGGCCTCGTAGGGCGGGGCGTCGAGGCGCTGCGCCCAGTTGGTCTTGTCGAGCGCGAGGCCCGTGGTGCGCAGCCCGTCATGGATATTCGGGTTGAACGGCACATCAGGGCGGGGCGCCGCGTTGAACGCCTGCACGGTGTCGAGAAAGCCGCGCGGGTCGACGCCTTCGAGCCGTTCCGCCAATGCCTCAAACGTGTCGGCCTTTTCCTTGGTGATGCGGGGAATGCGGTATTCCTCGCGCAACAGATGCACGGTCTTCTGGTCGAACACCTGCCAGGCGAACATGCCGGGCTGTTTGAGGATTTCGCCGCCGTATTTGGCGTAGGTGTAGCTGTGGAAATCGAGGCCCTCGTCGAGGAAGCGCTGCCCTTTCGCGTTGACGACGATGCCGTATGGATAGCCGTGCTTTTGGAAGCGGTCGCCGACATCGAGGTCGCCGACCGGCGGCGCGTTGAGGTCCCACGCGCATGCATGCGCGCCAGACCAGTGCCCGGCCGGCGCCGCGCCGATGTCGAGCGCCATCTTGAGCCCCTGGCCGGTGTTGAAGCGCGAGCCGCGCACCTTGGCGAGGTCCCAGCCCGGCCCGAGATAGCGCGCCCGCATCTCGGTATTCGCCTCGAAGCCGCCGCAGGCGAGGACGACCGCCTTCGACCGCAGATCGACCAGTCGGCCCTCGCGCCGCACCCGCACCCCGGCGATACCGTTGTCGCCCTGCAACAGCGCCACCGCCGGCGTGTCGTAGAGGATCCGGATCTGCTCCCGCTCGGCGCGGCCGTGCAGCGCCTTCATCAATTCCTTGCCGCCGCCCCAGATGTGACAGGCGAGGCCACCCCAGAACTTGAATTTGCCGTCGACCCGGAACGCCTGGCGGCCGAGCCCGAGCTGAAACCGCACGCCCTGCGCGCGCATCCACAGCCCGGCGTCGAAGCTCTGGGTGATCAGGATCTCGGTCAGGTCGGGGTCGCTGCGGTATTCGGTCACGCGCCCCATGTCGTCGTAATACTGCTCTTCGGTGTAGGTGCCGACATCGACATTGGCGAGCTCGTTGTCGGTCATGTCGGGAATGAGCCGCGCGAGGTCGTCGAACCCGTGATAGACGATGCGCCAGGCGCCGCCGGTAAACGCCGAATTGCCGCCGCGCCAGTGTTCCGGCGCGATCTCCAGCATCAGCACCGAGGCCCCGCTCTCCCTGGCCGACAAGGCCGCGCAAGTCGCCGCATTGCCGGCGCCGACGACGATCACGTCACGCTCGGGGATGTCCATATCCCGCACCTCGCGAAAACTGCGCCCACGGTCATGTAACTGGATTTGTCATCCCGGCGAAAGCCGGGATCGACGTTGTCCGCGGCATCGGCTTTGCCTGGAGACCCAACCAGCGGTTAGGTCATCGATCGTCCGTTCGCTGAATCTGCAAGGAATCAGCAGCAAATCTTTCGCGCGTCGGTTGGATCGTCCGAATTGGGCGACTCCAACCCACTGGTTTTACTCGATGAATCCGGGCCGTCCGGATTCGCTGGGCGCGACAGGCCCGAATTTTTGCAGCAAATCTGCAGCGAAGTTTTCACTGCTGATTGGTGCAGACCGATAGGGTGCAGCGCGCGAGTGCGGCATTTGCGATTTCATGTCGGACATCCCGTGCCTCCGCTCAGAAGCAGCACTCTGGTCGTCATCGGCACGCATTATCATCGACAAATACGGCAATTTTAGCGTCGCTCTTATGGCAACGCCTCCGCCGCTTCGGCTTGTCATACCGGCCCACGGGTCCGGCCGTCGCCATGACCAGACAAAAAAACTGCCGGGGTGGCGAGTCTTGCCACACCATGGATCCCGGCTTGCGCCGGGACTACAGGTTAGGGAGGAGCCCCGTAGGGTGGGTAGAGCGCAGCGAAACCCACCACCGGCGTGCGCCGGCGGCTCACGGTGGGTTACGCTGCGCTAACCCATCCTACGCGACTAATACCAACCGCCGAAATTCCCGACTCGCCCCTGAGTTTAGGGGTTCCCGTTTG
>CAYMRQ010000367.1:0-3102 GCA_964392845.1 uncultured Rhizobium sp.
CTCGGCCTGACCGTGCCGCAGTCGATCTTCGCCCGCGCCGACGAGGTGATCGAATAACGAACGCAAAGCAGGGTGCCGCCGGGGCCGGCGGCAAAATCGGCGGGGCAAATTGACAGCGGGGCCGCGCCGGCACTATCACCGCTCGGATTGCCACCGCCCTGACTGCGCAGGAGCCGCCGATGGCCAACAAAATCTACCCCGATGCCGAGACCGCGCTTGCCGGGCTGTTGCATGACGGGATGATGATCATGGCCGGCGGCTTTGGCCTGTGCGGCATCCCCGAGAAGCTGATCCTGGCGGTCCGCGATTCGGGGGTCAGTGGGCTGACGGTCGTCTCGAACAATGCCGGGATCGACGGCGCCGGCCTCGGCCTCCTGCTCGAAACCCGGCAGATCGCCAAGATGATCTCGTCCTATGTCGGCGAGAACCGGCTCTTCGCCGAACTCTACCTCAAGGGCGAACTCGAGCTCGAATTCAACCCGCAGGGGACGCTGGCCGAGCGCATCCGCGCCGGCGGCGCCGGCATTCCGGCGTTTTTCACCAAGACCGGGGTCGGGACCCTGGTCGGCGAGGGCAAGGAGCTGCGCGAATTCGCCGGCGAGACCTATCTGATGGAACAGGGCCTCATCGCCGATGTCGCAATCGTGCATGCCTGGAAGGGCGATACCGAAGGCAACCTCGTCTATCGCAAGACCGCGCGCAATTTCAATCCGGTGATGGCGACCGCCGGCAAGGTGACCATCGCGGAAGTCGAGCATCTGGTCGAGCCCGGCGCGATCGATCCCGATGCGATCCACACTCCGGGCATTTTCGTGCAGCGCATCGTGCACTACCCCTCCTATGAAAAGCGCATCGAACAGCGCACGGTGCGCAAGCGCGCGGTTTGAGGAAAGGAGCCTGCGACATGCCCTGGTCACGCGACGACATGGCGCGGCGCGCCGCCGCCGAGCTGAAGGACGGCTTCTACGTCAATCTCGGGATCGGCATTCCGACCTTGGTGTCGATCCCGCCCGGCATCACCGTGCAGCTGCAAAGCGAGAACGGCATGATGGGGATGGGCCCCTTTCCGTTCGAAGGCGAGGAGGACGCCGATCTGATCAACGCCGGCAAGCAGACCGTGACCGAATTGCCGACCACGAGCTTTTTCGACAGCGCGCAATCCTTCGGGATGATCCGCGGCGGCCATATCGACCTGTCGATCCTCGGCGCGATGCAGGTTGCCGAGAATGGCGATCTGGCCAACTGGATGATCCCCGGGCGCATGGTCAAGGGCATGGGCGGTGCGATGGATCTGGTCGCCGGGGTGAAGCGGGTCGTCGTGTTGATGGAGCACACCGCCAAGGGCGAGGCAAAGCTCTTACACCGCTGCACCCTGCCGCTGACCGGCGCCGCTGTCGTCGACATCGTGATCACCGATCTAGCGGTGTTCACGATCGATAAGAAGGGCGGCGGGATGGAGCTGATCGAGATCGCGCCCGACGTCTCGCTCGACGACGTCCGGCGCCAGACCGAGGCCGCGTTCCGGGTGCGGCCCGGGATAGAGTGAGCCGATCGGTTGGGAATCGCCGCCCCGAAACGCTACGAGCCGGCGGGAGCCGGCTCGTTCGCTAAGGCAATGTCCTGAAGAAGGTGCTTGGACAGGCGCTCCGGAGAAGGTGCTGCGGAGACGCGGAGAAAAGGTTCTTGCCGGCCGCGGAGCGTTACAATGTGTTACACACCGTCATAATCCGTCAAGAGCTGAATCGATGCGCGTGCGCGACGCGATCCGCGATCTTGCCGTCTCCCGCATCGCGGAGATTTCCGCGCTCGGCATGGGCGACCCGGCGGTCATCCCGCTGTGGTACGGCGAAGGCGATCTGCCGACCCCTGATTTCATCGGCGCGGCGGCGACGGCGGCGCTCAAGGCCGGGCATACCTTTTATACCTACAAGGCGGGCCTGCCCGAGCTGCGCTCGGCAGTCGCCGACTACCTGACCGGATTGCACGCAAGGCCGACCGGGGCGGAGCGGGTCGTCGTGTCGAGTTCGGGCATGAATGCGCTGATGCTCGTCGCCGAGGCGCTGATCGACCCGGGCGACAATTTCGTCATCATCGCCCCGGTGTGGCCCAACATCGCCGCTTCGGTGTCGATCATGGGCGGCGAGCCGCGGCTCGTCGCGCTGGACCCGGTGCCTGGGGGCGGCTGGCGCCTCGATGTCGAGCGACTTTTTGCCGCATGCGATGCGCGCACCCGGGGGATCTTCGTCAATTCGCCGTCGAACCCGACCGGCTGGGTGATTTCGCCGGCGGAGATCGCGGCGCTCATCGCCTTCGCCCGCCGGCGCGGGCTGTGGCTGATCGCCGACGAGGTTTACGGCCGGATCGTCTACGGCAACCGGCCGGCGCCATCCTTCCTCGACCAGGCCGAGGCGGAGGACCGGCTGATCGTTGTTAACAGTTTCTCGAAAACCTGGGCGATGACCGGCTGGCGGCTCGGCTGGATGGTGGTGCCGCCCGATCTGCTGCCGGTGATGGAAAAGCTCGTCGAGTTCAACACCAGCGGCTCGCCGACCTTTCTGCAGCACGCGGGTATCGTCGCAATCCGCGAGGGCGAACCGTTCATTGCCGGGTTTGTCGCGCGCTGCCGCGCCGCGCGCGATGTGGCGATCGACGCCCTCCAGGCCTGCCGGCGGGTTGAGGTTGCACGGCCCGAGGGGGCGTTCTACGCGTTTTTGCGGGTCGCCGGGATGACCGACAGCGTCGCCTTTGCCAAAGAGGCGCTGCGCCGGACCAAGGTCGGCCTCGCCCCGGGCAGCGCCTTCGGGCCGATGGGCGAGGGCTATCTGCGGCTTTGCTTTGCCCGCGACCCGGAGCAGGTCGCCGAAGCCGTCGACCGCCTGCGCCCGCTCTTCGATTGAAGCTGCGCCCACCGGCTCGGCTCGGCTGCGTAGGATGGGCTGAGCATCGCGAAGCCCATCGCCATCGGCGCTGGTTTCGAAAAGGTTGGTGGGTTTCCCCCGGCTTCCGCCGGGGTCAACCCACCCTACGACCGTGATGCCCGTTTCAGGGCCAGGAGATCCACCAGAAACCGGTCGCGCTCGGCTGCCAGCGCAGCGATGTCGC
>CAYMRQ010000368.1:0-3070 GCA_964392845.1 uncultured Rhizobium sp.
GCTCCGCGGCGATCGCGCCGTCGAGCCGGCGCGCCGCGCGCTCGCGGTCACGCGAGATTGCGGCCGCCGCGGCGATGTAGCCGGCGCGCGCCGCCGCTGCCGCCTCTTCCAGCGCCGCGACCGCTTCAGCGCCGGTCTCGATGCCGGCGAGCCTGGTGCCGAACTCGGCGCGCAGCCGCGGCAGATCGGCGACCGTCACGCCGTGCTTGCGGGCCAGCGCGCGCAACGCGAAGAGCCGCTCCTCGACCTCTTCGAGCACCCGCGGATCGAGTTCGAGCGCCTGCCCCGCGCCGGTCAGCGCCGCGAGCGCCTCGGCGGTTTCCGCAGCGGCGCGCTCGGCCGCTTCCAGCGCGTTGTCTAAGAGGCCCTGGGCCCGGTCGCGGGCGCGTTCGAGGCGGCGCAGCGCGCGGGCAAGCGCCGATTGCGCGCCGCCGTCGCCATCGATCTCGGCGATCGCCTCGGCGATCGCCTCGCCGAGCCGCTCGGCGCTCTGCAACAGACTGCGGCGGGCGCCGAGCCGCTCCTCCTCGTCGCCCTCCGGCGCCAGCGCGTCAAGCTCGGCCTTGTGATGGCGCAACAGATCCTCCTCGGCCCGGCTGTCGGCGAGGCGGCGCGCGGCGTCCTCAGCCCGTTCCCGCGCCGCCCGCCGCTCCTGCCAGGACGCCGCCAGCGCGGCGAGCATGACCTGGTGCTCGGCCAAATCGTCGAGCAGCGAACGGTGCGTCGCCGGGTCTAAGAGACCGCGCTGCTCGCCCTGGCCCTGGATCTCGACGAGGCTGTCGCCGAGCTCGCGCAACAGGGCGACGCTCGCCGGCTCGTCATTGACAAAGGCGCGGCTGCGCCCGTCGGCGCCGACCAGGCGGCGCAATACGATGGTGCCGGCGAGATCGGCCGACATCCCGGCCTCGCGCAGGATCGCTGCGGCCGGATGGTCATGCTCGACAACAAACTCGGCGGCGACCGCCGCCTGCTCGGCGCCGGGCCGCACCAGGCTCGCATCGGCGCGCCGGCCGAGCGCCAGCCCGAGCGCATCCAGCAGAATCGATTTGCCCGCCCCGGTCTCGCCCGTCAGCACGCACAGCCCCGGCCGGAAAGCCAGGCTGAGGCGATCGATCAGGACGACGTCGCGAATGGTGAGGCCGAGCAGCATGCGAAGCGGATGATACCATAATCCCTCTCCCGCACCGTCCCCACCCTTCCCTCCGCCGCCCCCACCCTTCCCTCCCCCGCAAGCGGGGGAGGGAAGGGTGGGGCAAAGCCGGGGCGGGTTACAGCATCATTCACTCAAATCGAATCGCCTCCCTTATCCGTCATGGCCGGGCTTGACCCGTGGGCCTTCAGCCCACGGACTTGATCCGTGGGCATCCACGTGGATCCCCGGGTCAAGCCCGGGGATGACGATTGGAGGTGATCGAACTTGATCGGATACCGCTCTAGGGAGGTTGCGGGAGAGGGCGGCCGGGCGGATGCCTAAGCTTGGATTTATGCTTTGGGTGGTAAGCTGACTTCGCGGCGCCCCGTTTTGTCCAGGCATGGATCGGCTAGCCGGTCTTCGAAGCGTATCCCAAACGACAGCTGTTAAGCTGGCTAGCGCCAGTCCCGCAAAATGAACTTCCCGAGAAGTTCGGTAGATGAGGATGGGAGATTAGGTGTCGACGTAAGCTTTAGCGTTGCGGCTGGGATGATAATTACGATTTCTTCGCTGGCATCCAGGTCACTTGCAGCTGCCGTGAGGTTTCTGTTCTGTAGCGAGGTCGACATCTGGCGGAGTTCCGCAGAAAGGCGGGAACCATCAAATCGAGCATGTATCGTGTATTCCCAGGCGCGAGGGCTGGCCCCACCCACGCTGGGGCTACAGGCGAGTCTGCACGGGGACGCGATGAACTTACTGCCCGCGATGAGATTGCCAGGCTCGATTCGCATAGTTAGCGATCCGAGTTCAACAAGCTTCGGGAGCCCCTTTACCAGTTCGATTTGTTTGTCCGCCTCGGCCATTTCTATGACTGCGACTCTTAGCCCGTTTGGGGCAAGCAAGGCTGCGGTTGAACGGGAGCTGCGATAGCGGAAGCGTCGGGGTGCCGCAGGCAGTACGCCGGGTGGCAAAACGTCTTGTTCGGAGCGAAATGCTTCTTCACCCATTGGCACAACGAAAACGACGTTCCCGCCCTCTGGGGACCAGTGCAGGTGATATATCTCAAGGTATTTGGGTGTTGGCATGGTGGAAACCGTGACGGTCGGACTGAGTTCCTCACGCAGATATCTAGTGTGCTCGCGATTCTGATCATCTAATTTCAGCAACCTTGCGACTAAAACAGCGAGGCGACCGTCCCGGAGCCGCGTTCGCCAAAGCGTTTGGCCAGCTGGCGTAAACTCGACAGGGAGCGGGCAGTCGAGAGGTGTTCCCGCAGATCCGATGATGAGATTGGCGTAGAGAACAAATCCTTCGGGTGCCAGGATCAAGTACCCTGACTTATTCTTTAGGGACTCTCGTTGTTTTAATGGAGAGAAGGCCCCATCGCTTAGCAAGAAGCGGAGCTCAAACGCGTGAAACCATGGTCCGGTACCGAGCTGCATCAGCGGAGCCAGGTCTTGCTTTAATTTTGCTTCGAGGCGGCAGTGAATCTGCCCACTTGCATGTACGCTGATTTTTGATGATCCCCCAGGACTTCGAGACCATGCATAGACCTCACTGCCTTCAGCCCAGACCTTCCAAAGCGACGCAGCAGGTTACTGGTTGCGGCTAGGAGCGAAGCGTATCGCCTTGCCTTCCACCGGAAGATTCATTGGATTGCTCATCTCGCACAGGTCTCCTCCGCCGAGGCTTCGGAGGGCATCCTGCTTCGCCATCACGAACGGAGCAAATCCTGCGAAGCGCGTAGCGCGAAGCAGTATCGTGAGCGTGGCAGCACCCGAACTGACAATACCGTTATGAGTGGCAGAAAAATCCGGACTTTGGTCCGCTTCGGGTCCAGGCTGTGTGAAAAGAGCGCGAGATTGAGGTCGTGGTGGATTCCGTCTAGCCCGGATCATTCATCGGTCTGCGTAAAGAGGGCGACGGGAGCGACATAGA
>CAYMRQ010000369.1:0-3031 GCA_964392845.1 uncultured Rhizobium sp.
TTCCACCAGGGGCTTAGTGAAACCGGCTACGTCGAGGGACAAAACCTGGCGATCGAATACCGCTGGGCGGAGGGAAGCTACGATCGGCTGCCGGCATTGGCCGCCGAACTCGTCCGCCGCAAGGTCGAGGTGATCGTGGCATTCACCATCAGTGCGACGCTTGCGGCGAAAAACGCGACCTCCACGATCCCTATTGTCTTTGTGGTCGGTACCGACCCGGTCGCGGATGGTCTGGTCGCGAGCCTCGCCCGACCGGGTGGCAACCTCACGGGCTTTACCTTTTTCAGTCTCGAGCTGATGCCCAAGCGACTCCAGCTGCTTTCCGACCTGGCTCCCCAGGCCCGAGTGATCGCCGTGCTCGCGGACCCGAACGCGACGTTTACCGAGCCGATGATCCGCGTCGTGCAGGAAGCGGTGCGCGCGACGGGGGTGCAGCTCGCTATCCTGAAAGCCGGCAGCGAAAGCGAGATCGACGCCGCCTTCGCCAGCCTCGTTGAACTGCAAGTCGGCGCGCTCCTCGTCGGCGGCAGTGTGTTCTTCGGCATCCACCGCGAGCAGATCCTGAGGCTGGCATCACGCCATGCCGTCCCGGCGATGTATGACTCGCGTGGATACGTCGCGGCGGGCGGCCTGATCAGCTATGCGGCCAGCGTCACGGGTGCCGGCCGCCTGCACGGCATTTACGCCGGAAAGATCCTGAAGGGTGCCAAGCCCGCCGATCTGCCGGTGATCCAGCCGACGAAATTCGAGCTGGTCGTCAACCTCAAGACCGCTAACGCGCTCGGCCTGACCGTGCCGCAGTCGATCTTCGCCCGCGCCGACGAGGTGATCGAATGATTGGGAGGGGTAGCGGTTCCACCCCCTCCCATTCCCTCCCCCCGCATGCGGGGGAGGGTTAGGGTGGGGGCGGGCCGACGAGGTGATCGAATGAGAGAGCGATCTCTTCCGCTGCTGTAATGGCATCGCGCCGGATTTTCCGCTCCTCCTCTATTGCGCTGGCGGCGATGGACAACGCGCTTGTGGCGACGCCGCCGGGTTTCGTCGATCTTACCTATTCGGCCGGGCGGGTGTCGTGGCCCGGGGGTGCGGCGCCGGCTGTCTGCGGCCGTGGCGGGGGGTGCGCCGATAAACGCGAGGGCGACGGTGCGAGCCCTGCCGGGACTTTTCCACTGCTCCACGGCTACTATCGCGCCGATCGCGTCGCGGCGCCGCCGACCGGTCTGCCGATGAGGGCGTTGCGGCCTGATGATGCCTGGGTCGACGATCCGGCCGACCCCAATTACAACCGTCCCGTGTCGCTGCCCTACCCGGCCCATGTCGAGGAGATGTGGCGCGCCGACGGGCTCTACGATCTCTTAGTGCTGATCGGCTATAACACCGATCCGCCGGTGCCCGGTCGCGGCAGCGCGATCTTCCTGCACGTCGCGCGGCCCGATTTCGCACCGACCGAAGGGTGCATCGCGGTTGCCCGCGAAATCCTTGCCGGGGTGCTGGGCTTGCTCGGTCCGGGCAGCAGGATCACGATCCGGCCCTGACACACGGCAGCGTCCGGTTTCCAATGGCAGGAAGACCCCGACTCCCGCCCGTTCCGCTGCCGCGGTCGCTCAAAATTTGTAATTTACCCCAAAAGTAAGTGCGTTCGAGGTGGTAGTCGCTTTTGTCAAACGCTGGGCGACCGGAAAATTGATGTCTTCGGTGCCGAATTCGGTATGGCGATATTCGCCGAACACGGTCCATTGCGGCGCGACCGCGTATTCCAGGCCCCCACCGAGGGTCCAGCCGCTGTGGCTCGTCCCCACCAATTCAATGGTTCCGGGGATTGCCAGACCGGTCGTCCCGGTGACCTGGGTTCGAGTGACCGAACCCGTGCTCCAGGCCCACCCGGCCGTACCGAAAACCAAGGCGTTATCGAAGGCATAGCCGAGGCGCGCGCGTATGCTTCCACTCCAGTCGGTTTCCCCTTTGCTTGTGTGCACATTGGTTCCGACGGGGGTGATCGTTGTGGTGGTCGTGGTGTTGGAGCTGTCGACGAGCGACACGGCAGCGAGCACGCCCACTACGAATCGGGAAGACATCGTAAAATCGTAGCCGGCTTGCAGGCCGCCATTTGGATTTGACACACCGGTGCTGCCGGACGCTACCGGGGCGCCGGTCAGCGTGTTCGACGTGTCGGTCGAGGTGTCGGACCAGGTGTTCCCGACGTACCCGCCTAAATAGAAGCCGTTCCACGGCCCGCCCCCAAGGATCTGAGCCTCGGCAATACCTCCGCTCGCCAGCATGAGTGCGGCCCCGACAAGAACGGATTTCGTGATCCTGCTCATTTCAGCCAAGCCCCCCAGGGAATGCGGCGCGCCGCCCGAACGCACCGCGGTCGCCGACATTCCCCCGAATGCCGGCGGCAACCAGCGCTATTGTCGCGGTTTCGTAGATGCCCGGCAAACCGCGGGTGCGCCATGGCGGGAGCCATGGGTTGCCTCCTTCGACTCGCATAACACTCGGCTCAAAGCCGGGGGAATCGCCTCGGGATTCGTCGTCAGGTTCTGGCCGCCGGAGTGCGTCGTCGCTGCGCTCCTCGCAATGCCACGGACTTTAATGTTATGAAATTTCGAGTCGGACGCCGCCAGGAGGGAGCATGAGTCTCGCCGTCGCGATCCAGATGGACCCGATCGACACGATCAACATCGACGCGGATTCGACCTTTGCGCTGGCGCTCGAAGCGCAACGCCGCGGCCATGCGCTTTATCATTACCTGCCGCAGGCGCTGACCCTGCGCAACGGAAGGCTCTACGCAAGCGGCCGGCCGCTCGAGGTCCATCGCCGGCATGGCAACCATCACCATTTCGGGACCTTCGAGGAACTCGATCTCGCCGGGTTCGACATCGTCTTGATGCGCCAGGACCCGCCGTTCGACATGGCCTATATCACCGCGACGCACCTGCTGGAGCTCTTGCCCGAGGGTGGGCCGCTCGTCGTCAACGACCCGGCCTCGGTGCGCAACGCCCCGGAAAAGCTGTTCGTGCTGCGCTTCAAG
>CAYMRQ010000370.1:0-586 GCA_964392845.1 uncultured Rhizobium sp.
ATGCGCTCCGGCTGGAGCCGCGGCGCACCTTGCTCGACGCAATCCGCGACGAATGCGGCCTCACGGGCACGCATATGGGCTGCGAGCACGGGGTGTGCGGCGCCTGCACCGTGCTGCTCGATGGCGACCCGGTGCGCGCCTGCCTGATCTTCGCGGTGCAGGCGCAGGGCTGCGCGGTCCGTACCGTCGAGGGGCTGGCCACGGGCGACGAGTTGGGTTCCTTGCAGCGCGCCTTTATTGCCCATCACGGCGTGCAATGCGGCTTCTGCACACCGGGCTTTCTGATGCTGGCGACCGGAATCCTGGAGCGCGAGCCGGACATCGGCGAGGATGAGCTGCGCGAGGCGCTGTCGTCCAATTTGTGCCGCTGCACCGGCTACCAGAACATCGTCGCCGCGGTGCGCGCTGCGCTCGCCGAAATGCGGGGAGCCGGGAAATGACGCTACCCCCTAATCACAATAAATTCGCATTCCCGGCGAAAGCCGGGACCCACTCTTCAACAGCTCCGTCGCGGGATGGGTGGGTCCCGGCTTTCCCCACGGAACAAGTCCGTGGGCTGGAGGCCCACGGAAATGCGGTTTCTATT
>CAYMRQ010000370.1:596-3031 GCA_964392845.1 uncultured Rhizobium sp.
CTCGACTATTCCCGTCGGAAGGCAAAATGAACCTGCTCAAAGGAGATCAGCTGCAGGGCCGCGTTCTCGGCCGCTCGGTGGCGCGGCTGGAGGACCCGCCGCTGGTTACCGGACGCGGCCGGTTCGTCGGCGACATTTCCTTTCCGCGTCAGCTGCACATGCGGGTGGTGCGCTCACCCTACGCGCATGCCGTGCTGCGCGCGGTCGATATCGCGGCGGCGCTGGCGTCGCCGGGGGTCATCGCGGTGTGGACCGGGGCCGACATCGCCGATCTGCCGCCGATAGATTTCCGCGACCCGGCGGGCGAGGCATTGCGCCCCTACCGCCAGCCGCTCCTGGCGCGCGACCGGCTGCGTTATGTCGGCGAGCCGGTTGCCGCGGTCTTCGCGACCGACGCGTATCTGGCGGAGGACGCCGCCGATCTCGTCACGGTCGAGGCCGAAGAGCTGATGCCGGTATTGGATGCCGATGCGGCGCCGGGCAGCTTTGCCGCCGGGCTTTCGACCGAGGCGCTGGTGCTGCGGGCCGGCTATGGCGAGGTCGATGCGGCTTTCGCCGCGGCCCATACGATCATCGCGCTCGACCTCGAAATCGGCCGGCACAGCGGCGTGCCGCTGGAGACGCGCGGCGCGCTGGCGCACTACGACGCCGCGCGCGACGTGATCGAGCTGTACGGCGCGGCCAAGGTGCCGCATCGCAACCGCGACGCCCTGGCGCGCATGTTCGGCCGCAGCGCCGCCGCGGTGGTGCTCAAGGAAGGCAATACCGGCGGCGGGTTCGGCATTCGCGGCGAGCTTTATCCCGAGGATTTTATCGTCTGCCTCGCCGCGCTGCGCCTCGAGCGGCCGGTCAAATGGATCGAGGACCGGCGCGAGCATCTGATGGCCGCCAACCACTCGCGCCAGCAGCGCCATCATGCCCGCGTAGCGGTCGATGCCGAGGGGGTCGTCTTGGCCCTCGAAGACGAATTCACCCTCGACCAGGGCGCCTATGTGCGCACCCACGGCGCGCGGGTGCCCGAGATGACGATGGCGATGCTGCCGGGCCCCTACCGGATTCCCGCCTATCGGGTGACCGGCCATTTCCGGCTGACCAACAAGACCCCGGCGGCGACCTACCGCGCGCCCGGACGCTATGAGGGCAGCTTTGTGCGCGAGCGGCTGATCGATGCGGTGGCCGACCGGCTCGGCCTCGACCGGATCACCGTGCGCCGGCGCAATCTGATCGGCGCGGCCGAGATGCCGTTTTCCCGGCCGCTCAGCGCGCTCGGCACCGAAATCGTCTACGATTCCGGCGACTACGCGCTGCTGCTCGACAAGGCGCTGGCCCATGTCGGCTGGGATGCGCTGCAGGCCGAACTGAAGCGGCGCCGCGATGCCGGCGAGCTAGTCGGGGCCGGGATCGGCGTCTTTGTCGACAAGGGCGGGCTTGGGCCGCTCGACGGCACCAGGATCAGCGTCGACACATCGGGCGCGGTCGAGCTGGTGACCGGCGGCTCCAATGTCGGCCAGGGGTTCGTCACCGCGATGGCGCAGATCTGCGCCGACACGCTGGGCGTCGATTACCGTCGCGTGCGGGTCGTCTACGGGCAGACCGACCGCATCCAGTACGGCATCGGCGCGCATGCCTCGCGCGCCTCGGTGATGACCGGCGGCGCGACCCATGCCGCGGCGCTGAACGTGAGGGCAAAGGCGCTGGAGATGGCCGCCGGGCTGTTGCAGGCGCGGCCCGACGAACTCGACATCGTCGATGGCGTCGTGGTGCATCGCGATCGGCCCCCCGGCGCATTGGGTGGTCCGTCGATCGCGCTGGGCGAGATCGCCCGGCATCTGGCGCCCGACTCGCCGACCCTCGGCGAGCGCGATCCCGGGCTCACTGCCGAAGGCTGGTTCCGCGCCTCGCACATGACCTATCCCTATGGCGTGCAGATCGCGGTGGTGCATGTCGATGCCGATACCGGACAGGTTGCGGTCGAGCGTTACCTCTGCGCCTACGATATCGGGCGCTCGATCAACCCGATGCTGGTCGAGGGGCAATTGGTCGGCGGCGTCGTGCAGGGGCTGGGCGGCGCCCTTTACGAGGAATTCCGCTACGACGAGCGCGGCGAGCCGCTCAGCGTCACCTTTGCCGATTACCTGATGCCGACCGCGCGGGAGATCCCGCCGATCGAGGTCCTGATCACCGAGGACGCGCCGAGCCCGCTCAACCCGCTCGGCATCAAGAGCGCCGGCGAGGGCGGCATCACGCCGGTCGGCGCGGTGATCGCGGCGGCGATCGACGAGGCGATCGGGGTACCCGGCAGTGTGACGCAATTGCCGGCGACCCCGCAGCGCGTCAAGGCATTGCTCCGCGCCAAGGCGGCGAGGGGCGGATCGCGGTAGGGCTCGGTCTCGTAGCACCAGTTGACGCTGGGGTCGGCGAAGGTCTTGCCGAAG
>CAYMRQ010000371.1:0-2778 GCA_964392845.1 uncultured Rhizobium sp.
GCGTTGCGTGACCCTGGAGCCGCTCGGGAATTCAACTAAGAATGGGATTGACCCACGTGTTGTACGAGCGCAGGCTGCACCCCGCGGTTATTCGGACCTTGGGCGCGCTGCTCGCGCCGCAAGGGCTGGCATTGATTGCCGATCCGAATCGGGTGATCGCGCGCGGCTTCGCGTCGGAGTTGCGCGCCGCCGGATTCTGCGTACTCGCTGCGGCCGCCGTGACAGACGCTGTGAACGATCTGCCGGTGGCGGGCACGGTGTTCCACGTGCGCTGTGCGAATACCTAACACATACCTAACAATTGCGGCTGCGCGCGCATCGTCGCGTATCTGAACCGAAACCGTTGCGCCGGGCCGCCGGCCAGCCTCCGGGGATGTTTCACGTGAAACATGCTTGTTGTCGGTCACTTCTGTAGCCGCAAATTGGTTCAACAACTCGATGTTTCACGTGAAACACGGTTGTTTTCTGGCTGAAATCGGCTGTCAGGATGTTTTGGGTTGCAATTCATGCGAGTCTCGCTATACCGTTGGGTGGCCGGTGCGTGATGCCGGCGCCATCCGGAGGATGGCGACAACAGCAAGGAGGTTCAGATCATGGAAAAAACCCAACGGCGTTTGGGACGCGGACTCGACTCGCTTGTTTCCGTAATGCCGACTTCGCAGCATCAGGCTGGAGCGGCGGATCGTGGGGCCACTCCTTCGCCGCAATCCGGTGCGGCGGAACATTCGCCGTTTCGGCGAGTTTCGATCGAATTGCTGAAGCCAAACCGCTTCCAGCCGCGCGGCGCCATCACCGATGAGCAACTTCGAGCGCTGGTGGAGTCAATACGCCAGAGCGGCATGATTCAGCCCATCACCGCCCGGCCGGACGGCGAACGCTTCGAAATCATCGCCGGCGAGCGGCGCTGGCGGGCCGCGCGTTTGGCTGGGCTGACCGACGTTCCGGTCATTGTCCGCGAGGCGAATGACGAGCAATTGCTCGAAATCGCAATCATTGAGAACGTACAACGCGAAGATCTGAATGCAATCGAGCGGGCTGCGGCGTATCAAACGTACTGCAGCCGCTTCGGACTGAACGCTGAGTCGGTGGCCGCGCGGCTCGGTGAAGATCGAACGACAGTCACCAACTACATGCGCCTCCTCACCCTTCCGGCAGCGGTTAAGGATCTAGTCGCCACCGGGCAGCTCTCAATGGGGCAGGCGCGGACGCTGCTCGGCGTGAACGGCGACGCCGAGCGCACTCGACTAGCGGAACTCGCGGTCACGCGCGACCTGTCGGTCCGCGCGCTCGAAGAGCTGGTCCGCATCGAAAACCCACGACCAACCGAACCCACCGCGCCGACAGCACCACTAGAACGTAAGACTAGCAATGTAAAGGACTTGGAAAAAAAACTCGAGCGCGCTGTCCGTACCAGAGTGACGATCAAGGAAGGACGTAAGAAGGGTAGCGGACGGATCGTGATCGAATTCTACACACTGGACGACTTCGACAGAATCGCGGGATTGCTGGGAATGCGAGACGATTGATAACGTAATAATATAATCTACATTTTATACTCAGTTAGGCGTTGAGCTTTGCTGCGATCGGCATGCGCCGGCCGACGCCGAAGGCCCGACTGGTGACTTTCAGGCCGATCGCGGCTTGCTGGCGCTTGTATTCGTTCTGATCGACGCGGCGGATGACGTCGCGCACGACGGTGGGGTC
Source organism: uncultured Rhizobium sp. (assembly GCA_964392845.1). Taxonomy (GTDB): domain Bacteria; phylum Pseudomonadota; class Alphaproteobacteria; order ATCC43930; family CGMCC-115725; genus DATARH01. Next base: position 1,705 of record CAYMRQ010000371.1, read on the forward strand.
GAAGCCGGCCGCGATGATCGACGCGGGCGAGTGCTCCTGCTCGATGTAGCGATAGAGGATCGCGTCGAGCAGCTCGTAGGGCGGGAGGGTGTCCTGATCCGTTTGGTTAGGTTTTAGTTCGGCGGAGGGGACCTTGCTGATGCTGCGCACCGGGATGAGCTCGCGCGCGGCGCGTTCGTTGATGTAACGCGCCAGGCGGTAGACCATCGTTTTGGGCACGTCGCTGATCACGGCCAGGCCGCCGCACATGTCGCCGTAGAGCGTGCAGTAACCGACGGACAGCTCGCTCTTGTTGCCGGTGGTCAGCGGCAGCCAGCCGAACTTGTTGGACAACGACATGATGATGCTGCCGCGCAGGCGGGCCTGCACGTTCTCCTCGGTGGCGTCGGGCGCGCGGGCGGCGAAGGCTGGGGCGAGCATCTCTTCCATCGCGCGGTGGGCAGGTTCGATGGGGATGATGCGCAGGTCGATGCCGAGATTGGCGGCGAGCTGCTGCGCGTCGATCAGGCTGTGATCACTGCTGTAGCGCGAGGGCATGGCGAGGCCGTGGACATGTTGAGCGCCGAGCGCGGCGACGGCGATGGCGGCGGTGACGGCCGAGTCGATGCCGCCGGAGAGGCCGATCACCGTGTGCTGGAAGCCGCACTTACGCACGTAGTCGCGCGTGCCGAGCGGGAGGGCTGCGTGGACTTCGGCGATGTCCGGCGGGTAGGGCTCGACGCGGCATTGGCGCGGCGCGTCGCTGTCGACGATGAGCAGGTCTTCGGCGAAGGCCTTCGCCTGGGCGACCGGCTTTCCATCGGGGGCGAAGTAGAGGCTGGCGCCGTCGAAGATCAGATGATCGTTGCCGCCGATCTGGTTGAACAGTCTCATCAGGTGCTGCGCGCGACCGCCGGTTCCGATCACCCCGAGGCGGATCCGGTCGTTGGCTCCATGGATCTGCTGGTAGGAAAGGGCGGTGAGGGTGGCCGCCGATTTGAAGAACTGCCGTCTGCCTTCGTTCATGTCCCGATTTTCTCCATTTGCTGTAATCTTATACCCCGACGGGCTGGATGGGGTATGCTGGATTTGCCC
>CAYMRQ010000371.1:2788-3006 GCA_964392845.1 uncultured Rhizobium sp.
GATCTGGTTGACGTAGGCCAGGGCGAGCTTGTGGTGGGCGATCTGGCGGCCGAAGAGTTCGATGCGGTGCTTCTGCTTGCCGAATGAGTAGGGCGAGGCGGAGATGTTGATAAGCAGGTCGGCGCCGGCTTTGGCGATCTCGGCGATGGGGTCGCGGCCGTAGAGGCGGCGTTCGCTGAATTGTGCGTCGTTCCAGAGGTCTTCGCAAATCGAGACGC
>CAYMRQ010000372.1:0-2970 GCA_964392845.1 uncultured Rhizobium sp.
TCGCCGCGCTACAGTCCCGCGAACGGCCGGAATCGGCGCAACCTCATCATCCGAGCACGCGCTCGCCATCGGTCTGCCGAATCACGTCGCGATGCCCGCGCTGGACGGGCATTGTTGCCCCACAACGGCCGTTGACCGGCGCCACCCGGATCGGCTCAGGTGGGTGGTTTGGGGTACTCAGGTCAAGGAGCGGCAGTGCATCCCGCAGCTACGGCCTGGTCTGATCCCGGTAGAGGCTCAGGGCCTTCATCACCGGCGCGTCGCTGAAGCTGAACAAGAAGGCCGGCCGGTCGCCGCTGTTGACATGCTCGTAGAAGGTCCACGTCGGCACCGTGAACACATCCTTGTCTTCCCAGTCGAGCCGCTGGTCTCCCACCACCGAGTAGCCGGTACCCTCGACCACGTGATAGTTCGTGCAGCAGACACAGCGACGCGCCTGAATCTTCTCACCGGGGCGCAGCAACTCCATATGGCAGGCGATAGTCGGCATCACCGGTCCGCCGGTCCGCCGGTTGGTGTATTCGAGAATGACCCCCTCGCCAGCGCCGCCGGTGTTGGCGACAGCCAGCCGCTGTAGGGCGGCTTGCATCTCCGACATCGGGTAGTGCCACTCGGAGGCATTGACAGGCATACCAAGGTCTTGCCTCTCCTGGTGGTACTCTTCGTAGAAGCCGGCCTCGAGCATCCGCACCAGCGGGGTGTCCAGCCCATCCAGCCAGATCATCGGCGCGTCGGTGTCGTTGGCGTGGTCGTGCCATGACCAGTTGGGCGTGAGCACGAGATCCCCCGGAGACATCGGAACGCGCTCCCCGTTCACGACCGTGTAGCCGCCCCGGCCTTCGATGATCAGGCGCAGCGCCGCCCCGGAATGGCGATGGGCTCGGGCAATCTCGCCCGGCATCACGATCTGGATATTCGCGACCAGCGTGTTGCTGGCGATACCGGACAGGTTGGGGTTGCTGAGGCGCAGCACCCGGCGTTCGGCCTGCGCGGTGCCGACCAGCTCGGCCGCCCGCATCGCCTGCGGCCGCAAATCCCGCCAGTGCCACAAATATGGCACCGCCGTGCTGCGCGGCTCGACGCTGATACCGCCGCCGATCCAGGCCGGCGTCACGTGCTGCGCGCGCAATTGCAAGTAGTAGTCCTCCAGCTCTTCTTGCGAAGATTGGATGTCCGAAAGCTGCAGCATTGGAGATCCTCCCTGATGAGCGCGTTGGCGAGCACTGCTTCCCAGCAATTTACCTGCGCCGCTGTTTCCCGGCCGTGTTGATCGTGCTCTCCAAAGAGCGGCTAGGCTTGGGTGAGCGCCGCGCGCACCGCCGCCAGTCGTTCCAGCGAGCCCAGGACCTTCGGCTGATCATTGGTCAGATGGCGCACCAAGATGTCGGTGTACCCGATTTTCGCGAAGCTCCGAAACTGTTCCGCGACTTCGTCGACCGATCCTGCGATCAGGGCTTCTGCCGGAATGCCGCGATAGCTCCGGCTCAGGGCCTGCTGCATTACCGCCTGTGCCTCCGACGACGACTCGCCGACGTAGATGTCACGCCGCAAGACGATGGCGCCCGGCTCTCTGTTGTAAGCGGCGCAGCGGTCGCGATACAGTGAGGCCTGCGTGCGCGCCTCCTCGCGGGTGAGGCCGGGGCTCGCGATCCAGCCTTCCGCAAGTCGCGCCGCGCGGTCGATGGCCGGCGGTGCGCTGGCGCCGATCCAGACCTCGACCGGGTCAGCCGGACGCAGCGCGAGGCTCGCTTCGACGATCCGAAACCGCCGCGAGGAACTTACCGTTTCGCCCGCCAGCAGGCGCCGGACCAGGTCAAGCGCTTCCTCGAAAGCCGACGGACGCGTCTTGATGTTGGCGCCCATCGCCGCGAACCGGTCGTCACCCCAGCCCAGCCCGCACTGCATGATGAAGGGACCGTGCGCGATGGCCGCCAGCGTTCCGATCTGCTCGGCCACCAGCACCGGGTGCCACAAAGGCAGCAGGAACAGGCACCCGGCCGGCGCCTCGCCCCATTCCGCGAGAAGCCGCCCGAGGATCGGCGTGTTCTGATAGTAGGGCGTGGGCGACACGTGCTGATCGCCGACAAACAGGGAATCGAGCGCAGCGCGGCGGGCCGCCGCGGCCCGCTCGATCATCCAGCGCGCTCCTCGACGCGGATCTGTCTCGTCCGGGTAATTGCTCGTGAGCGAGATCCCGACCTTCATTGCGTCATCCTTGTCCATTGCGTCATCCTTGTCGCCAACCGAGCTTCGATCAGACCCGAACTCGCCGACCGGGCCAAGGACAGATTGCGGTTGCGGCACCGCGCCGGAGGCATACTCGTCGACGGCGCGGTTTGTCGGACCATAGCTCCCGCTGGGGACATAACCGGAGCGACGACGCTATCACCGGCGGTGTTGAATATCCGGCCACGATACGGGGCGATCAGCTCATCGATGATGACGCGACACGCCTTCAACCGGGCAAGCGTGCTGACCCCGTCGCGCGCCATCAGCCGGCTATAGCCGGCGATGTCGGCGGCAAAGATCGCGGTGAGTTTGCGCTCTACCGGTTGGACGGGCACGCGTGGCTCCTTCCCATTGCAGTATAGCGAGACGCGCAACCGCTGCGCGACCTTTCGGGAGCAGATCGTTACCGCCCAATCGCGCGGGTCTGATCGTCCGCTTTCCGGCGGAGTGGCTCGCCAGGCGGCGCGGTCATGAAGGTCTTCAATGGGTCGACCTAGCGGTTCGATAGTGGCGCGGCGGACGGCCGGAATCGGCCGCAAACGCGCGTTCAGGCGCGTCAGGGTGAACCGCCGGGTGGGGTGGAAAGCGGGCGCTTGATCTGTGGCGCCGTCTGCCACGCGCCAGAGCAGTCCTTCGCGACCTTCGCCGAACCCTACCCTCAGTCGATTAATGGCTTTCCGAACATCCAGTGTAGCGCGGCGATCTGGATGGGAAGACAGCGACAATCAGGATGAGAACCCC
>CAYMRQ010000373.1:0-2937 GCA_964392845.1 uncultured Rhizobium sp.
CACTTTCTCATCCAGATTGACGCGCGCCCCTCATCCAGATTGACGCGCCGCAGGGAGTACCGCGATGGCGCCGGCCGGCTGCTCGGCGTGGTCTGCCGCTTTGACGTGAAGGGCGGCAAGGAAATCCGGTCGCTCGTTTTCGCCGAACACAAGCGGTGGGGCCGGCAATGGCGCTGGCTCGGCTTCCCCAAGCCAAGGCCGCTGTACGGGCTCGATCGCCTGGCGTCGTGGCCCGATGCGCCGGTGATCGTCACCGAAGGCGAGGAGGCGGCCGATGCCGCCAGCGAGCTGCTGCCCGATCATGTCGCGATCACCTCGCCGGGCGGCAGCAAGGCTGCCGGCGCGGCCGGTTGGTCGGCGCTCGCCGGACGCAAGGTGAGGATCTGGCCCGACGCGGACGGGCCGGGCCAAGCCTACGCCCGCGACGTGCTCGACATCCTGGCGAAGCTCTCGCCGGTGCCGACGGTCGAAGTCGTCCAACCGCCGCAAGGGATCGCCGAGGGCTGGGATGCGGCCGACGGGCTCGCCGAGGGATGGACCGCGGAACAAGCCGCGACGCTGATCGCGAGGGCAGTGCCGGCGAGCGGCGAAGGGGCTGCCGCGCAGGCGCGGAAACCCAATCCTCGAGAATGGCTTATCGATCTGCTTGTCGAGGCGGAGCTGTGGCATGACCCCGAGCGCGTCGCCTACGCCACCGTGCCCGTGGACGGACGTCACCAAAACCACGAGCTGGGGTCGAACGGCTTCAAGGACTGGCTCGCTTGGCGCGCCTATGAGACGACTGGCAATGTCCCGGCCGCCGAGACGATCGAAGCGGCGTTGCGGGTCGCAAAGGGGCTGGCGTTGAACCGCGGACCGTGTCATCGCACTTGGCGCCGCGTCGCCGAGCATGATGGGCGGCTCTATGTTGATCTCGGCTGTTCGAAGTGGCGAGCTATGGAGATCGCCGCGACCGGTTGGCGGCTCGTCGACGCTGTGCCGGTCAAATTTTTGCGGTCGCGCGGCATGGAAGCGCTGCCCGAGCCGCAAGCCGGCGAGACGATCGAACTGCTGCGCGAGTTCGTCAATGTCGAGAGCGAAGCCGATTTCCGGCTGATCCTGGCCTTTCTTGCGGCGGCGCTGCGCCCGAGCGGACCATACCCCATCTTGATCTTCATCGGGCAACAGGGCTCATCGAAATCCACCCTCGCAAAAGTCGTGCGGCTGTTGATCGATCCGAAAACCTTAGCGTCGAGCGGCGCACCGCGCGATGAGCGCGATCTTTTCGTCAGCGCGTTCAACTCCTGGCTCCTGATCTATACGAACCTGTCGAGTGTGCCTGGTTGGTTGAGCGATGCGTTATGTCGAGTGTCGGACGGCGAGGGGTTCTTGACTCGACAACTCCATTCTGATCGCGACGAGATGATCTTTGCGGCGGCGCGGCCAATCGTGCTGAACGGCATCGGCGATCTCGCCGCGCGGCCCGATCTCACTGACCGGGCATTGTCGATAACCCTGCCGCCGATCCCGGATGACCAGCGGCGCGAGGAACGCGAGTTCTGGGCGGCATTTGAGGCCGCCCGGCCGAAGATCCTCGGCGCCTTGCTCGACGCCGTGGCCACCGGGCTGCGGTGTCTGCCGAACATCCGCCTCAATCGTCGGCCGCGAATGGCCGATTTTGCGACCTGGGGCGAGGCGTGCGCGTCGGGTTTCGGTTGGGAGCCTGGCGAGTTCCTGCGCGACTACGCGGAAAACCGCAGCGATGCGGTCGCGGCGGCGGCCGAGGCCTCTCCGCTGGTGCCGGCGATCGAGGCCGTGCTCGCCCGGAGCGGGCTCGATGTTGCCGGTTTTGACGGCACCGCGGCCGAGCTGCTAGACCGTCTGGGCGGGGTATGCGGCGATGCCGAACGCCGGGCGCGCTGGTATCCGGCGACGGCTTCTCAACTCGGCAGCACATTGCGCCGGATCGCGCCGCTGCTCCGATCGCGCGGCATGGAGTTCCATCCCTACAAAGACACAGACAAGAAGCGCACCCGCCGCATCATCCTGCGATGCGTCTCGCAGACCGCCTTCGACGAGTTGCGGGCGCGCGTCACTGGCCAGCGCCGCGGCGCGGGCGATCAGCCGCCGGGTTGAGCGCAAATCAGCGCAGTTCAGGCGAAAGCCATCGGCGCTGCGCAAAGTCCCCGGCCGCCGCCGCGCCCCTCTTTCTGAACTTGTAGAGCGGCACGGTGTCCGCAGGCGCCGCAGCCGGCCGACCTTCCGAAACCAATTAAATAAGGGGATTTAATCAAACCAGAGCTGCGATCATCCCGCGACCTCTCGAAATATGCCGCAAATAAATCTTCCAGTATTCGTCTCCTGTGTCCTACAAGTACTCCGTTCTTTTGATGGCCATTGCACTTTGCCTGGCGACGAGCCGATCTGGTCGGGCTCAGCCAAGCCGCAGCGGGGCGTGAGTTGCAAAGACAACCGCTGCGGACGGCAGCGGACACTGGGCGGACAGCACCGCCGTCCGCAAAAGCGACAATAAGCTGAGCGGGTTGGGCCGCATCGGACGGCGCGGACAGGGTGTTTTTCTATATAGAAGGCTGTGAGACGCACCCAAACTATGACGGTTTGTCCGTGGCTGACGCGGGCATGTCATTCGCGCGCGCCGGCACCTCCCGGTTCGGATGATCCGAAAGAGCGGGGGAACCGCGTGCGGAAGGCAAATGAACCGAGCCGGCTGGGCGCTCGATTGCCAGCACCCGGGGCTGGTGCGATCCCGGACGGGTGCGGTTATCCAAGTCCACAACGGGGGCCAGCCCGGTCATACAGAGGAGGATCGGCCGCGAAATTGGCTCCCGATGCGTCCAAATTGCGTCCATTCAAATCAGAAGGGCCTAGCCGTTACCGGCTAAGCCCTTCCTTTGATTGGTGGAGCCAACCGGGATCGAACCGGTGACCTCTACAATG
>CAYMRQ010000374.1:0-2923 GCA_964392845.1 uncultured Rhizobium sp.
CTGTGGGGCGAGCGCTGGTCGAAGCTGTGCGTCAACGGCATGCATAACGGCGTCTCGGCGGCGAGCGGGCTTTCCGGCAACGCGATGCGGCAGGACGAGCGCATCCGGAAGGTCATCATCAAGCTCGGCGGCGAGGCGGTGCGGATCGGCCAGGCCCTCGGCTATAAGCTGGAGGACATCGCCGGCCAGGATTCCGACAAGCTGGCGCGCGCGTCGGAAGGTGACCGCGATGCGCTCGACGAGGTCGAAGCGCTGATGCTGGCGCTCAGGAATTCGCAGCAGCGCAGCGAGCACCAGCGCCCGTCGATGGGTCAGGACATGGCAAAGGGGCGGCGCACCGAGATCGACTTCATCAACGGCGTCATCGTCGAGCGCGGGCGCGAGATCGGCCGCCCGGCCCCGACCCACGAAAAGCTGATCGCGGCGGTGAAGCGGGTCGAACTGGGCCAGGCCCCGGCCTCGCCGGAGCACATCTACGCGCTGGCGTGACCGGCGGCGCGCCGCGCGCCCGCCTCAGCGAGCGTGGGTCTTTAAGAAGGATTCTTGCCCGGCACCGGCTCGCCGGGGCTGCCACCGCCGCCGCTACTCGACCCGCCGCCCTTGCTGAAGCGGCCGATGTTGCCGAGCACCTGTTCGAGGAAGGTCAGCTCGCGCCCCGGCGCCGGTGTGGCTCCGGGCGCCGGCGCGATCTCCCGCCCGTCCTTCAACTCCTTATGGTCGACGCCCCGGACCACCCCTTTGTCATCGAAATTGACGATGTAGACCTGCTGGTCCAAGACATCCGGATCAAAGAACGCAAGCTGCTTTGTCCGCCGGCTGATGTAATACCAGTTCTTGTCGTCGAACACCCCGGTGCTCGACGGTGTCCCCAGGATCTTGGCCACCTGCGCGCGGGTGGTGGTGCCGGGCTGGATTTGCGCGAGCCTGTCGGGCTCCGGCAGATTGCCGCGCTGGTCGACGGTTGGAACGCACGCCGCCAGGCTCGCCGCCGCGAGCGCAACGGCAAGCGAAGCCGGGAGCGGTATCTTGCGACGGATGCTGCGGAACACGCGGTTGAATTACCCCGGGCTTATGTTGAAATACGGATGGCCTCGGCCCATGTCCTGGGTTTACTTTAGCCTCACGCGGGCGGCTGTCAACGCCCACTACTGCGCTAGACTGGGCCGCGACTGCCTGCGATGTTTACGCTGTTCAGAACCATTCCCGTTCGAGAGGCGGCCGAGCTTGCCTACGGCCGGGTTGTTGAGCAGGCCCGCCAGCCCGGCTTTTTTATCGATTGCGGCGTGCCGGATACGCTCGACGGCCGCTTTGAGCTGATCTGTCTGCACGCCTTCCTGTATCTCCATCGGCTAAAGCGCGAACAGAAGCAGGCAGCGCCTTTGGGCCAGCGTTTTTTCGATACGATGTTTGCCGATTTCGACCGCTCGCTGCGCGAGATAGGCACCGGAGACCTCAGCGTCGGCCGCGAGATCAAGCGCATGGCGGAAGCGTTTTACGGCCGCGTTGCCGCCTACGAACAGGGGCTGGCGGGCGATGATGCGGTGCTGCAGCCGGCCCTCGCGCGCAACCTCTTTGGCACCGCGCCGCCGAATCCCGCCCGGCTTGAGGCGATGGCGGGCTATGTGCGCCGCGAGGCGGCGCGGTTGAACCGGCAGGGCGCGGCGCGGCTGCTGGCGGGGCACCTCTCGTTCGGGGGGCCGCCCGGCGCCGCGGCAATGCCCGAGCCGGCCGGCGAGCAATGACCGGGGCGGCCCAACCGGAATTCTCGCGTCTCGTGCCGCTGGCGCGTCTCGGGGCGGAACCGTTTCGCCAGGACATCACCGCGACCGAGGCCGAGCGCGCCGCACTGGCGCGGCGTTTCGACCTCCCTGCCCTTGATCGGCTCTGCGCGGTGGTCGAACTGGTCCGCCACGGCAAGGATATGTTCCTGTTGCGCGCCGCCTTTGCTGCCGAATTCGTGCAAAGCTGCGTCGTCACCCTCGATCCGGTCGGCGGCGCGGTATCGGAAGAGTTCACGCTGCTCTACGGACCGCCGGAGGCGGAAGCGGGCGGTGCCGCCGAGGACGATGTTGCCTTCGAGCCGATCCCCGGCACCGCGATCGATGTCGGCGAGGCCGTTGCCCAGCAATTCTCGCTGGCGCTGCCGCCTTTCCCGCGCAGCCCCGGCGCAAGCCTCGAGGCCGAGGCGGCGCCAGCCGACGATTCGGGTTCCTTTGCCGGCGCGCTGTCGCGGCTCGTCGAGCGGCGCGGCGAGCGACCGCGATGAGCCGAGACCGATCGCACGGCTGACCCTGCCCGGCGCCGGTTCCATTGCTGTTGCCGCCGCCGCGGAAATTTGGCTAAGTACCGCTACGCTCCGCGCAGCCTCCAATGAGTCGATCATGGCCGTTCCAAAAAAGAAAACCTCGCCATCGCGCCGCAATATGCGCCGCTCGCATCATGCGCTGGGCTCGCCGGCTTATGCCGAATGCCCGGATTGCGGCGAGCTGAAGCGGCCGCATCATCTGTGCCCGTCCTGCGGATATTACGACGGGCGCGAGGTTACGCCGCAGCCGGCGCCGACCTCCTAGCCCGTCGGCGGCGGGCAAGGCAAGCGCGCGGTGAACGACAGCGTCATCATCGCCATCGACGCGATGGGCGGCGACCGCGCTCCGGCAATGGTGCTGAGGGGTGCGGATCTCGCGCTGGAACGGCACCCCGGCGCGAAATTTCTGCTGTTCGGCGACGCCGCCCAGATCACGCCGCTGCTCGCCAGATTGCCGCGGCTCGCCGAGGCGGCGACGTTGCATCATACCGACGAGGCGGTTGCCGACGACGCAAAGCCGTCGCTGGCGCTGCGCGCCGCACGACGGTCGAGCATGCGGTTGGCGATCGATGCGGTCGCCGATGGGGAGCTTTATCGCTTTGACATCAACCACCCCGA
>CAYMRQ010000375.1:0-2902 GCA_964392845.1 uncultured Rhizobium sp.
CGCCAACGCGGTCAAGGTGACGCTCGGCCCCAAGGGGCGCAACGTCCTGCTGAATAAATCCTGGGGCGCTCCGCGCATCACCAAGGACGGGGTGACGGTCGCCAAGGAAGTTGAGCTTTCCGACAAGTTCGAGAACATGGGCGCCCAGATGGTCAAGGAGGTCGCCACCCGGACCAGCGACCAAGCCGGCGACGGCACCACCACCGCCACGGTGCTGGCCCAGGCGATCGTGCGCGAGGGCGTCAAGGCGGTGGCCGCCGGGATGAACCCGATGGATTTGCGGCGCGGCATCGACATGGCCGTCGCAGCGGTCGTCGCCGACATCAAGAAGGCATCGAAAAAGGTCTCGACCAACGCCGAGATCGCGCAGATCGGGACGATCTCGGCCAATGACGACCGCGAGATCGGCGAGATGATCGCGCAGGCGATGAAGAAGGTCGGCAACGAGGGCGTCATCACGATCGAGGAGGCGACGAGCCTGGCAACCGAACTCGACATCGTCGAGGGCATGCAGTTCGACCGCGGCTATCTGTCGCCGTACTTTGTTACCAATGCCGAGAAGATGATCTGCGAGCTCGAAAAGCCGTACATCCTCTTGTTCGAGAAGAAGCTCTCCGGTCTCCAAGTGATCCTGCCCTTGCTCGAAGCGGTGGTGCAGAGCGGCAACCCGCTCTTGATCGTCGCCGAGGATATCGAGGGCGAGGCGCTGGCGACGCTGGTCGTCAACAAATTGCGTGGCGGGCTGAAGGTGGCGGCGGTCAAGGCCCCGGGCTTTGGCGATCGGCGCAAATCCATGCTCGATGACCTTGCCGTCCTGACCGGCGGCCAGGTGATCAGCGAGGATCTCGGCATCAAGCTGGAGAACGTCACCCTCGACATGCTCGGCACCGCCAAAAAGGTCCGCATCGAGAAGGAGAACACGACGATCATCGACGGCGCCGGCAAGAAGGCGGACATTGAGGGCCGCTGCACCCAACTGCGCGCGCAGATCGAGGAGACGGATTCGGATTACGACAAGGAGAAATTGCAGGAGCGGCTGGCCAAGCTTGCCGGCGGCGTCGCGATCATCCGCGTCGGCGGCGCCACGGAAGTCGAGGTCAAGGAGCGCAAGGACCGCGTCGACGACGCGATGCATGCGACCAGGGCCGCGGTCGAGGAGGGCGTCGTTGCCGGTGGCGGCGTCACGCTCTTATATGCAAGCCAAAGGCTCGGCCAGCTGAACCCGCAGAACGCCGACCAGAAGGTCGGCATCGACATCGTCCGCCGGGCATTGCAGGCGCCGGCACGGCAGATTTTTGAAAATGCCGGGGCGGAGGGCGCCGTCATCGTCGGCAGGCTGTTGGACAAGGGCGAGGCCAATCACGGCTTCGACGCGCAGAGCGGCACCTACGTCGACATGGTAAAGGCCGGCATCATCGACCCGACCAAGGTCGTGCGCCTGGCGCTGCAAGGCGCGGCATCGGTTGCCGGTCTCTTGATCACCACCGAGGCGATGGTCGCCGACCAGCCGCAAACCGGCACCCCGTCAATGCCGGGCGGCGGCATGGACGACAGCGGCTACTGATAGGTCCGGCCTTCTCCACGCCGGCCCGCTGAAAATTCCATTGCCGCTTTGTCACAACGGAGCGGCAATGGAAATTTCCCGTCTTCGCCTCGGTCCCTCGATCCGGACCGTTCGGGAGTGAAACAAAGATGGGGCGGCATCAATTGCGATCATCCGCCTCTTTCCCGGAACCGCGGGCGAGGAGCGACGGCGTGGAGAAACGGCTGCTCCAGGCCGCCGAAGCGGGCGATGCGCGCGCGCAATGCAATCTCGGCATCCTCTTCGACAATGGCGTGGACGATAACGGCTATGCCGTCGTGGGCAACCGGCCGCAGGCGGTGCGATGGCTGTTGGCTGCCGCCGAGCAGGGCTTGCCTCGTGCTCAAGTCAAACTCGCGCAGGTGTACGCCGACGGACCAGACATCTCGGGCAGCCACGCCACCGCGTGCGGGTGGTTCCTGCTGGCGGCGATGAGCTTGCGCGGCGTCCATCGGCACAGCGCTCGAACCGGATACGAACGCATCGCCTCGCATTTGACCCCGGCGCAACTGGCGCAGGCGAGGTGCTTTGCGCGCGATTGGACGCCGAAGCAGCCAACACAAGCGGCCGGTCCTGGATCACCCGCAATTCCGACGGAGGATTGGCCTGACGGAGAATTGACGCCGTGACGAGCCGGTTGGTTCGGCCAATCTCATTCCCATCCTGATCGCCGTGAGCCTCGTGGGGTACCTCCCGCTTCGCGCCTTTCTCTGAAACCAGCGAGCCCGATGATGGCCGATGGTTCCGACGAGCAACTTCTCGCCCACAGCATCATCGAGGTGCACGGTGCGCAGGCTGCCACGATCGCGCGGGAAAATGCCCGTGGCGCCGCGCTCGCCGGGCAGCCAACGCAGGCAAAGGCCTGGATCAGGGTACTCGGAATCATTCAGCGGCGGCAGGCCGCTCCAAACCATCGCAAACTTGAGTGAAGGGCGGCCCGGCGAGCGTCTTATCGGCCAGCGAAAGCGCGGTGATGACACGACCTGAGAGGCCGCGTGGTCCATGGCTCTGCCTGGGGGGGTGATACGCTCTAAAATGGAGCCACCGCGAGCAGAAACGGGCAATTCGGGGATGAAATGCGCCGGTGGCGCGCATAATCCCGAAGCAGCCGCGCGCGGGAGGCGAGCGCGTCTGGCGGCAGTCGGGCCGGGAGCGGCATGCGCAATCTTCGCAGGATCCTGATCGTCGATGACGACGCGGCGCTGCGCCAGTCGCTGGCCGAGCAGCTCGAGCTGCACGCCGAGTTTCTCAGCCTCGAATGCGACAGCGCCGCCGCCGCCCTCGGTGTCATGCATCAGGAGCGGTTCGACGCCGTGCTGC
>CAYMRQ010000376.1:0-2879 GCA_964392845.1 uncultured Rhizobium sp.
TTTATGAATATTTCCATGGCGACAGCGGTCGCGGTCTCGGCGCCTCGCACCAGACTGGCTGGAGCGGGCTGATTGCGGTGCTGCTGCAAATGCGCGCCGCTGCCCGGACCAAGGCCGCCGCCGACGCTGAAACCGCATCGCGCGATCAAATTGCCGCGGGCGGCTGAAATGGCCGCTTGCCCGCCTCGAACAAGGGCGCGGCCCGTTTACGATCGTAACCGGATGCTCTATCACCGTGTCTATGGTTCCCTAGCCTCGTTTGTTACGCATGACCACAACCCAGCTCGTGATCTCGGCCTTTGCTCTGGTGATGGGAGGGCTGCTGCTCCCGTTGCCGTCCGGGGCACGCACGGCTCTGTTCCTCCTGTTGATCGGCATGGCGGTGCTGACGGCTCTCGGCGGCGGGATGCAGTACATCGGCAGCCTGTTCTAGCTGCACCGCCGCCGCGTCTCGCTTCACCCGCGCCTGGAGCGCCACCCGGCTTGGCGCCGAGCGCATGGTCATGGCAAGCTCGGCCTCCGCGTTGCGGAGGAGGTCAGCCATGAAGATCGCGCGTCTCGATCATCTCGTCCTTACCGTTGCCGATATCGAGCGCACCTGCGCCTTTTATGTCAGGGTGCTCGGCATGGAGGTCGTCACCTTTGGCGAGGGGCGGACGGCGCTGCGCTTCGGGCAGCAGAAGATCAATCTGCATTCTGCCGACAACATCCCCGAGCTGGTCGCCAACACGCCGACCCCGGGCTCCGGCGATTTGTGCTTCATCACCGAGGTGCCGCTCGCCGAAGTCGTCACGCATCTGGAGCGCTGCGCGGTGCCGATCGTCGCCGGTCCGGGACCGCGCGCCGGTGCGATCGGCACGATCCAGTCGGTCTATATCCGCGACCCCGACCAGAACCTCGTCGAGATTTCGAATTATTGAGGCAGCCCGCGGCGGTTGTGCTGGCCCGGCGCGCGTGGCCGTGGCAATCTCGGGCTTTCCTCCATCGGATGAGGCCGGCCATGAAAATCGAACGCATCGACCATCTGAACATCACCGTCGCCGATATCGACCGCAGCATCGAATTCTACCAGCGGGTGCTCGGCATGCGCAGCGAGCGGATGGGCGAAGGCCGCGCTGCGCTGTTGTTCGGCCAGCAGAAGATTCACCTCGATCTCGCCGGGGCGACCGCAATGAGCGGCGAGAAACGGATGCCGGCGCATATCTGCTTCATCACCGAGACGCCGATCGCGGAGATCGCGGCGCACGTCGAACGCTGCGGCGTGCCGATCCGGATGCAGGGCCCGCGCGCCGGCGCGACCGGCACGATCCAATCGGTCTACATCGACGATCCGGACAGCCACTCGATCGAAATCTCGACCTACTGAACCCGAAAACCGCAGTCCCGGCGAATGCCGGGACCCGCGCTTCAACATCTCGGTCGCCGGAGGGGTGGGCCCCGGCGTTCGCCATGGCTGCGATTAGGAGCGTCTCAAGCTGATCTTGGTTCCACGCGAAACACCGCTAAATCTGATCCAGCTTGAGAACATGACGCAGTGCGTCCGCGCCGTGGCCATCGTGCTACCGGCCATGCCCGGCTGATATTATCGACCTCGGTCGCTGGATCACGTGATCAAGTTTGTGGTCGGGCGGATTTGCGACCAGCTTGGTGTGCGGCATGAACTGTTTCGACGTTGGGATCGCCGCAAGAATTCGGTTCATCCCGGCCGGGTTAAGGTTTTACGAAATGCGACTCCTCTTCGGGCTGCTGATGGTTCTCGGAACCAACGGTGTGGTGCTCTGGGGTCTCGGCTTTGAGGGATGGAGCGGTCCGACGGCGCTGGCGCTGTATTGGTTCGAAAACTTGATCGCTTCGATCCTGATCGCCCTGCGGATCGCTCTGCATCGGTCGCTGACGGGAAAGCGCGGTCACCTCCGCGCGCAGCTTGGAGTGAAATTTTCATCCGGGGAGGGCACGAAGGAGCATGGATTCAATTCGTTCCTCCCCGAATTTCTCACGGCGAGCATCATGTTCACGGTTGGGCACGGATTCTTTCTGCTTATTCTCCTGTACGGTGCTTTTAAGGCGGTGCCAGACGCGGATGCACTCTGGATCGGTGCCACGGGAGTTGGTCTGTTTCATGTGGCCGGTTTCGTCGCCGACCTTTTCGGCTTGAAGGACCGATCGTTCGCTTGGATCAAGTTCACTGCACAATCCGGCCTGGGACGTATCGCTCTCGTTCATATTGCCATCATGGCTGGAATGGCGGTCGCCGCCGTCACTGGGAGCAGCACTGCCTTTTTCCTGCCGTTTGCGGGCCTTAAGCTACTTGCCGAATTCGGCAGCGTGTTCGGACAAGAGCGGCGGATTCAGCAGGCGCCGGGTTGGCTTGTCTGGCTGGTGAATCGCCTGAAGCCCGGTGCCGACTTCGCCACGTACTTGGCCGCGGAAAATGTGAAAGAAACGGCTCGGGAAGCGGCAGACGAAGAAGTCGTGCGGTAGCGCCGCCAACAGGCGACGGCATTCAATCGGATCGCAGATCGCAAAACTGGATGCGGAAAATCCGCGGACCGCGATTCGGCACCTGCCTAAAGGGCTGTTGGGCGTGACGGCGGTCGCCGTGTTTGCAATCGTTTACACCCTACCCTGCTCAATCCTCGACCGAGGCGGCGAGGATCAGGCTGAGCTGGCATAGCGGGCGGCCGCTCTCGGCTGCCCAGCGGTTGAACGCGGCCTGCACCTGAGCGCGGTCCTGCCGGTTTTTCGGCGGTGCGGTCACTGCGCCCCAGCGCTTGAGCGCGCCGACCACGGACGGCGTCAGGATGAATGTGTCCTTGCCGACCATGCGCAGAAAGCTCGGGCCGGAATTGCCGCCCATCTGGCGGAACTCCTTGGCCAGC
>CAYMRQ010000377.1:0-206 GCA_964392845.1 uncultured Rhizobium sp.
CGTCCTTCGAGACGCGCCCCTCCGGGGCGCTCCTCAGGATGAGGTAAATTTGTATGTGGCAGCAATAACTTACCCTCATCCTGAGAAGGACGCATTGCACCCCGGTCCGAGATCCCGACCGCTTCGCCGAAGCTATTGAAAGGGCCTCGTTTCCCGAGATGCGTGCATGCCCTGGCGCGGCCGCGGGGAGAGGGAGGGACCCGCGC
>CAYMRQ010000377.1:216-2869 GCA_964392845.1 uncultured Rhizobium sp.
AGGCACGGCATAAGCCGACATGACCGGAATTTGCGTAGTCTGTCTAGCTGGCGGCCCGCTCCAGATCCTTCCTGGCGTCGGCAAGCAATCGCTCGATGATCATGCGATTATCGTCAGCCATGTCGAGCTTCAGCATGGCCAGATAATGAGCGATGTTCATTTTTATGATGATGGGATCTTCAGTCATCGGCGCGCCCTCTATGAAGGGGTCGGAAGCGCGCCGAAGGCGCCGCTCGATGCTGTCCCGGCATGCAAGGCTTCGTCAAAATCGGCCTGGCTGATCTGCGCCGAAGCGGCATCCACCGTTGCCGTGGCTGAGGTCGGGAACACCCGGCGCAGCGCGTTCATCGCGGCGCGGTCGCACATGAAGCGGATGTCGGCTGCCGACAGTCCGGCCGTCGGTTCGGCGAGGGCGGCGACATCCACCCCCGCGGCCACCGGCTTCCCGCGCAGGTGAACCGCCAGGATCGCCTCGCGTCCCTGCTGGTCCGGCTTGGGCACCTCAAGCCGGTAATCGAGGCGCCCGGGCCGCAGCAGCGCATCGTCGAGCATGTCCGGCCGGTTGGTGGCGGCGATCACCCAGACGTCCTTCAGCGCCTCGATGCCATCGATTTCGGTGAGCAATTGGCTGACCACCCGATCGGTCACCGGCGAGTCGCCGTGCAGTCCCCGACGCGGCACCAAGGCGTCCACCTCATCGAGGAAGACGATGCAGGGCGCCGCCTGGCGTGCCCGGGCGAACAGCTCCCGTACCCCGCGTTCCGACTCGCCGACGTATTTCGACAGCAGCTCGGGACCCTTGACCGAGATGAAATTGAGGTTGCTCTGCGAGGCGAGCGCTTTGACGACGAGGGTCTTGCCGTTGCCGGGGGCCGTAAAGCAGGATGCCGTGCGGCGGCCGCAGACCGATATGCTGGAACAACTGGGGCTGGCTCATCGGCCAGGCGATCGCTTCCTGGAGCGCCGCCTTGATGGCATCGAGCCCGCCGACTTCGTCCCAGCGCACGTTGGGAACCTCGACGGCCACTTCGCGCAATCCTGACGGCTCGACCTCGGCCAAGGCGGCGGTGAAGTCGGCCATGCCGACCTCCATCGCCATCAGCGTTTCGGGGGATATTGCCATGGACCCGAATTGCAGCCCCGGCAGCTGGCGACGCAATGCCGCCATCGCCGCTTCGGTGCACAACGCATTGAGATCGGCGCCGGTGAAACCGTGCGTGGTGTCGGCGAGTTCACCAAGATCGACATCGCCGGCGAGCGGCATGCCGCGCGCGTGGATTTCCAGGATTTCGCGCCGTGCCTGAACATTGGGAATGCCGATGACGATCTCGCGGTCGAACCGCCCGGGCCGGCGCAGCGCCGGGTCTATACTGTTGGGCCGGTTGGTAGCCGCCATGACGATCACATCGCCGCGGCTCTTCAGCCCGTCCATCAGCGCGAGCAACTGGGCGACGACACGCTTTTCCACCTCGCCCTCGACGCGTTCGCGCTTTGGCGCAAGCGAGTCGATTTCGTCGAAGAAAATGATGCAAGGCGCCCGCCGCCGGGCGTCCTCAAAGATCTTGCGCAGCCGCGATTCGCTCTCGCCGTAAAATTTCTGGATGATCTCCGGCCCGCTGACATAGATGAACGCCGCCTCGCACTCATGAGCCACGGCGCGGCCGAGCAATGTCTTGCCGCAGCCCGGCGGGCCATGCAAGAGGACACCCTTGGGTGGTTTCATGCCGAGGCGGTCGAACACCTCGGGATGGGTCAACGGCAATTCGATCATCTCGCGGATCTTGTGGATCTCGCGTTCCATGCCGCCGAGATCATCGTATGTGACAATATCGTCGGGCTGCTGATCGCCTTCGCTCTGGCGCGCTTTCTCGATCACCAAGAGGGTGCTCGGCTGCACCATCACCGGCCCGTCCGGCTCGGTTCTCACCACGCGAAACTCGCGGTGGCCATTGCCGAACAGCGCCGTGCGCACCCGGTCCCCGGAGCGCATGGCCAGGCCGTCGAGACGACGGGCAATGTAATCGACGTCATCCGCGTGCAAGGATCCGGCGCCCAGCGGCGCCATGACGACCCGCCGCGCCGAGGTATGGGCGACCTTGACGACGGTGATCTTCTGGCCGAGCGCCACCCCGGCATTGGCGCGCGCGACCCCGTCGAGCTGGATGACCTGCTGGCCGCGCTGCTCCTTGAAGGTCGGCATCGCCTTGGCAACGGTCCGTGCCCGCCCCTCGATCTCGACGACGTCGCCCGGCGCGGTGCCGATTTCCTTCAGGCTCGCCGGGTCGAGCCGGACGATCCCGCGCCCGACATCCTCGCGCCGCGCCTCGATGACCGTCAGCTGCAACCGGTCATCGGCCGGCGGTTGCTCATTGGGCATCCATTACTCCTATCGACCTCTTCAGTCGGGCCTCACGGGGTTCGCACTGCCAGGTATTCGACCCGGATCCGCGGCGGCAGCAGCCCCGCCACCTGATGCAGCGCCCCCATGAAGAGGAGACCCGTCTCACCCTCGGCCAAATTTGCAGCGATGCGCTCGGCGATGAACTGGTCGCGTTTCTGCAACAACGCCGCCGCCTCTTCCGGGGCGCGGTCGGCCGATTGCAACAGCCGGTATTCCCCCAGCAACAGCGCCGGAGATTCGGTGTAGCGCGGC
>CAYMRQ010000378.1:0-2592 GCA_964392845.1 uncultured Rhizobium sp.
CCTCAAAGCCGGTATGGCGCAACGTGGGCCTGCCATCCCTGACCTGGGGGTCCCCGGCCTGCGCGAGGGCCTGCCTGCCGGTGTGATAAGCGGCACAATCGCCGGGTTGCGGCGCGCCCGCCTGGTCTATACCGGCGGCGCTCCGCTCGGCCCCGAGATCATCCGCTTCTTTCGCGGGATCGGGGTCAATCTGAAGCAGGTCTACGGCGCCACCGAATTGTCCGGGGTGTGCTCGGCGCAGCCTGAGGGCGAGGTCGACCCCGAAACCGTCGGTCGGGTATTTGGCGGGGTAGAGGTCCGGATCGACGACAGCGGCGAGGTGCTGATCCGCTCGGGCGGGGTGTTCAAGGGCTATTACAAGCAGCCGGAGACGACGCGCGAGGCGGTTACCGCGGATGGCTGGCTCAAGACCGGCGATGCCGGTTTCCTCAACCCACGCGGCCATCTCGTCATCGTCGACCGCGCGAAGGATGTCGGCAAGCTCGCCGACGGCACCGCGCTGGCGCCGCAATTCCTTGAAAACAAGCTCAAATTCAGTCCCTATATCGGCGAGGCCGTGGTGTTCGGCGACGCACGCCCGTTTGTCGCGGCGCTGATCGCGATCGATGTCGCGACCGTCGGCAACTGGGCGGAACGGCGCAACATTGCCTACACCTCGTTCCAGGATCTCAGCGCCCGTCCGGAGGTGCGCCAGCTGATCCGCGACGAGATCCGCAAATGCAACGCGGCTCTGCCGGCGCCGATCCGGCTCCGCCGGTTCCTGGTGCTCAACAAGGAATTCGACGCCGACGACGACGAGATCACCCGCACCCGCAAGATCCGCCGCCGTTTTGTCGCCGAGAAATATGCCGCGATCGTCGAGGCATTCTACCGCGACGCGGCGGATGTCGAGTTCGACGCCGAGATCACCTATGAGGATGGACGCAAGGCGGTGCTGCGCTCGACGCTGGCGATCGGCGATGTCGACGAGCCGGGCCTGGACGCCGAAGCGGCGGCACCGGTCCCGGTGCCGGCAGAGGCGGGCTGAGCGTGCCATTCGAATGGCACGCACCTCCATCCTCAGAGCTGGCCATGCCGCCAGGAGACGGGGCCGCAATACAAACCCGCGTCCTTCGAGACGGCGCTTCGCGCCTCCTCAGGATCAGGTGAATCTATGATTGGCATTAAGCAAAAACCTCATCCTGAGGAGCCCGCCCACGGGTCCGGTCTGCGGCCGGCCCGAGGACAGGCTCCGCGGGCGTCTCGAAGGACGCACGGCGGTGGTCCCGGCTGCCGCGAAAAGCTTCACACGCTCTTGGCGAAACCCGGCGCTACCATGGTGAGCGTGACATATGCCTGAGTTCGAGTGGCAGTTCACGTTGGTGCTGCTGACCAACGGCATCATGATCGGGCTGATGTACGCGCTGATCGCGCTCGGTTTTGTGCTGATCTACAAGGCCACCGACGCGATCAATTTCGCCCAGGGCGAGTTTGTCATGTTCGCCGGCTTTATCGCGGCCGGGGCGGCCGATATGGCCGGCCTTCCGTTCTGGGTATCCGCATCGCTGGCGGTCGGCGGCATGGTCGCGCTCGGCTTCGGCCTCGAACGGGTGGTGCTGCGCCCGCTGATCGGCCGCCCGGTCATCGCCGTGATCATGGCGACGATCGGTCTTGCCGCGGTGCTGCGCGGCGTCGCGACGATGACGTTCGGCGCCGGCACCCGCACCATCACCATGCCGGTCAGCGACGAGCCGATCATAGTGGGGCCGGTGTTCCTGCCGCCGGTTCAGCTCGTCGGGGCCGGGGTCAGCCTGGTGTTCCTGGCCGCCTTCACCTGGTTTTTTCTGAAGAGCCGCACCGGCATCGCGATGCGCGCGGTCGCCGACAGCCAGCAGGTGTCGATGGCGATGGGCATCAATGTGCGGCGCTATTTCGCGCTGGCCTGGGCGATGGCGGGGGTCGTCTCGGCCTTGGGCGGGGTGGCGTGGGGCGCGATGCTCAGCGTCGACAACCAGTTGGCACTGGTCGGCCTCAAGGTCTTTCCGGTGGTGATCCTCGGCGGCCTCGATTCGATCATGGGCGCGGTGATCGGCGGCCTCATTGTCGGCATCGTGGAAAACCTCGCCGCCGGCTATCTCGATCCCTATGTCGGCGGCGGCACCAAGGATTTCGCGCCCTATGTGTTGATGATCCTGGTGTTGATGGTCCGGCCGGAGGGGATCTTCGGGCGGCGCCGCATCGAGCGCGTGTAGCGGCGGCGGAGCATCACCCATGTTTCACCGCGAATCCGGCGTCTTCAAGACGAGCTATGCCGCCGATATGGCGCTCTACCCGCTGCCGATCACCCGATGGGCGGCGGCGGCGTTCGCCGGGTTGTTCATCGTCATCGTGCCGCTGACGCTCGGCGACTACTACATCTCGATCCTCAACCTCATTCTGATCGCCGTCGTCGGCGCGCTCGGCCTCAACATCCTGGTCGGCTATACCGGGCAGATCTCGATCGGCCACGGCGCCTTCATGTCGGTCGGCGCCTATACCGCGGCCCATATGGTCAACCATCTCGGCGCGCCGTTCTGGATCACGATCCCGGCCGGCGGCATCATGGCGGCGCTG
>CAYMRQ010000378.1:2602-2855 GCA_964392845.1 uncultured Rhizobium sp.
GGTGGTCGGCATACCGTCATTGCGCATCAAGGGCATTTATCTGGCGATTGCGACCCTGGCCGGGCAGTTCATCATCGAGTGGACGATCAACCACGTCACCGCGATCTCGGGCGGGGCGCAGGCCTCGATCCAGGTGGCGCGGCCGAGCCTGTTCGGCACCCCGCTCAAGACCCAGACGCAGTTCTATCTTTTCTTGATGGGGTTCGTCGTGCTGGCGATCGTCGGCACCTCGAACCTGATGCGCAGCCGCGTC
>CAYMRQ010000379.1:0-2846 GCA_964392845.1 uncultured Rhizobium sp.
GCGTTGGGCGAATTCGCCCGCAACGCCGGAACCAACGTCTTTCACCCGGTCGGCACCTGCAAGATGGGCACCGATGCGATGGCCGTCGTCGACCCGCGCCTCAAGGTGTACGGCATCGCGGGCTTGCGCGTCATCGACGCCTCGGTGATGCCGTGCGTCACGACCGGCAACACCAACGCGCCGACAATCATGATCGGCGAAAAGGGCGCGGCGATGATCCGGGAGGACGCGCGCGCCCAGCCTGCCGCCGCGGCGGCGTAATTCACAATGAGGCGGTGAGGCAGTGAGAAACAACGCTTTAACGCAGAGGACGCGAAGGATACGCGAAGGGCGCGAAGGCGATGTCACGGCGCGGAGCTCCTTATCCCCTGTCATTGCGAGGAGCGTAGCGACGAAGCAATCTCGGTGGGGCGAGCGGAAACCGTCACGAGATTGCTTCGCTTCGCTCGCAATGACACTCTTTGTGGGCGCTGCGCGCCCGCGAAACCTTCCCTCTGCGCCCTTTGCGTACCCTTTGCGTCCTCCGCGTTAAAGCGTTGTCTTTCCTCTCACTGCCTCACCGCCTCATGGTAAGCATTCAGTTGTAGACCGGCTTGGTGCCCGGCGTCGGCGAAAAACCGAAGCTGCCGCGGGCGAGGATCGCCTCGCGCCCGCCGAAGGCGGCGATGCGCGCCCCCTGGTCGGCCTTCGCCAAGGCGTCGGCGGCGTCGGGATCGACGACAAGACGCAATTCCGCCTCGCACCGGGCGAGGAGGCCGCGATAGCCGGGGTCGGTTCCCAGATCGCGGGTTTCCTGCGGGTCGGCGTCGAGATCGAAGAGTTGCGGCGGCATGCCGGCGTAATAGACGTATTTGAACGGGCCCTTCCTGATCATGAAGGCGCCGGTCGCCGCCCCGGCGGCGTGGTATTCCGATAAAATCGTGCGGTGCGGTGCGGTCCCGCGGACGATGTCGAACAGCGATGCGCCAGGCAGGTCGCGATCGTCGGGATGGGGCGGCAGGCCGGCGCCGGCGATGATTGTCGGGAAGGCATCGACCAGCGACACCGGCTGATGGCACACGATCCCCTGCGGCACCTCGGGCCCGGCGAGGATCATCGGCACCCCGGCGGATTCCTCGTACATGGTCGATTTGCCCCAGAGCCCGCGGGTGCCGAGATTGTCGCCGTGGTCGCTCGAATAGAGCACCCGCGTCGTCTCGGCGAGGCCGCTGGCGGCGAGCGCGTCGACGAGCTTTCCGACATTGTCGTCGACAAAGCTGACGAGACCGAAATAGGCGGCGATAGCGCGGCGCAATTTGGTCGCGTCGAAGCCTTTGTCGTAGATCTGGCACTCGCGCAGCGCCGCGACATAAGGGTGGTCCGGCCGCTCCGCTTCGGCATAGAGCGCCGGCCAAGGCACCTTCGCCTCGGGGTAGAGATCGTACCACTCCGGCCGTGCGATCAGCGGGAAATGCGGGCAGACCAGCGAGACGAACAACACCCATGGCTTGCCTGAGGCTGACGCCGCGCGCGCCTTCAGCCAATCGACCGCCGCCGCGGTGATCCGGTCGTCGTAATCCTGATAGCTCGAATTGCCGCGCCCGGCATCATTGGCGAGCCGCAGCGCCGCGCGGCGCACCGGCAGCGGGTCGCGCAGCCAGCCCAGTGGGTCGCCGAGCCCATCGACGACATGCAGCGGCATGATTTCCTCGGTGAAGCCGTTGTCGTCCTCGGCGCTCCTGAAATGCAATTTACCGATCGCGGTCGCCTCGTGCCCCGCCGCCTTCAGCCGGTGGCCCCAGGAGGGGATGCTGCCGTCATAGGGAATGCCGTTGTCCCAGAAGCGGATCTGGTGCGGGTAGCGCCCGGTCGCCAATGCTGCGCGCGACGGCACGCAGATCGGCGAGTTGCAATAGGCGTCGCTGAACCGCACGCCGCGCGCCGCCAGCCGATCGAGGTTCGGCGTCCTGATCGTGCCGTGGCCATATGAGCCGAGCACGCGCGGGCTGTGCTCGTCCGACAGGATGAAAAGCAGGTTCGCGGGTTTCATCTGGCCTTTCCGATAAAATTCACCACGAAGACACGAAGGTGACATTACTGGCGCGAAGCGCCGAGAATCCCTGCGAACGCCCGGTGCTGGTCCAGGGTTGCTGGTTGAGCGCTGCGCGCCCATTATCCTCTGCGCCCTTTGCGGACCCTTCGCGTCCTCTGCGTTAAAGCGTTTTCTTCTCCGTGGCCTTCGTGTCTGCGTGGTGAAATCAAAGTTCACGTATTCCGGCCGACCTGCTTCCCGGCGGTGGTGCCGGCGATCTTGCCGAAGACCGAGCCGGAAACCAGGCCTGTGCCGCCCGGATAATTGAAATAAAACAGCCCGCCGACCAGTTCGCCGGCGGCGTACAGCCCCGAGATCGGCTTTTGCGCGGTGTCGAGCACCCGCCCGTCATTGTCGATGCGCACGCCGCCAAAGGTGAAGGTGACGCCGCAGGTTGTGCAATAGGCTTCATAAGGCGGCTTTTCGAGCGGCATCGCCCAATTGGTCTTGTCGATCGCCAACCCCTTGGTGGTGCGCCCGTCCTTGACCGTCGGGTTGTAGGGGACCTCGCGCTGCACCGCCGCGTTGTACTCGGCGATCGTCGCCAGAAAGCGCGGCTTATCGACCGCGGCGTATTCGGCCATCTTGTCGGCCAGCTCGGGGATCGTGTTGGCGGTCACCTTGGTCACCTGGCGGATGCGGTATTCGTCGCGCTGCAGATGCACGACCTGCTGGTCGAAGATCTGCCAGGCGAACTGGTGTGGCTGGTTCAAGATCTCGCGGCCGTATTTGGCGTAGGTGTAGTTGCGGAAATCGGCGCCCTCGTCACAAAACC
>CAYMRQ010000380.1:0-2842 GCA_964392845.1 uncultured Rhizobium sp.
CGATCGCGAGCTGAGGCGCCGCGCCGCGGCGTTTCTCGCCGGGGTCGATGCCTATCGCCGCCACCCCTTCCACCGCGCCCCGGCGCGCGTGAGGGTACGGTGGCGCCGCGGAGCGGCGCGGCTGCTCGATTACGGGAGCGGCGGGCCAAAGGGCGAAGTCGGGCCGGCGGTGCCGCCCGCGGTGCTGATCGTGCCGTCGCTGATCAACCGCTACACCATCCTCGATCTGCTGCGCGAGCGCAGCTTTGTGCGCCACCTCGCGCGCGAGGGTTTGCGGCCCCTGGTGCTCGACTGGGGCGAGCCCGGCGCGGCCGAGCGCGATTTCACCTTGAGCGATTACATCACCGGTCCGCTCACCGAAGCTGCCTCCGCCGCCGTCGCGCTCGCCGGCGGTCCGGTCGCGCTGTGCGGCTACTGCATGGGCGGGCTGTTGGCCCTGGCGCTGGCGTTGCGCCGGCCGGCCGATATCGCGTGCCTGGCGCTCCTCGCGACGCCGTGGGATTTCCATGCCGAGCGGCGTGCCGAGGCCGAGCTTCTCGGTTCCGTGATGGAATGCCTGCCGTTATTCATCGGCGCCTCGGATCCGGTGCCGGTGTCGGTGATCCAGGGCCTCTTCATGGCGCTCGATCCGTTTCTGGCGGAGCGCAAATTCATCCGCTTCGCCGGGCTCGATATGGCAGGCGAAGCGGCCAAGGGCTTTGTCGCGCTCGAGGATTGGATCAATGACGGGGTCCCGCTGGCGCGCCGGGTCGCGCTCGAATGCGCGCAGTCATGGTACCGCGACAACGACCCGGCGCGGGGCCTCTGGCGGGTCGCCGGCCAGCCGGTCCGGCCGGAAGAGTTGACCGCGCCCGCCCTCATCGTGCTGCCGAGCCGCGACAAGATCGTGCCGCCGCGCTCGGCCGAACCGCTCGCCACCGCGATTCCGGGTGCAACCGTCCTGCGCCCGCCGTTTGGCCATATCGGGATGATGGCCTCGATTACGGCGCCCGACGCGGTGTGGCAGCCGATCGCGCAATGGCTGCGCCGTCAGTTTGCCTAGCATCCGTGGCCGTCGTTGCGCGGCTGGACTTGCGGGCGTCGCGGCTTTTAGATTTGCCGGCCTTGCCCACATAGGCTCCCATGGGCCGAGCACCGCGCCCTGACCTCGCGAGGAGATCGCGTCATGACCGATATTGTCATCGCCAGCGCCGCCCGCACCGCGGTCGGGGCCTTCAATGGCGGGCTTGCCAGCCTGGCGGCGCACCAGCTGGGCGAAGTTGCGATCGTCGAGGCATTGCGCCGCGCCCAGGTCGAGCCCAAGGAGGTGTCGGAGGTCATCCTCGGCCAGATCCTCGCCGCCGGCGAAGGCCAGAACCCGGCGCGCCAGGCGGCGGTGGCGGCCGGCATTCCCTATGAGGCGACGGCCTACGGGGTCAACCAGCTGTGCGGCTCGGGGCTGCGCACGGTTGCCCTGGGGTATCAGGCGATCCGCAACGGCGACTCCGAGATCGTCGTCGCCGGCGGCCAGGAGAGCATGAGCCAAGCGCCGCACTGCATCCATCTGCGCAACGGCGTCAAGATGGGCGACGCGCAAATGGTCGATACGATGATCCGCGATGGTCTGTGGGATGCCTTCAACGGGTACCACATGGGCAACACCGCCGAGAACGTCGCCACGCGCTGGCAGATCACCCGCGAAGAGCAGGACGCGTTCGCCGCCGGCTCGCAGATGAAGGCCGAGGCGGCGCAGAAGGCGGGCCGCTTTACCGACGAGATCGTCCCGGTCGTCGTCAAATCCCGGCGCGGCGACACGACAATCGACACCGACGAGCACCCCAAGCACGGCACCACCTCGGAGGTGCTGGCGAAATTGCGCCCGGCCTTCGATAAGAACGGCACGGTCACCGCCGGCAACGCCTCGGGCATCAACGACGGCGCCGCCGCGGTCGTGCTGATGACGGCCGAGGCCGCGCAGCGGCGCGGATTGACGCCGCTCGCCCGCATCGTCTCCTGGGCGACCGCCGGGGTCGACCCGGCGATCATGGGCACCGGGCCGATCCCGGCCTCTCGCCTGGCGCTCAAGAAGGCCGGCTGGTCGGTCGACGATCTCGACCTCATAGAGGCCAACGAGGCCTTCGCCGCCCAGGCCTGCGCGGTCGGCAAGGAACTCGGCTTTGACCCGGCCAGGCTCAACGTCAATGGCGGTGCGATCGCGCTCGGCCATCCGATCGGCGCCTCGGGCGCCCGCGTGCTCGTTACCCTCATCTACGAGATGCAGCGGCGCGACGCGAAGAAGGGGCTGGCGACGCTGTGCATCGGCGGCGGCATGGGAATTGCGATGTGCCTCGCGCGGGATTAGGGAGCATCGTAAGGTGGGTTGAGCGGAGCGAAACCCACCGTTTGGCCGAACCCCGGGTGGTGGGTTGCGCTGCGCTTAACCCACCCTACGAAGACGGTTGCGGGTTGCAGGGAGGAAGACATGGCCAGGGTGGCGGTGGTCACCGGCGGGTCGCGCGGCATCGGCCGGGCGATCGCGGTGGCGTTGAAGGGCGCCGGTTACAGCGTCGCGGCCAATTACGGCAATGACGACACGAATGCGCGGCAATTCTCGGCGGAGACCGACATCCCGGTGTTCAAGTTCAACGTCGCCGACTTCACCGCCTGCGCCGCAGGGGTGACGGCGATCGAGGCCTCGCTTGGTCCCGTCGAGGTGCTGGTCAACAATGCCGGCATCACCCGCGATGCGACGATGCACCGAATGAGTTTCGAGCAATGGAACGCGGTTATCCAGACCAACCTCTCGTCATGCTTTAACATGTCGAGGGCGGTCATCGAGGGAATGCGCGACCGCCATTTCGGC
>CAYMRQ010000381.1:0-2837 GCA_964392845.1 uncultured Rhizobium sp.
GAACGCGAGGATGATGATGCCTCCGAGTGTGTTGCCAACGACAAGGAGATAGAGCCCGGCGAGGGAGTAAACCACCGGGGCGGCAAACGGAATGACGGCGGCGACGCCGGTCACCGCGCCGAATGAGGCCGGGTAGGGCAGGCCGACGGCGAAATAGACAAGGCCGAGGAGAATGCCCTCGGCAAGCCCGACCAGCACCAGACCGGTTACCGTGCCGTGCACCGCCGCGATCATATGGCGCGCGATGCGCTCGCCGCGCAGCCCGATCAAGCGGTCGCTGAGCTCGCGCAGCCGCTCGGCCAGCGTACCGCCGTCGCGGAACAGAAAGAACAGGGTGAGCAGGGTGACCAGAAAGATTACCAGCCGATGCACCACCTCGCCGCCATATTCACGCACCGACTCGGTCAGCGTGCGCAGGTTGACGCGGCCGATCATCTCCTCGGCCATCGCCGGGTCGCTGAGATTGGCGCGCCACCATTCGGCGATCGTCGGACCGGCCACGTGCAGCTGCTCGATCCAGCCGGGTACCGGAATCCCGTTGTGGCGCGCCTCGGCAATGAATTCGACCACGAAATGGCTTTCGCGGACCACGGCGATGCCAAGCAGGACGAGGGGGGCGATAAAGACGATGCCGATCAGGGCGGTTCCCAGCAATGGTCCCACGACCCGGTCGCTGCGCTCCGGGAGGAGCTGCAACATTCGGCGGTAGAGCGGCCACAGCGCGATCGCGAGCACCGCGGCCCAGGCGAGCGCGGGAAGGAAGTCGGCGAGGATCCACAGCCCAACGGCGATGACCGCCGTCGCCAGCGCAATACGGGCGAGTTGCTGCCAGGCAGATGATCCTGCGCCGGGTGGAGTCGCGCGGTCGTCCGCCATCGCGTCTGGCCCTTTCGATCGGTCGCAACGAAGTCTATCCGAAGCGCGGGTCGCTGGCACGAGACCAGCGGCAAGGCTGCCGAGAAGCTGCCGCCGAACAAGCCGGTCCAGGCCCGATATATGCCGGTCAAAGCGCGGGTCGGGGTCTTGCCTGGCGTTACCGCGGGGCATATCCTAAGCCGCCTCGGCAATTCGGATGCCGATATCACATGAGAGGGTCAGTTAATGGGATATACTCTCGAACAGTTCTCGGCCGACTGTCACCGCGTCCTCGCTGCGGATCCCGGTCCGCAAGGCCGCAAGCAGGTTTGCGAACTGGTTCAGAAGGCCTGCATCGACAAGGACTTCGTCGCTAAGCACCTGCCCGATACCGGAGCCGAGCGCCACATCCTGTACGAGGATCCCGAACTCGGCTTCTGCATTCTCGCCCACGTTCATCACGGCGCCAAGCAAAGCGCGCCGCACGATCATGGCCCGACCTGGGCGATCTATGGCCAGGCCATGGGCGAAACGGTGATGACCGATTGGGCGATGGTGTCGCCGGCAAGCGAGGGGCAGACCGGCAAGGTGCGCCACGTCCGCGACTACGCGCTGACCCCGGGCGCGGCCTATGTCTACAACGAGGGCGATCTGCACTCGCCGCGTCGCGACGGCTCGACCAAGCTGATCCGGATCGAGGGTCGCAATGTCGAAAAGATCCGGCGGTTCCCCTACGAGGCGGCATAACCCGCAGCTCCGCGGCCGGTAGAATGACGAGGGCGCCCCGGTCGGGGCGCCCTCGCTGTTTGCGCGGTGCCGGATGGGAAGCCGGACGGTCGCGGCCTCGGCTCCCGCTGGCGGACTACTCGATGACGGTAACGCGCCGGTTGCGCGGCTCGCGCACACCGTCCGGCGTCGGCACGGCGAGATTGTTCTCGCCGGCGCCGCCGAACGCCACCGCCTGCGGCGGCACGCCCATACCGACGAGGATGTGGGCGACCTGTTGCGCCCGCCGTTCGGACAGCCTCTGGTTGTAGCGGACCGAACCCGAGGTGTCGGTGTAGCCGGTCACCTGCACGGTCACCACGCCGCCGGCCTTATAAACGGCGGCCGCCTGTTGCAGGATTGCCATGCCGCTCGGCTCGACCGAGGACCGGTTCCAGTCGAAATATACCGTAAAAACGCGGGCGCCGACGGGCGCTCCCGCGATCGGGGCGGGCGGTGGTGGCGGCGGTGGGGCGGGCACGCACGCCGCCAGGGCCAGCAGCGAACAGAGGACGATCGCGCGCTTCATCGGGTTCCTCCGGTGGTTGGGGAGATGAGCATAGGAAAAATCGGTGAATCAGGCTACGGCAAAGCGTGTTTCTGCCGTCAAACGCGCCTCGGCTCGGAGTCCGACTCAAAATGAAATTTGCTCTATCGATGGGTTATCGTCACCCCCGCGAAAGCGGGGGTCCAGGGCAACCGCTGAAGTCCTTGCCGCCCCTGGATTCCCGCTTTCGCGGGAATGACGAGACAATAATTATAATACATTGAAAACGCTGGATTCATTTTGGGTCGGACTCTCAGCGCGGTGCGTTGAGATGATGACGAGCTAGCCCACGCCTTCGACGATGAAGGCGCGGCTCGTCGAGTTGGCCAGCCGGCCCGGCAATATCTTCTGATACTCGGGAGAGTTGTACCAGCGCTTTATCGCCGCCGCGTCGGCGAATTCGAGGATGACGATACGTTTCGGCTCCGGGCCGCCCTCGATCAGTTCGGTCGCACCACCCCTGGCGAGGAAGCGGCCGCCATATTGCGCGAGCGTGGCCGGGACGGCCTCCCGGTAGGGCCCCATCCCGGCCTGGTTGGTGATTTCGAGTTCGACAACGAAATAGGCCGCCATCGGGTTGTCCCCCTTGCTGATGTCAGACTTGTCCAGCTTAGCGGCCTAGCAGCCTGTCGGACTCAGGTTTTCGCCTGGCAGCGTGACGGCCCGCGGC
>CAYMRQ010000382.1:0-2823 GCA_964392845.1 uncultured Rhizobium sp.
GACATGGGGCGTGCCGCCGCTGCCGCCTGAACCGTAATTGAGCCGGTCCGGATTGGCTCTTGCGTAGGCGATGAATTGCTGCAGGTTCTGGGCCGGCACCCTGGGATTCATGACCAATACGACCGGAATTCCCACAGCCACCGAAATCGGCACGAATGCGTCGGGATCGTAATTGAGCTTGGTGTACAGGGTTTTGTTGATGACTAGCGCCGGATGCGGCGTGAATACCAGCGTGTAGCCGTCGGGCGCGGCCCTGAATCCGACCTCTGCGCCGATGTTTCCGCCGGAACCGGCGCGGTTTTCGACGATGACCGGCTGGCCCCATTTCTCCAGGAATCTGTCGGCGAAAATGCGCCCGATGACATCGGGTCCGCCGCCGGGCGGGTTGGGAACGATGATCTTGATGGGCCTGGTGGGATAGTCCTGGGCGTGGACAGCCGAAGTAAACGCCAGCGCCGCGGCAAGCAGTACTTTGCCGAAAACAATCATTTTCATATTCATATCGCTCCTCCCGCTAGCCGCCTGGTTCACTTATCGCATGAGTCGGCGGCAAAAACGCTACCATAAACTCTTTACCACTGCTGTGCGAGTCAACTGGATGACGTCGAACACATCTGAGCTTATCGAAATGCTCCGGAAAATGATCCTGATCCGCGAGTTCGAGGATTTGGCGATCAAGCTGCGAACTGCCGGCAAAATATACGGTGCAATCCACCCCTACGTCGGCGAGGAAGCCATCGCCGTGGGAGTCTGCGCCAGCCTGGCCAACGCCGATCGGGTGACCAGCACACACCGCGGGCACGGCCACTGCATCGCCAAGGGAGCGGACATCAAACGGATGATGGCCGAGCTGTTCGGGCGCGTCGATGGCTACTGCAAAGGCAAGGGCGGGTCGATGCACATCGCCGACTTCTCGGTGGGCATGCTCGGCGCCAACGGCATCGTCGGCGCTGGGCTG
The DNA here is from genome assembly GCA_964392845.1 of uncultured Rhizobium sp. GTDB lineage: Bacteria > Pseudomonadota > Alphaproteobacteria > ATCC43930 > CGMCC-115725 > DATARH01. The sequence continues at coordinate 959 of CAYMRQ010000382.1, forward strand.
CCGATTGCGGCGGGCGCCGCCCTTGCCGCGCAGCTTGAAGGCAAAGGCAACGTCGCGGTCTGCTTCTTCGGCGATGGCGCAGTTGCCGAGGGTGAGTTCCACGAGGCGCTTAACATCAGTTCGGTATGGACCTTGCCGATCGTTTTTGTCTGCGAGAACAATCAATACGGCGCCAACAATGCGATCGACGTACAGCACCGGGTTACCGATGTGGCGGCGCATGCCGGCGGTTACGGCATGATTGGGCTGTCGGTGGACGGCAACGATGTACTGGCCGTCCACCAGGTAACGCGCGAAGCGGTCGATCGGGCGCGTCGTGGCGAAGGTCCATCCCTCATCGAGTGCAAGACCTACCGTTGGTACTTCCACGCGATGCGCCAAACGCCGCCGCCCGAAACTCGGCCGGCTGCCGAGATCGCCGAATGGAAGCGACGCGACCCGATCGCCCGCTTTGCGGCCAACCTGACGGCGAGAGGCCTGATCACCGAATCCGATCTGGAGAGAATGCGAAGGCAAATCCAGATTGATCTGGAAGAGGCCGTTGCTTTCGCCGAAAACAGCCCGTTCCCCGATCCCAAGGATATCTTGGTGGACATGTTCGCAGCGTAGACGCGACGACCAGCCCGTTCACCGCGATAACAGGAGATCAGGATGCGCGAGATCAGCTTTGCTCAGGCGCTTGATGAAGCCGTTGCCGAAGAGATGCGGCGCGACGAACGGGTCATCACGCTCGGCACCGACTTCACCGGCAATCCAATCGAGGAGTTCGGACCGGCGCGGGTGCGTTTTACCCCGATCTCCGAATCGGTTCTGACCGGCATGGGCCTCGGCGCTGCCGCGTGTGGGTTTCGGCCGATCGTCAACTGGCGCATGGTCACGTTCGCGTTCGTGGCGATGGATCAGATCGTCAACCAGGCGAGCAAGATCCGCTACATGTTCGGCGGACAGGCCGACTTTCCGGTGACCTATCGTTGTACGACCGGCGGTGGAATGGGCTCAGCCGCCCAGCATTCGCAGAGCCCTTATTCCATGTGGATGCACGTAGCCGGTCTGAAAATCATATTGCCGGCTACCCCGGCCGATGCCAAGGGCCTGCTCAAGAGCGCGATCCGGGACAACAACCCGGTCGTCTCGTTCGAGTGCAGCCGCCTGAACACCGTCGTTGGCCCGGTGCCCGACGGCGATCACATAGTGCCGCTTGGCGTTGCCCAGGTGAAGCGAGCCGGAACCGACGTGACGGTGGTCGGCCTGGCTTACTATGTGCAAGAAGCGCTTGCGGTGGCCGACGAGTTGGCCGGCGATGGCATCTCGGTCGAGGTCATCGATCCGCGCACGCTCGTCCCGCTCGATGTCGAGACGATACGCGCCTCGGTTCGCAAAACGGGCCGGCTGGTCATAGTCGACGAGGCGCCCCCGACCTGCTCGGCGGCCTCCGAGATCGCTGCGCTCGTCGTCGAGGATCCGGTGACCTTTCGTGCTCTTAGGGCGCCCGTTCAGCGCGTCTGCGCGGTGGCAGTGCCTGTCCCCTACAGCCCGACCTTGGAGAAGGCGGCGCTGCCGGATCAGGCCCGCATCGCGGCGGCGATCCGTCGGGTTCTGTCTGCGGCGCCGATCCCAGCCTAAGGGAGCTTCGCGTGCCTAGTGGCCCGTGGGAGTGCGCGCTGAACTTCGGCGATAGGCGTGTACTCCTCGCCGATTCGTCGACCGTGTTCGCCGACCTGGAGCCGGACGACATCATCGTCTGCGGCTCCCACGGCGGCATCACGGCGGCGCTCTTTGCCGCGGCCAGCGGAGCGAAGGCCGTAATTCTCAACGACGCGGGCGGTGGCAAGAATGACGCCGGGACGAGCGGGCTCGCCGCGCTG
>CAYMRQ010000383.1:0-2797 GCA_964392845.1 uncultured Rhizobium sp.
TGATCGGCTTTGTCGTCTTCGCGGCGCGCCGGCTGCTGACCTATCTGCACCTGTTCCAGCAGGAGGAATATGACGCAAGGCGCTTTCTGGCCTGGCTGATCGACAACCGGGCCTGGGATCGCCGGCTGTCGCTGGCTCTTGCGGCGATTTTTGCGGCGCAATTGGGCCTGCAGGGTGCGCCGCCCGGGGTCTTTGCGGTGCTGGCCGGTGTGGCCTGCCTCGGTGTGGTGGCCATCGAGCGCGATCCGCGCAAGACCGCAAAGAAGCTTCTGGTGATGACGGCACGTGCGAAGCGTATCTACGCGATCGCGCTGGCGCTGGCGGCCGGAATCGGCCTGGTTGCGACGCTCTCGAGCGATCTCGTCCTCCTCTGGATCATGGCGGTGCAACTCGTGCCGATTGCGCTGATTGGCGCGAATCTGCTGCTCGCCCCATTGGAGGCGCGGGTGCAGGCCGGCTACTGGCGCGAGGCGCGGGCGGTGTTGCAGCGGACCACCCCGATCGTGATCGCGGTGACCGGCTCCTACGGCAAGACCTCGGTCAAGCACATCCTCGGGCACGTCCTCGAAACCGCCGGGCCGACGCTGATCAGCGTCAACACGGCGATGGGCATCGCTCGGGTCATCCGCGAGCGCCTCGGGCCGCATCACCGCTATTTCGTCGTCGAGATGGGCGCCTACGGCATCGGCTCGATCCGGCGCCTGTGCGCGCTGACCCCGCCGCGGATCGGCATCATCAGCGCGGTCGGCAAGGCCCATTACGAGCGCTTCAAATCATTGGACGCGGTGGCGCGCGCCAAATTCGAGCTCGCCGAGGCGGTGCGCGACAATGGCGGCACGTTGATTGTCGCCTCCGATGTCATGGAATTTACCGGGCCGCGGGAGTTCGTCGAACGGCACCCGGACATGGTGGTGACCGTCGGCGCCGATGATACGGCCAATCTCGTCATTAGATCGCTGCGCCAGGAGCGAGACGGGATCGTTGCGGCTATAAACTGGCGCGGCGAGGGCTACGAGCTGCGCGCGCCGCTCTTTGGCCTGCATCAGGGCGGCAACATCGCGCTCGCCTTCGCCGCCGCCTGCAGCCTGGGGATGACGCCCGAGGACGTCGTCGCCAGCCTCAAGAGCACGCCGCAGGTCGCCCATCGCCTCGAAGTCAAGCGCCAGGGCGACGGCCCGATCGTGATCGACGATGCGTACAACTCGAACCCGGTCGGCTTTGCGTCGGCACTGGCGCTGCTCGACGCGCTGCGCCAGCCGGGCGGGCGCCGCATTCTCGTCACCCCCGGCATGGCCGAGCTGGGCAGCGAGCACGAGGCGGAGCACGCACGGATCGGCCGGCTCGCCGCCGCGCATGTCGACATCCTGGTTGCCGTCGCGCCGCATCTTGTGGCGCCGCTCGCCGCCGCCTTTGCGCAGGCCGCGCCAACCCGCGATATCGTGTCGTGCCCGACCTTCGCCGACGCCAAAACCTGGCTCGACCGCAATCTCGCCGGCCACGATGTCGTCCTGATCGAGAATGATCTGCCCGATATCCTCGAACAAAAGCTGCGCCTATGACGCGGCTGCCGCGCGTCGCATCTGCCCCCAGTCGATCGCGCTGCCGAGCTTGAGCCGGGTTCCGGCCTCGGGCATCTTGTATTTGAGCCCGGTCGCGCAGTTGAACAGCACGGCGCGCTCGCCCGGGGCCACCCGCCCGTCGGCCACCGCCGCCTTGTAGGCGGCATAGGTCGCCGCGCCCTCCGGGCACAGCAGCAGCCCTTCCTCGGCCGCGACCTCGCGCCACGCCCGCGCGATCGCCTCGTCATCGACGGCGATGGCGAACCCGCCGCTCTCGCGCACCGCGCGCAGGATCAGGAAATCGCCGACCGCCTGCGGCACCCTTATGCCGGCCGCGAAGGTGTGCGCGTCAGGCCAGCGCGGCGCATGCTCGACGCCGTCCTCCCAGGCCTTGACCATCGGCGCGCAGCCCGACGCCTGGACGACGACCATGCGCGGGCGCTTCGGCCCGATCCAGCCGATCGCCTCCAGTTCGGCAAACGCCTTCCACATGCCGATGATGCCGGTGCCGCCGCCGGTCGGATAGATGATGACATCGGGCACTTCCCAGCCGAGCTGCTCGGCCAGCTCGATCCCCATCGTCTTCTTGCCCTCGATGCGATAGGGCTCGCGCAAGGTCGAACAGTTGAACCAGCCGAGCGCCTTTTCGCCCTCGGCGACGAGCCTGCCGCAATCGTCGATCAGCCCGTCGACGAGGAACACCTGGGCGCCCTGCATCGCGATCTCGCGGACATTCACATCGGGCGTGTCGTCCGGGCAGAACACCGTCGCCGTGATGCCGGCGCGCGCACAATAGGCGGCCATCGCGGCGCCGGCATTGCCGTTGGTCGGCATCGCCATGGCGCACACCCCCAGCTCCTTTGCCATCGATACGGCGAGCGCGAGGCCGCGCGCTTTGAACGAGCCGGTCGGCAGCCGCCCCTCGTCCTTGACCAGCAGATCGCCGCTCGGTTCGCCCTTGGGCGCCAGCCGGCCGGCGAGGCGGGGCAGGGCGATCAGCGGGGTCACCACCTCGCCGAGCGCGACGATGTTTTCCGGGCGGCGCACCGGCAACAGCTCGCGATAGCGCCACAGGGTTTGCGGCCGGCCATCGAGCGCCGCGCGCGGCAACGCCCGGCGGACCCCATCGAGATCGTAGCGCACCAGGAGCGGCCGGCCGGCGTGCGACAGACCCGCCAACGTGTCGGCGGGATAGCGCTCACCGGTCAGGCTGCATTCGAGATGGCTGACAAAGGTCG
>CAYMRQ010000384.1:0-2790 GCA_964392845.1 uncultured Rhizobium sp.
GTGGCCGCCCCCCGCGGCGGCGCCGATGGCCGCTCCCGCGCCGGCGCCAAGAAGGCCGCCGCCGATCGCGCGCTGGGCCGGATCATAGGGATTGGTGCAGGCCGACACGGTGAACAGCAGGGCCAAGGGGCACAACCAACGAAAGATCGATCCTCGCATTATCATGCCCTCCGGAGTTGCCGGTTGGTTCCCCGATCCAAGGCAAAGCTGCTCACGCGGAGCGCATTTTCTCGGGCCTTCATTCAATGATTTGAGAACGACGAAACCGGATTCTCGTTCCGTACAAAATTCCCGGAAATTTGGATCGGCGGCCATGGGCGACGAGGGCAGGCCGCAGGCGGCCCGCCCGGTTCCGGGCCGGCGGTCACATCGTCGTCGGATCCTGCGCTTCCTGGATCTGACGCGTAATTATCGAATCGGAATGTCCGAACAACGCGATAAAAGAATCACGGTATCGGTATGGTTGGCGGGGTGATAGCGATACCTTGTGGGTATGATCGATGTCGGCAACCTTTCCGCTCGGTTTTTTGAGGATCAAACCGCTGTTGGATGAGCGGGCGCGGCGGTCGTTTGTGGCCATTGAGGCGCTGTCGCCGGGTCGCGGCGGGGTGACAGCGGTGGCGGGGGCGACCGGGATTGCCGTCGTGATGCCCTCGCGCACCCTTGAGCGCATCATGGTCGAGCAACCATTCTTGCGTCCGACGCTGTCGCCGACTACGGGGTCGTTTTGATGCGTCAACTGTTATTCGGTGCGTAGCGAATGCGGCGAGTTGTGCTTGTCGGGGCCGGGGCGATTTCCCAGATTCATGCGGAGGTTCTCCGTAACATTCCGAATGTCGAACTCCACGGCGTCATTGATCGACGCGATAGTGCCGCCAATGCGCTTGCCGAGAAATGGGGTATATCGCGGGTTTTTCGTTCGACGGAGGAAGCCATCCGCTCGGGCGAGGTCGACTGCGCCCATGTGCTGACACCCCCCGATGCCCATGCATCTGCCGCGCTGCCGTTCCTTGAGGCCGGCATTCCAACACTGATCGAGAAGCCGCTCGCGGCTGATCGCGCCGAATGCGAGATGCTCCAGGCGGCCGCTGGCAAGTCCAAGATCGTTCTCGGCGTCAATCAGAACTTTGTCCATCATCCGGCCTTTGTCCGCCTGCGCCGTGTTCTCGAAGAGCGGCAGCTTGGCGGCCTGCGCTTCGTCAGCTGCTTGTACAACGTTCCTCTACGGCAAATGACCGCCCGCCAGTTTGGCCACTGGATGTTCGAGAAACCGGTTAACATATTGCTCGAACAGGCGGTTCATCCGCTCTCTCAAGTCGTCGTTCTGGCCGGGCCGGTCGAAGAGACGCTGTCGGTGGCCGGATCACCCATCGACATTTTTCCCGGCGGTCCATTCCACGCATCCTTTGGGCTTATGGCGCGCTGCGGCCGGTCACAGGCAGAGCTGCGGTTGGCGGTCGGGCAGAGCTTTCCGTTCTGGCAAATCACGGCGATTTGTGACGACGGGGTTGCTGTCGCAGACATTGCCTATAACCGCTTCTTCACCTACGCACGCACGCGATGGCTGGAAAGTGGTGACAATCTGCTTTCCGGTGCGACTACCGCCGCTGCCATCTTACGAGATTCTTTTCGGAATGCCGCTCAATACGCCTTAGCAACCGCGAAAATTGCGTCCCGCAACGATCCATTCTTTCAAAGCATGCGGGGAAGCATCGCCGCTTTCCATCAGGCGCTCGATCGGGACGCGTCGCCGGAACTTGACGGTGCTTTCGGAACCCATTTGGTCGCCGTATGCGAAGAGGCGGTGCGCGCCGTCCCCGCGCTCAGGCGGAAACCCGCGCCGGTGGCGACGTCGGGACGGTACGACGTGCTTGTTCTGGGCGGCACCGGCTTTATCGGCCGGCATGTCGTCGAGCGCTTGCTGGCGAATGGCTATCGGGTCGGAGTGATGGCTCGTAACCCGCGTAATCTTGGCTCGCCATTCGACAACGAGCGGGTCGTGCTCCTCCGGGGCGATGCACGCCGGGGCGCTGATGTGGATCGCGCCATTGGTGCGGCCGGCATCGTGGTCAACCTGGCCCATGGCGGCGGCCAGGGCAGCTATTCCGAGGTGCGAGAAGCCATGGTCGGCGCCGCCGAGGTCGTCGCGCGCGCCTGCCTGACGCACCGGGTCGAACGTCTCGTTCACGCCGGCTCGATCGCCGCCCTTTACCTGGGGCCGCAGGACAGGCCGGTGACCGGGTCTACCCCGCCCGATCCCCAGGCGCACGGCCGCTCCGATTACGCGCGGGCGAAGGCGGAGTGCGACCGATTGTTGTCGGAAATGCACATGATGCAGGGCTTGCCGGTGTGCATCCTGCGCCCCGGAGTTGTCATCGGGGACGGCGGCGTCGCCACCCATGGCGCACTTGGCCTCTTCAACAATGAGCAGCATTGCATCGGCTGGAATGCCGGGCGCAATCCTTTGCCGTTCGTCCTGGTGGAGGATGTGGCTGACGCGGTCTGCCTGGCCTGCAAGGCGCCCCGGGCGGTGGGCCATTCCTACAACCTCGTCGGAGGCGTGCGTCTCACCGCTCGCGAGTACATTGCCGAACTGGCTCAGGCACTAGGACGACCAATCCGCTTTCACCCGAAAAGCCCAAACATTCTGTGGTTGCAGGAACTGGGCAAATGGCTGGTCAAGACCGCCACGGGCCGCAGAGCCCCGCTGCCGACGCGGCGCGACCTGCTCTCGCGCGGCCTGGCCGCGACCTTCGACTGCAGCGATGCCGAGCGCGATCTGGGTTGGCG
>CAYMRQ010000385.1:0-2779 GCA_964392845.1 uncultured Rhizobium sp.
TACAACTCCTTGTGAATCCCCCGCCGATCCAAATCCGTCGGAATTTGCTCTAGCCTGCCGAAGGATAAGAAGGCAACTTTCGATGCGCCGCATAATTCCTGGGCCTTTGCTGTCGGTATGCGCCGAGATTGCGGCGCGGCGCGAAACCCACGCGACCCTTGACAGCCTATTTACGTACGCCGGCGCGCCAGGTGATCCTCTGCCGCAAAGTAAGGCTGCGAAGGCTCTGGAATGGCTGCGCACTGTGAACAAGGATGAATCTCTTCAGTCACTTGATGTCTTCGGCCGATTGATTGAAAACTACATGGAAATTCAGCTGGACCCGGATAACGCATGGGACCGACAATTTCTGCAGGACAGGGAGAAGATTTCGAAGACCCTCGCACAATGTGAACTGCAGTATGTCCGCGGTGGGAAAATAGTCGGCGGTCTCGGTGCGCCATCCAGGACACTGGCAGAATTCATACGGGACCGCGATATTGCCTCAATCGATTTGGAATTCGACCGCGCGCTATCAAATGTTGAATCTAATCCCAGAGAAGCGGTATCCGCGGCGAGCAACATATTAGAAGCGCTATGTAAGATTTATATCGAAGATGAGGGTCTTGAACGGCCATCAAAACAGGATTTGAGGCCGCTTTGGGGAGCTGTTCGCAAGCACCTTGGCCTAGACCCAGGTCTTATCGAAGATCAGGACCTGCAAACTATCCTCAGCGGTCTGATTTCGGTCGTAGATGGCATCGGCGCCTTGAGAACCCACGCGAGTTCGGCTCACGGCTCGGGTCGAAAGACCTACAAGATCGAACCTCGCCACGCGCGCCTCGCAATTCACGGAGCCCATACCGTTGTCCTATTCGTACTCGAATCCTGGGAAAGGAAGCGAAAGCGGTAGCAGGTGCGAGCAATTGGGTTCACGGATGGGTCATCGTAAGCTACTGCCGCAGCAGCCTTCGGGCGATGATGACGCGCATGATCTCATTGGTGCCTTCGAGGATCTGGTGGACGCGGACGTCGCGCAGATAGCGCTCGATTGCGAAATCCTTGAGGTAGCCGTAGCCGCCGTGCAGTTGCAGGGCCTCGTTGCAGACATGAAACCCCGCATCGGTGGCGAGGCGCTTGGCCATCGCGCAATGGAGGGTCGCGTCGGGGTCGCCCTTGTCGAGGCTCGCGGCGGCGCGGCGCAGCATCAGGCGGGCGGCGTCGAGCTCGGTCGCCATGTCGGCCAGCTTGAACTGCAGGGCCTGGAAATCGGCGAGGCGCGTTCCGAACTGGCGGCGCTCCAGCATATAGCCGCACGCCGCCTCATAGCAGGCCCGCGCGCCCCCCAGTGAGCAGGCGCCGATATTGAGCCGCCCGCCGTCGAGCCCCATCATCGCGATGGCGAACCCCTCGCCCTCGGCGCCGAGCCGGTTGGCGACCGGCACCCGGCAATCCTCGAAGATCACCATCGCGGTCGGCTGCGTGTTCCAGCCGAGTTTTCTCTCCTTTTTGCCGAAAGAGAGCCCCGGCGTGCCGTTCTCGACGACGAGGCAGGAGATCCCCTTGGGGCCGGCCTCGCCGGTGCGCACCATCGCGACGTAGATGTCGCTGCGACCGCCGCCCGAGATGAACGCCTTGGTGCCGTTCAGCACGTAATCGTCGCCATCGCGCCTTGCATGGGTGGCGAGTGCGGCGGCATCCGAGCCGCTGCCCGGCTCGGTCAGGCAATAGCTGGCGAAATGCTCCATATTCATCAGCCGGGGCAGAAAGCGCCCGCGCTGCGCCTCATTGCCGAAGCGGTCGATCATCCAGGCGGCCATGTTGTGGATCGAGAGATACGCGGCGGTCGAGACGCAGGCGGTCGCCAGCTCCTCGAAGATGATCGTCGCGTCGAGCCGGGTGAGGCCGCTGCCGCCGAACTGCTCGCGCACGTAAATCCCGGCAAAGCCGAGCGCCGCCGCCGCGCGCAACGCCGCCTCGGGAAACTCCTCGCGTGCGTCCCACCCCGGCGCATGCGGCAGCCACTCGGCCAGCGCGAACTGTCGCGCGGTTTCCGCGAAGGCACGCTGCTCGTCGGAAAGATCGAAATCCATGCCACCAGATTAGGGGAGGCGCCGGAAAGACGGCAATGGAATCGGGACGGCGCCGCTTGGCGCGCTGCCGTTCGTGGTAGGCTCGCCGCGACCGGCCGGGGGCTCCGGGCTTGGCTTGACCGCGCCGCGGGCTGACGGCAGTACTGTAGTCCACCAGGAGTAAAAATGCTGTCGGACGTCGCGACTGCGGAATTCACGGCCGGTGTCTTTGCCGAGGCCGACGACCCGGCGACCCGGCCGCAGGTCACCTTGCTGCCGGGCGGGCATCGCCGCGGCGAGGGCGGCAGCCCGTGGATCTACTCGAACGAAATCGTGATGGAATCGGCGGTGAAGGCGCTGATGCCCGGCACCCTCGTCACGCTGCGCCGGGCTGACGAGCGCCCGTTCGGCGTCGCGATGTTCAACCCGCACACGCTGATCGCCGCCCGCCTCCTCGATCGCGATGCCGGAAGGGCGATCAACAAGCGTTTTTTCGCGCGCCGGCTCGAGCGCGCCCTCAAGCTGCGCGAGCGGCTTTACGATGCGCCCTATTACCGGCTCGTCCATGCCGAGGCGGATGGCCTCCCCGGGCTCGTCATCGACCGGTTTGGCGCGGTCCTGGTCATGCAGGCAAACGCCGCCGGGATGGACCGCCTCACGCCGGTCATCACAGACGCGTTGCCTAGTCTGCTCTCGCCGCAAGCAATCGTGCTGCGCAACGACAGCCC
>CAYMRQ010000386.1:0-1678 GCA_964392845.1 uncultured Rhizobium sp.
CTTGTCCTCCAGTTCTTGGCTCCACTGCTTGCGCAGGTTTGCCGGGAGGATCACCAGCAGGCGACGCTTGCGCTCGGCCCACTTCTGGGCGAGCAGCAGGCCCGCTTCAATAGTTTTCCCAAGCCCGACTTCGTCGGCGAGGATCGCTCCCTTGGAAAACGGGCTGCGGAATGCGAATAGTGCGGCTTCGACCTGATGGGGGTTCAGGTCGACTTGGGCATCGGCCAGCACCGAGGCGAGCTTTTCCACGCTATCCGAGGCAAAGCGTTTCGTCAGCTCGTGAGCGAGGTACATTGCGTGGTAGTCGGTCAACTCCATTCACGCAATCTCCGCTCCCTAGATCCACGCGTTGTCCGTGCGCGGCAGGAACGCCGCGTCAGTGAGGATTGTAATGCTTCCGATCTCAAACACCACCGAGCTGATCGACGACAGCGGGCGCCGGCTCGGGACTCCTCAGAAGCCTCGCCGCGCAGGGAGAAAATGCTCAGAATGGCGCGCCAATAGCCGATCTCCGCGATATTGCGCATCTGGAGCCATTGTTTATTTTGCTCGGCCAAGATCCGTCAAACCCATCCCAGCCGCCGCATGAGATAGGGCCCGTCCAGAATCGCGACGGTGAGGAGAATGGCGCCCATGGCGATATCGTTGACGTACGGCGGCGCCCCCACCGCATTCAGGCCCGATCGCAGCACGGCAAGAATGAGCACGCCGGTGGCGATGCCCAGCGGCCGCCCGCTGCCACCGCCGAGCGACACGCCGCCCAGTATGGCCGCGGCAGCAGCCGGGACGATGACATCGGACAATCCCGCCGGCGAGGCCGAGGCGAGACTGTAGCTGAGCAATGCGCCGGATGCCGCAGCGCAGAAACCCGAGAAGGCGAAGATGCCGACGATGAAGGCATTGACGTTCACCCCCGCAATCATTGCCGCGCGCCGGTCGCTGCCGATCGCGATCAGGTCGCGGCCCAGACGCGTGAAGCCGACCATTAGGGCCGCGGCGACGAAAATCGCGAGGCAGACCAGACTACGCAGCGAAAAGATGCCGGCTATCGGCTCGTTGATTGCAGACGGTCCTAGTACTGAGATGGCTGAGCTGGCTCTCGGTCAGAACGTAGGCGATGCCGACGAATGTCAAGAGTCCGCCGAGCGTCACGCCAACCGAACCCAGGGCAAATCGGATGATGATGAGACCCTGGACGATGCCCGCGGCGAGGCCGATCGCGAGCGCGCAGCCGATCCCGAGCCAGGGATTGGCCGCGCCGGTAATCACGGCAATGCAGCCGGCCAGACCGAACATGCCGACGACCGAGAGATCGAATTCGCGAATCATCATGGTGAGCCCCAGGCCGAGCGCCACCATCCCGCCATTGGCGAAGATCTGAAGCGCGCTGAAGGGGGTGGCGGCGCTGAGAAAGCGCCCCTGCCCCCAATCGACCGCGGCGAGGAGGAGCATGCAGGCCGCCAGTATCATCAGCGGCCGGACGTGCGGATCGTTGCGCAGGTACGCCTTCATCGGTTGCCTAGCGCCGTTCGCCGCTGGTATGCAGGATGATAACGGCCAGCACGATCAGTCCCGTGATCAGGTATTGCCATTCCTGGCGGAATCCCAGCAGCAGCAGCAGGGCCTGCACGATCGCGATGATCATCGCCCCGGCGAGAGTGCGCAGGACCGAGCCCTG
>CAYMRQ010000386.1:1688-2768 GCA_964392845.1 uncultured Rhizobium sp.
CCCGCCTTTGATCACGGTGCCGCCCACCAGGACCGCGGCGACCGCGTCATAGTCATAGCCCGTGCCATAGGCCATGTTGGCCCCGTCGTAGCGGATGGCGAGCATGATGCCTGCGAGCCCGGTGAAAATGCCGGCCCAGAGATAGGCGCCGGTAACGGCCCGCCAGGTCTTCACGCCTGCGGCCTCGGCGGCGCGGAAGCTGCTGCCAATCATGTAAAGGTTCCGTCCGAAGCGCGTGAAGGACAGGATAAATTGGCCGACCGCCGTCACGCACAGAAAGACGACGAACTCGACCGGCAAGCCGCCGAGCTTGCCCTTGAAGATTTCATAGCCCGCGCCGGGCCTGGGATAGACCGCCGAATGGCTGGCGAATATCTCCGCCACACCGTAGATGAGAGCGAGGGTCGCGATGCTGACGATGATCGGGTTGGCGCGTACCCAGCCGACGGCGAAGCCCTGGGCGGCGCTCACCAACGCGGCCACGGCCAGCGCCGCAATGAGGCCGACGCCGATGCCGCCCCAGTTGAGGGCGACGATGAAGACCATGGCAGCGGCTCCAGCCGTGGCGCCGAGGGAGAACGACATGATGTTGCCGCTGATGGTGATGAGCGTCATTCCCACCGCGACGCAGCCGATGAATGACACCGTGGTCAGCAGCGAGAGGATGTTCGGCGCGGACAGAAATCCGGGCGTCAGAAGGCAGCCGGCGACCAGCAGCACGACAACCGTTGCCCGCACCGCTATCAGCAAGCGGTGCCGGTCGCGCAAGAACCGGGGCGCCGCGCCGCGCGCCGCCGGGACGAGGCGGCCGGTCACAGTCACGCTGCCGCCTGCGCCGCCGGGTTGGTGATGTCGGCCAGGATCGTCGACATGGCGATCCGCGCGCGTTCGTAGCGCGCCACGGCCCGGCCGCGATACATGGTCACGACGATGTCCGCGATCCCGACGACTTCCTCGAGGTCGGAGGAGGTCATGACCAGCGCGTAGCCCAGATCGCACAGCTCACGCATCAACCGGTAGATCTCCGCCCGCGCGCCGACGTCGATTCCGCGCGTGGGCTCGTTCATCAGCAGCACGCCC
>CAYMRQ010000387.1:0-2765 GCA_964392845.1 uncultured Rhizobium sp.
TGATCACCGCGTTCCGGCGCCGGGCGAGGTCCAGCACCTTCGGCAGATCGGCCCATGGCTGCGGCGGGGCGGGCGGCGTTCGGGGCTGCATGATGGCCAGATGGTCGATGATGAATCGCGTGTCGGGGTGGCGGTCGATCAGCGCCGCACCCGCGTCCAGGTTGCCCCAGCACAGCATGTTGACCGGAAAGTCGTGCCGAACGGCTGCGCGCAGGATCCGGTCGAGGCCCGGGTCGTTCGGATCGCGCCCCGCCTCTTTCGTCATCATGATCCGGATGCCGACTGTGCCCGGCGTCTTCTTCCAGTCGGCGATGACATCGGCCACCGCCGGATCATCCGGATCGACCGGCTTGACGAGGGCGAACCGGCCGGGATGGGCCCGTTGCACTTCCACCGCGTAACTGGCGTCGTACTGGTACATGGAAAAGGCGGAGATGAAGATCGCGCCGTCGACGCCGACCTTGTCCATCGCCGCCACCATCTCGTCACCCGTGACGTGATCGGGCCAATTCGGCACATTGTGCCAGGGCCGTTTCGGCGTGTTCGCCTCATAGACGTGGACCTGAGAATCGATGATCGCCATCGGGGAAGCTCCTCTGTGCGACGCGAGTTTGCCTAATACAGTAGGTTCGTGTCCAGAGGGCCCCGGCTTCGTGCGTTGCTGATGCCGGCGGCCATGAGTTGCACGCGCTGCCAACTGACGGCTCTCTGGTATTATTCCCACCACGCGAAGACGACGGCGCTGATTAGCGCCGTTTTCGCTTACTGCCTCGCGGGGTTGTTGATAAAGAGGTCGCCCCTACCTGCCCGCTTCCACGGCTCCGTCCACAGCGTATAAAGCGGTCTCGGGGAGTGATACGCCGAGAACGCTTCGGCGGGGACGTTCTTCATAAGGATGAAGTTGCACGCGGCGCTCGGCGAGTGCTCCCTTCTGATGCTGTCCATGAGGTCGAGCTGAGAGCGCTGGGTCGTGACGAAGAGCACTAAGAGCGCCTTGTTGCGCGGAATACGATAGGCGGTGTTGTAGAGCTTCGTTTCCTGATCATCCTGGCTGCGGCCGATGAGTTCAAGGTATTGTAGTACCATGCGCTCGTAGGTTTTCCGGCGGTGAGTGAGGTCTATATCAGCGCGGCCTACTTCGTTCCCAAGGTCGGTTTCGACGGCGTAGAAGCGGTCGACGCCGAAGAGGTAATCAGGGACAAGGCGGCGGTTGTCGAAGTCCTTGTCTTTGATCGAGTAAGGCGCGGTGATGCCGATATCATCCGCAATCTTGTCAGGCGGGATGAAGGTCCGCTCGGCGTGAAGGGCGCAGAGGTGGAGTGAAGCGCTGATACAGGCGTTCGCCACTTGGTGCTCGAACCAGCCGCCGTGTTTGATGGGGTGGTAGCGGTCGGCCTTTGAGAGGATCGCTTTGCCTCGTGGCGAGAGGTCATGCAGCAGCGTCATGTTTACGCGAGATGCGCTCTCGCTCTTTGGGGAACTGCCCTCGCGGGCGGGAGAGAATCAGGCCGCCGATGTCGCCTTGATACCGGATGTTCTTCGAGCGGGCGAGGCCCCCTACCCGCTTACGCGAATATAAGCCTGTGTCTCGGTAGAAGGATGCGAACGCTTCGAGATATGGAGTGTAGAGCGGGCCGTGAATGTTGATTGGCTCCAGCGTGCCGTATATGACCGGCGTCGGTAATGGTGAGCGCGTCGTTGATTAAAACGAGCTGGTTGGGGAACACTCGACCGAGATTGTCATGGGTCTTCAGCATACAAGGGTAAGCGCTCAGTGAAGGCGCCGGCTTAAGCGGCGGCTCGGTCGGCGTCGACGGGTTGCCAGTTCCAAGGCAAGAGATCGGCGATACGGCGGGCGGGATGATCGGCGATGCGGGCAAGCACGTCGGTGAGATAGTGCTGCGGGTTGATGCCGTTGAGCTTGGCGCTTTCGATCAGCGAGTACATGGCGGCGGCACGTCGGCCACCGGCATCGGAGCCGGCGAACAGCCAGTTTTTGCGGCCGATGGCGACGCCGCGCAGGGCGCGCTCGGCGGCGTTGTTGTCGAGGGCAAGCCGGCCATCGTCAAAGCAGCGGACGAGCGCGGTCCAGCGCGCCCGCATGTAGCGGAAGGCGGCGGCAAGTTCGGATTTGCGCGACAGCCTGCGCACAGTCTCGTCCGCCCAGACGGCGAGCGCCTCGGCGATCGGCTTCGATCGCTGCTGGCGTTCTCGTCGGCGGTAGTCGGGGGCCGCGCCGTTGATCGTCTGCTCGACGCGGTAGAGCTGGCCGATGCGGTCGAGCGCCTGCTTGGCGATCGGGGACGCGGTGGCGGCGTGCACGTCGAAGAACTTTCGCCGCACATGCGCCCAGCAGGCGGCCTCGGCGATCTGCCCGCCGGCGAACAGCTCGTTGAACCCGGCATAGCCATCGGCATGGATGACGCCGCGGAAGTCCCTCAGGTGCACGCGCGGGTGTTCGCCCTTGCGGTCCTGCGAGTAGAAGAACAGCGCCGCCGGCGGGCGGGACCCGGCGAACGGCCGCTCGTCGCGCACGTAGGTCCACAACCGGCCGGTCTTGGTTTTGCCGGCGCCCGGCGCCAATACCGGCACCGGCGTGTCGTCGACGTGCAAGGTGTCGGAGGCCATGATCTCGGCGGCGAGCGCGTCGATCAGCGGTTGGAGAGCAGCCGCTGTTGCCCCGACCCAGCCGGACAAGGTCGAGGTTTCCAGGTTGACACCCTCGCGAGCGAAGATCTCGGCCTGCCGGTACAGCGGCAGATGAT
>CAYMRQ010000388.1:0-1783 GCA_964392845.1 uncultured Rhizobium sp.
TCCTGGTCCAGTCGCAGCCGAATTCGGTGCCGTCGGTGCCGCACACGATGCGCTCGGCGCCGTAGAGGCTCACGGCCGTCTCGATCGCGCGCGGGCCGAACGAGTTGCAATCCACGTACACCTTCGCCTTGCGGAAGCGCGACGACGGCAGCTCCTCCTGCGGCGTGTCGAGCAGGCAGCGGTGGTCCATGCGCTCGACCTCGTAGGGGATGTTGCCGCCCAGATTGTGCACGTGAATCTTGATATCGGGGTAAGAGGCAAGGTAGTCGGTGAGGCACAACGTCATCATCACCGAGGACAGGCTCGCCTGCATGTCGAGCGTGCCGTTGCGGCGGCGCGCGTTGTCGGTGTCGCCGGCAACCTTGGGGAAGGCGTCGCCCGGCCGCGGACCGTGGTGGATGAAGAGCACCGCGTGGTGGCGGTTCGCGACTTCCAGCAACGGACGCATCGCTTCGGCGTCATTGCGCGTGAGGAATGCGTTGCCCGGTATCTGCGCGCCGATCATGCCCGGCAGCCCGAGCGCCCGCTCGAGTTCGGTGGCGGCGGCGGCAATGTCGGTCAGGGGCAGCGCGGCGTAGGCGGCGAAGCGGCCGGGATGCTCCTCACAAATCGCGGAAAGCCCGTCGTTGACGATCCGGCACAGCGGCCCCGACACGTCCAGCGGTTGGGCCTCGATCCAGCAGAACGAACCGAGGAGCGACAAGACGCTCACCTCGACTCCCTGGCGGTCCATCCGGCCGAGATGGAAATCGACGTCATCGAACGCCTCGGCGAGCGGCGCTTCGCCCATCCGTGGGGACTTCAGCACCTCGGCGCCGTCCTGGTTGCGCAGGATGCGCGGGTCCCTGGTCCGGGCGCGCAGGGCGTCGGCGATTTCGGCGGGCCGCCAATGGGCATGCATGTCGATCATGGCTGTTTCCTCTATGGGTCGTCAGGCAGTCTAACCCCACGGCGGCTCGCCGCAAAGTGCCGGGAAGCTCTGGCTCAGCTCGCGGTGGCGAGCTTGTCCTGCGTCTTCGTGTCGAAGTCGCTGGCGTCGTGGCGCTCGTGCAACTGGCTCGACGGCTCGCCGGAGAGGCGGTTGACCATGCGCCCGCGCTTCGCCGCCGGCCGCTCGTAGATCATGTCCGCCCAGCGCTGAACGTTCTTGTACTCGTGGACCGCGAGGAACTCGGCCGCCCCGTATTGGCCGAACTTCACCAGCCCGCCGTACCAGGGCCAGATGGCGATGTCGGCGATCGTGTAGGCACTGCCCGCGACATACTCGCTCTCCGCGAGGCGGCGATCGAGCACATCGAGCAGGCGCTTCGTCTCCATCGCGAACCGATCGATCGCATATTCGATCTTGGTCGGCGCGTAGGCGTAGAAGTGGCCGAACCCACCGCCCACGTAAGGCGTGCTGCCCATCTGCCAGAACAGCCACGACAGGCATTCGGCGCGCGCGGCGGTCTCCGTCGGCAGGAACTCCGCGAATTTCTCGGCCAGGTACATCAGGATCGCGCCGGTCTCGAAGACCCGGATCGGCTTGGGACCGCTGCGGTCCATCAGCGCCGGGATCTTGGAGTTCGGGTTCACCGCCACAAAGCCGCTGCCGAACTGGTCGCCGTCGCCGATCCGGATCAGCCAGGCATCGTATTCCGCGCCGCGATGGCCGAGGGCCAGCAGCTCTTCGAGCATCACCGTGACCTTCACGCCATTCGGTGTGCCGAGCGAGTAGAGCTGCAGGGGGTGGCGGCCGACCGGCAGCTCCTTCTCGTGCGTGGAACCCGCAATCGGGCGGTTG
>CAYMRQ010000388.1:1793-2729 GCA_964392845.1 uncultured Rhizobium sp.
AACCTGCCGCCGCTCGGCTTGTCCCAAACCCAGACCTTGGGCGGCGCATACTCTGGCGTGTCTGTCATTCCTGAAGCTCCCAGCGTCTTATGGGGCGCACGCGGACCACGTGGGCAATCGGCCCATCCTACATGATATATCGGCCGTTGGCATGCGCCGCGCGCCTGACTTGGGCGTATCAAAGCCGACCCCTTCCGGCCTCAGCGCCAGTCGAAATCGACCAGCAAGACAAGATAACGCAAGCGGCGTTGTGGCGCCGGGAAGCGGTGCTTGAGGCACCTCCCTGATGCGTAATCCAACGCATTGCCGAGAACCGGCTAAGTCGGACGTAAACCTGTCATTCGCCCGAACTCCCAGTAGCCCGAGAGCGATCTATCGGCTTCCACTTTGGGTTCCCGGATGCGGTTGTCATTTGAGGAGTTCGGCCTCGCATCGGCGTCGCGCGTCCACTAGGATCATCGCGTTGCCGCATCCTAAGGAGACGGGTCATGGCTCTCGCCTACAACACCATCGACGCCGACGGCCACATTCTCGAGCCGCTCGACCTGTGGGATCACTACATCGACCCGGCGTTCCGCGAGCGCCGGCCACGGTTCGTCATCGACGAGAACGGCAAGGAGCGCCTCGGCGTCGAGGGCAAATTGCTGGGCAATCCGCGGGGGATCGGCAGCCTCGGCGCTGTCGGTGTCCGGCAAGGCGCCGTCAAGCTCGACAGCCTCAAATACGCCGACGGAAAGAAGGGCGGGTTCGACCCGCACGCACGCATCCCGGACATGGATGCCGACGGGATCGACGCCGCTTTCCTCTACCCGAGTCTCGGTCTGTTCGCCGGCGCGGTAAGTGACCCCGAGCTCGCGGCCGCGATGTGCCGCGCCTATAACCGCTGGCTCGCCGATTACTGCAAGCCTTATCCCGACCGCCTGTTCGGGGTCGCGA
>CAYMRQ010000389.1:0-2719 GCA_964392845.1 uncultured Rhizobium sp.
CTTGGCGCGGCTGCGCGCCCATTTGCGCCAGAGCGAGCTCAATGATGATGTGGTGTTGACGATCGGGCCCTACACGTTCCGGCCGAGCGCCAAGCTGATGACCCATTCCGGCGGTAAGAAGAAGGTGCGCCTGACCGAGAAGGAGGCCGCGATCCTCAAATTCCTGTATCGCGCCGGCCAGGTGATCGGCCGCGACACGCTGTTAGGCGAGGTTTGGGGCTATAATGCCGGAGTGACGACGCATACGCTGGAGACGCATGTCTATCGCCTGCGTCAGAAGATCGAGCGCGATCCGGCTCATGCCGAGATCCTGGTGACCGAGCCCGGCGGCTACCGGCTGCTGCCGTGAAGCGCAACGGCGGCACCTCGCGTTCCGCTCAGCGATAGGGCCGCCCGTCGCCGCGGAACCCGCGCGCGCTGTAGACGGTATAGACCGTCCCGCCGCCCGGCCCCGAATGCGTCGCGATCGTGGTGAGCGGTGTCAGCTCGGCAAACTCGGGCCGCATTTCGTCAATGAGGCCGTGCACGGTGACGGCCAGGAAATCCTCGCCGCGATGATTGCCGATGTTGTTCATCAGGCGCCACTGGTCGGTGATGCCGGGGATCGGGTTCCATTCGACCGCCCCAAACGGGTGGGGGCGCACGTAATAGATCAAGGCCGCCAAAAGCTCGCGGTCGTCGGCAAGGAGGGTCAGGCCCGGCTGCGTCGCGAGGATGGCCCCGACGCTTTGTCCGAGCTCGCGCCAGCCGCGCAGGCGGTGCAGCGGGTCGTATCTGGCAGGCACCGCAACCCCGATCGCGGCGAGCGCGTCGGTTGTGCCGAACAGCATCACGGTCGCTGCCAGGTTGAGGGCGACCGACACCCCTACCCAGCGCCGCCAGCTGCGACCCAGCGCCCAGGCAACCACCAGCACGATTCCCGAGACATAGGCGGGCGCCGCCCAGTTCGGCTGGGCCCGCGACAAGAGGCTGACCGCGAGCATCATCGCCAAGGTCGGCAAGGCGAAGGCGGCGAGAAGCCGGGCGCGCGGTTCGGCCAGCACCCGGGGGGAGAGGGCGAGCGCGATCAGGGCGGCGAAAAACAGCGGACCGATGACCCCGAACTGGGAGCCCAGGAACTCAAGAAAGGCGGTCGGATGCACTAGGCTTCCCGCCAGCCCGGCGTTGTCGCGCACATGCCGATAGCTGACAAAGCCATGGCTCCAGTTCCACCACAAATTGGGCAGATAAATCAGCACCGCGATGCCGGTGGCGGCAAGCATCGGCCTCAGATTGCGGCGCTCTCCGGGGACGAGGAGGACCAGGCCGAGGGCCGATAGGAGCCAGTAGGCCATCGCGTATTTGGCCAGAAGGCCGAGCCCGGCGGCGATCCCGGCGACCAGCCACCAGCGCCCGCCGCCCGGCTCGCGGGCGCGGATGAAGGCATAGAGCGCCGCCGCCCAGCACGGTAGCAGCACCGCGTCGGTCGAGATGATGAAGGCCGACAGCGACACCCCCGGGAGCGTTACGTAGGCCAGCGCCGACCAGAAACCGGTGCGGCGGTCGTAGAGCCGCGCCGCGATCGCATAGACGATGCCGGCGGCGCCGGCATGCAGCAGCGGCGCCGACAATCGAATCGCAAACTCGCTGTCGCCGAATGCTGCCGTGGTCAGCGCGATCAGCCAGGCGACGAGCGGCGGCTTCGAGTAATAGCCGAAGGCGGGGTGCTGCGCCCAAAACCAGTATTGCGCCTCGTCGGGATAGAGCCCGGCCGATTGTACGGCCAGCCATATGAGGCGCGCGGCGGTGATCGCCGCCACCGCGGCCGCTATCCAGGCGCCGTAGGCGCGGCCGGTGCCGGGCTTGGAAGCGGCGATCCCGGCTGGTTGTTTCGGGGAGGACAGGCTCAGCCCCTGCATGGGGCTTTGTACAACGATGCTCCCCACACAATAAGGCGAGAAAACTATGACGTGGCGCTCGGAACCGACCCCGTGCCGGTGAGGTCAGGCGGTCGCGCTCGCGCTTGTAGTTCGCCGATCGATTGCCGGATCACCTGCCATGCCCCCGATAACGCGAGTCCCGACATGATCAGTGCGACCGTGATGTCCGGCCAGCCCGCCCCGGTGCCGAACACGCCGATTGCGGCGAATAAGACCGCGACATTCCCGATCGCGTCGTTTCTAGAGCAGAGCCAGACCGATCGCATATTCGCTTCCCCGGTCCGGAACCCATAAAGCATTGCCGCGACGCCACAGTTGGCGAGCAACGCGACGACACCAACGGCACCCATCAGCTCCGCATGCGGCACGGTTCCGGCGATAACGTGCCATCCGGCGCTGACCAGCACGCCGACGCCGAATGCGCCCATGGTGAGGCCCTTGACGAGCGCTGCACGGGCACGCCACGCGAGCGCCATTCCCGCTACAGACAGACTTATCGCGTAGTTTGCGGCATCGCCCAGGAAGTCGAGCGCATCCGCTTGCAGGGCACTCGAACCAGCAGCAAAACCGGCACCGATCTCGATCACGAACATCGTGATATTGATGGCGAGCGCCAGCCACAGGATGACGCGGAACCTGCTCGCCAAGCCCGCCGGTACCGCATCGTGGTCACAACATGATTTGCTCATTGCCTGATCGTCTACTCGATTTTTCAGGCGATCGCCACCTGATAGGGCATATGCCGCAGGGCTATCGCATTTGAAGATTTACGAACTGAGTGAGGATTTGCGCAAGGAAGG
>CAYMRQ010000390.1:0-1131 GCA_964392845.1 uncultured Rhizobium sp.
CGGGGTTCTCATCCTGATTGTCGCTGTCTTCCCATCCAGATCGCCGCGCTACAGCCGGTTGCGCGCCGCGGCGATCGGCCCCATCCCTGAGCGAGGTTTGCGCCGCCATTTTGGTGATGGTATCGAGGTTGGGAATTTCCGCGGCGTATTCGCGTTGACGGGAATGGCAGGACATGCCCGTGCGCGAGGCGCATTCGGGCTGAACAATTCAGGTGAAGGCAATGGCAAAGCCGAGGAGAGGGCGGTCTACGGCGGCGATCGACGATCATGTCGGAGCGCGCATCCGCGAGCGCCGCATCATGCTGGGGCTGACCCAGCAGCAGCTCGCCGAAATGATCGGCGTTACCTACCAGCAGGCGCACAAATACGAGCGCGGCATCAACCGCGTGTCGGCCGGCCGGCTTTACGAGATCGCCCGCGTGCTGAATGCGCCGATCACGTATTTCTACGAAGGTGTGGGCGAGGAGGCACCGCGCCCGGCCGCGCCGCATCAGCGCATGCTGTTGGAGATCGCGCGCAACTTCGGCGAGATCCAGAACGAGAAGCACCAGGAGGCGTTCAGCCAGCTGGCCCGCGCCTTGGCGGGCCGCTGACGGCGTCCCGAGCGTCACCCCCGCGAAAGCGGGGGTCCAGGGCAAACGACGGAAACTCGGAGCCCTGGATGCCCGCTTTCGCGGGCATGACGACGAAGAGTGTTGGTACGAAGTTCAGGTGCGATAGCCCGGGTCGAGGCGGTCGGCCAGCCGCAGCAATGCCGGCCATTCGCGCTGACCCTGGAGCCGCGGCATGTTACCGGCGAACTGGGCCGCCTGGCGCTCGCAGGTCTCGGGCGAGGGGATCACCATCCTGGCTCCGGAGGCGACCGCGGCCTGGATCTTCAGCTGGGATTCGGCCGAGCGCTCGAAATGGTAGGTCGACGAGAACGCCTCGGCGACATTGCGCCCGGTCGCCAGGAGGCCGTGATTGCGCAGCACCAGGACCGGGTGGTCGCCGATGCTCTGCTGGAGCCGCTCGCGCTCGTCCATGTCGAGCGAGACGCCCTCGTAATCGTGGTAGCCGAGCCGGTTGTAAAAGCGCATCGCCCATTGGCTCAAGGGCAACAGCCCCTCCTCGAGCGCGCTGTTCCCGCCG
>CAYMRQ010000390.1:1141-2714 GCA_964392845.1 uncultured Rhizobium sp.
GACGGCGATGTCGGCCTCGGTGTGGGTGTGGACGACGCATTGCACGTCGGGCCGGCCGAGATAGATCGCGCCATGGATCACGACACCGGCATTGATCGGCTCGTATTCCGAGGGCTCGATCAGGTGGCCGTCGTTGATGTCGACCTTCAACAGGTTCGAGGCGGTGACCTCGTTGAACATCAACCCCATCGGGTTGATCAGCATCTGGTCGGTGGTGCCCGGCACGCGCGCCGAGTTGTGCGTCAACACCAGATCGTCCCAGCCGAAATGCGCGAGCAGCCGATAGCACGCGGCAAGATCGACGCGCAGGGCCCATTCCTCGGGGCTGACATGGCCGGGGCGGTCCGAGAGTCGGGTTTCAAGTGCGTCCATAATGTTTTGCTCCTATTTTTTAGGCGTCATGGTCACGTCAAAGCTCCTGCTAGGCCGAAATCGCATCGGCAAAAGCCGCTACGCGGTGTGGCCGTCGAACTGCCTGGAGCAACCTTTCCTGTGCGTCAAATAGATCGACGGCATTCTGGAGGTTTAGCCAATATTGCGCCGTAGTACCGAGCGCCGCGGCGATCCTGGTAGCCGTTTCAGCAGTGATTGCCGCTCGTCCATTCACAATCATGCTCATATGCTTCCGCGTGACACCAGCTGCCTCAGCAAACTTCGCAATGGAGACTCCGGCCGGCAAGAGGTAAAGCTCTCGCAGGATTTCCCCCGGTGGCGTCGGGCGGCGCGTCATCTCGCAGTCCGTCATGAGGTTCTCCGTTTCATTCAGTGGTAGTCCTCAAGGTCAACCTCCGTAACGTTTCCCTTGTCTCCTTCGTCAAATTTGAATGTGATGCGCCAATTCTGATTAACCTTCACTGCATAGGTTCCCTTGCGATCGCCCCTAAGCGGATGAAAACCGACCACTCGCGCGATATCCTCTACGCTAGTCGCACCCTGCAATGCGTCGAGGATCATCGTCGCCTTCCTTCGGTAGTCAGCGCCAATGGCGGCAGATTTGCCCGTGCAGAAAAGTTGCTCAAGTCCTTTATTGCTGAACCTTCGAATTGGCATGATATCTCCTTACTACGAAGAAATGTTTTCTGGTCGAAATGCGTCTCATAAAATCACTCGTAACCTTATAGGTAACGTAACCGTATAGGTAACGCTACCGCGATCGATTGTCAATACCCGGAATGAGTGTCTCCGTTAGGCCGGGGTGAACATCGGGACTGGGGCGCCGCCATCGCTCGGTTTGAAGACGAGGCGGACGGCCTGGCCGATCCTGATCGCATCGAGGTCGCAATCGACGATATTGGTCATCATCGTCGGGCCTTCGGCGAGCGTCACATAGGCGATCGCATAGGGGATCGGCGCGCGGCGCATCACGCTGTAGGTATAGACCGTGCCGTTTCCCGAGGCTTCGACCCATTCGGTCTTGTCGCTGAAGCAGAACGGGCAATGGGTGCGCGGGTAGAAATGCGGCTCGCCGCAGGCGGTACACTTCTTGATCAAGAGCTTGCCTTCAGCCGCGGCATCCCAGAAATGCTGGGTTTCGAGGTTGACCGCCGGCGCGGCGATCTTGCGGTCCTGTGCT
>CAYMRQ010000391.1:0-2694 GCA_964392845.1 uncultured Rhizobium sp.
TCGATGGCACGATTCTACACCGGCTGGCCCCGTTAAGTCCGACAGGCTGCTAGGCCGCGGGCTCGACCGTGACGATGACGATCGTGACATTGTCGACGGCGCCCGCCGCGAGCACGCGGTCGAACAACCGCTCGGCGGCAAGGCGCGGCGGCGCCGCAGCGATCTCATGCGCGATGTCGGCGTCGCAGACCATGTTGGTCAGGCCATCGCTGCACAGGAGAAACCGATCGCCTGCGACAAGCGCCTCTCTGAGGATGCCGAATTCGAGCCGGCCGCCGCCGATCGCCCGGGTGACGATATGCGATTGGGGATGCAGGGCAGCCATTTCCGCCGACAGCAACCCCGAATCCACAAGCTCCTGCACGCGGCTGTGATCGACCGTCAGCTGCTGGAATTCGCCGTTGCGCCAGCGATAGGCCCGGCTGTCTCCGGCCCACAGCACGGCAAACTCGCAGGAATCGGCGAAGAGGACGACGACGGTGCTGGCGATCGCCGCACCGGGGCCGAGCCGGGATGCCCGGGCGCGCAGCTCGGCATCGACCTCGCCCAGCCGCCCAGCGGCGGCGGCAATCAATTGGCCGAGCTCGCCCGACGACCGATCGGCGCCGGGCGCGCCGAGCGCGGCAATGATGCGGGCGCTGGCGTAGTCGCCGTCGGCGTGGCCGCCCATGCCATCGGCCACCGCCCACAGGCCGACATCCGGCCGGTCGAGGAAGGCATCCTCGTTGCGCCGGCGCACCAGGCCGACATGGGTCAGCGCGTGCGAGACGAAGCGGGCTGATGTCATCAGCGCGGGTCAGTGAATGGCACGCCGGCCCGTTTCAGCGCCTTCTTCTGGCGCTCGGCGAGCACGCCCTCGTCGAAATCGTCGATCAGCTCGTGGAACAGCCGGTGCCAGTTGATCTTGGCTTGCAGATGCAGGAACACCGAGCCGAGGCCGATCGCGGCGCGGTCCATGAAGACAAAGGCGCGCGGCGGCGCGATGCCGCCGAGCCGGCGGATGTCGCGATGCACGCTGTCGACGAGGCCGCGGCTGTCTTGAGCCGCTGGGCCGCCGCTCGCCCTTTCCTGGATCATCCGCGCCCGGTCGTCGAGCAGCGGACCGTAGACAAAGGCGGCCCAGCGGTTCAAGACGGCGATCATTTCATGCGACAGCTCGCCGAAACCCCAGCTGCGATAGGCCGCGACCGCGAGCTCGCGATCGTTGCGCTCCAACGCGTGGTAGAGATCGATGACACCCTTGACGAAGCCGGGCGGAAACACCCGGACGCAGCCAAAATCCAGCAGGTTGACGGTGCGGTCGGGCGCGACGGTGTAATTGCCGAGATGCGGGTCGCCGTGAATGACGCCGTAGTAATAGAACGGCACGTACCAGATCCGGAACATGCGCAGCGCGATCTGGTTGCGAACGCTGAGTGGCGCCTTGGCAATGTCGAGGATCGGCCCGCCGTCGAGCCAGGTCATCGTCAAGAGCCGCCGGGTCGACAGCTCGACGATCGGCCGCGGCACGGCAACCCCGGGCTCGTCCTTGAGGATCTCGCGGTAGAGCCGCATATGCGCGGCCTCGCGCAGATAATCCAATTCCTCGCGCAGCCGATCGGCGATCTCGGCATGGATCGCGGCGGTGCTGACCGTGCGGTCGTAGCGCTCATAGAGGCCCATCGCCAGCTTCAATTGGCGCAGATCGGCTTCGACCGCCGAGGCCATCTCCGGATACTGCAGTTTGCAGGCGAGCGGCGTCCCGTCGAAGGCGACCGCGCGATGCACCTGGCCCAATGAGGCGGCGCGCGCCGCGACGTGCTCGAAGCTGGCGAACCGGCTCTGCCAGTCCGGCCCTAATTCGCCCATCATGCGGCGGCGGACGAACGGCCAGCCCATCGCCGGTGCGTTGGCCTGCAGCTGGATCAGCTCGCGGACATATTCCTCGGGCAATGCGTCGGGGATCGTGGCGAGCAGCTGGGCCACCTTCATCAGCGGCCCCTTGATGCCGCCGAGCGCCGCCTTCAGATCGGCGGCATGGCGCTCGCGATCGATCGGCATACCCAAATAGCGCTCGCCCGCCAGCCGCGCCGCCAGCCCGCCCATCGCCCCGCCAACCCGGGCGTAGCGCCTGATACGGCCGCTAAAGCTGTCCTCGTCGGTCATGGGTGCAACCCTAACGGTTATGTCAGTGTCGCGGGTCGACCTGTTCCACGTGATAATACTGGGAAAAAACAGGGAGACGACACGCCTTCGTTGTAGTCCAGCCGCCGCCGCTAAGCACTCGCTTGCGCCTGTGACGCGCCACAATCCGCACGATCATCCTATCATGGTGGGTGAGAACAAATAGGGAATCTGTGCTTAAGATTCAACGCTCCCTGGTGCCGCCGAGCGTGATCTTCATGGCCAGACGTCGGTCACGGGAAGCCCCATACAAGAGCGGAAAAGCGCAGCGCATTCCGCCGGCTTCGTAGTTATCGGTTTGCGCGGGCTTCGCGCGCGAAGTTACCGGCGAATTCGCCGCGCCTGGCGGAATGCGCTGCGCTTTTCCGCCCTACGCGCTCGTTATTGCATGGATTTCATCAACGCGCGCGCGCGCTCCAGATCGGCCGGCGTGTCGACCTGGACCCCGAGCCATTCCGGGTCGATGAGGCTCACGGAAATGCGCATGCCGGCTTCGAGGGCGCGCAGCTGCTCGAGCCGCTCGCGCCGTTC
>CAYMRQ010000392.1:0-1307 GCA_964392845.1 uncultured Rhizobium sp.
TGACGGCGCACCACCGGCTGCTCGTTCTCATCGACGCCGTGCACCTGAAAGACATGGCGGTATCCAGGCCAATCCTGATAATCGTCATTGGGCGGCTCCCTTTGCTGGATTGCATAATCACAGCCCGGCACTATCGATGCCATCGCGGGCCGTCCACCCCAACATCCTATGCGGCGCTTGGATCAGATCCCCAACACGCCCCTCTTCCGCAGTGAGGGCGAAGGTTTAAGGGTCCCAGCGCGGCAGTACGCCGGAGGCGCGATAGTGCACCGCCTGCCGGTGCGGCCGATCGGCAGGGTCGGGCCGCTGGTTTCGCGTGCGATCGGACATTCTTGCCGGCCGCCACACCGCGCGCATCGCAAGCACAATCGCGATCGCGGCGGCGATCCCGGCCACAGTCAGCGCGAGGCTCATCCAGCCCACCGGATGCGCCCGGCTACCGCGGCACCCGAACCAACTTTTGCAGGCTGCGCAGATCGGCGGGCGCCGATTGGCCGGGATGGAGATATTTCTCCCAGGCCGTCCACGACACTTCGCCGATATAGACGTCGCCATGGCTGTCAACGCAAAGACCGTGCGGGGCGATGAACTGGCCCGGCGGCAATCCCGATTTCTCGTCGACCCGGCTGACCACCTCGCCCTGGCGCGACACAATGCTGAGCCGCGGCCCGAGATTGGGGAAGTTGTGGTTGACCGGCTGGTGCGGGCCCAATTCGCCGATGTAGCACACGCCGTGCGCGCCGCCTTCCATGTAGAAGCCGCAGGGGCGGTGCAGATTGTTCCACTGGGTCTCGTAGCGGCCCTTGCCGTCGAAGATCTGGACCCGGTGGTTCTCGCGGTCGGCGACATAGACCCAGCCGTCCGGATCGCTGACGATGTTGTGCGGGATGTTGAACTGGCCCGGGTCGGCGCCACATTCGCCCCACGAGAACATCAGCTTCCCGTCCGGGGCAAATTTGTGCACCCGCGCGTTCGCATAGCCGTCCGAGACATAAATCTCAAGGTCGGGCGACAGCGCGGTATGGGTGCAGCGGTTGAACGGCTCGCCGCTCATGAAGCCCGCGGGCCGGCCGGGGATGCCGATTTCGAGCAGGACCTTGCCCTCGGGGGTGCATTTGCGCACTGTGTGGTCGCCGTCATCGGTGCAATAGAGCGTGTCGTCGGGGCCGACATGCAGCCCGTGCGCGCGATGGAACAGCTTTTCGCCCCAGGAATTGAGGAGGTTGCCATCGCCGTCGAACACCATCATTGGGTGCTCGCCGCGATTGAAGACGAACACGCGATCGCGCGAATCCGTCGCCACGGCG
>CAYMRQ010000392.1:1320-2658 GCA_964392845.1 uncultured Rhizobium sp.
TGTCGACCGCGACCGCGGCGACATCCCGGAACGCCCAGCCGGGAGGCAATTTCGCCCAGTCGGCCACCACCCGGTAGGTATAACCACCGCTGCCGACGACCCTATCCGCCGCCTCCGCCCTGGCCATCGCTTGCCTCCCTTCGCACCGACTCCTCTTGGTGCGAGACTATCCCCGTGACCCCGCCTCCCGCAATCAATGCGGCTGTCATTGCGAGCGCAGCGATGCAATCTCGACCGGCAAAGCGCACTTGAATCGAGATTGCTTCGTCGCTTCGCTCCTCGCAATGACCCGATCGGGCAAAAGTTGGAGCGCGCCGATGCCGATGATCCCCGTGACGATCCCTGGGGCCGAGGGCCTCGCCTTGCACTGCGCCGTCGACGATTACCTGTGGCCGTGGCAGGTCGCGACACCGATCGTCATGATGCACGGCTTTGCGCGCAATGCGCGGTTCTGGAACCGCTGGGTCCCGGCCATCGCCGAAAGCCGCCGGATCTACCGCCCGGAGTTGCTCGGCTGCGGCGGTTCAGATGTCCCGCCAGCAGCGTACCGCTTCACCCCGGAGACGATCGCCGGCCAAATTATCGCCGCGCTCGACGCCCTGTCGCTCGATCGGGTGCATTGGGTCGGCGAATCCTCGGGTGGGATCATCGGCGTGCTGCTTGCCGCGGCACATCCCGAGCGCATCGCCAGCCTCGTCTTGTGCAACACGCCGGGCCGCATCCCGGACGAGATCAAGCGGATCTATGCGCTCGACCGGGAGAGCGCGTCGGCGGCGATGCGCGCCTATGGGGTCGGCGAATGGTGCCGGCAGACCCTCGGTTACCGGCTCGATGTCGAACACGCCGACCCGTTGCTGTGCGAATGGGTCATCGCCGAAATGGACCGGACGCCACCCGCGGTCGCCGCCGCGCTGCACGATTGCTTCGAATCGATCGACGCGCGCCCGCTCCTGGCCGGCATCGACGCCCCGGTGCTGCTCTTGTCGGGCGACCAGAGCCGCATCGCTTCCGAGCAGCAGCGCGCGTTTGTCGAGCAACTGCCGCACGGCCGGCTCGAGCTGTTCGCCGGGTATGGCCATGGCGTCAACCTGCTGCAGCCGGAACGCTGCGCCCGCGCTTCCCTTGATTTCTGGCGAGCGATAGAGTTGGCGGCGTAACCTGGGTCCGCTGGCGTCGAAAGTGCCTGCCCAGTGAGCAACCGAGACGCAATCGAGGGAACCGCCCTGGACTCGAGCCAATCCACCCCTGGCGGCGCCAGCGAAGCGGGCGAGCCGAGCGACCTGCCGCTGCTTCCCGACACTCCCGCGGCCTCGCCCGGCGCCGCGGCGATCGCGCCGG
>CAYMRQ010000393.1:0-2650 GCA_964392845.1 uncultured Rhizobium sp.
CCAAAAACACCGCGCGGCTCAGCGACGAGGACCGCCGGGCGATCGCCGTCTTCCTCCAATCCGTCCCGGCCATGTCAGTCCCGCTGCAGAAATAGCCGATCGCGCGTTTCGGCACTGGACGCTTCATCGCGACCTCTTATGATGGCGATCGACCAGCTTGCATATCGCAGGGAGCGGAGCTTGGCGCGCGCGCGATCCGACAAGAGCTTGGCCCGTTTCGAGCGAATCGCGCTGGTGCTGTCCGGCGGCAGCGCGCTCGGAGCGTACCAGGCGGGCGCCTATGCGGCGCTCGAGAATTGCGGCGTCCGGCCCAACTGGATCGCCGGCACGGCGATCGGCGCGGTCAACGCCGCGATCATCGCCGGCAACCTGCCGCATGAGCGGATTTTCCGGTTGCGCCAATTCTGGCAAGAGTTGAGCCGGCGCGTCGCGCGGCGCGGCGAGCGCCGGCTGGGCGGCAAATTGCGTCATTTGCTGGCCGGCCATATCCCCGGCCGGCACGATTGGGTGGAGGGCCCGGCGCGCGAACGGCCGGTCATCCGGCCCGGCGAGCTGCGCGAGCTGGTAGAGGGCGCGGTCGATTTCGACCGGGTCAACTCGGGCTCGGTACGGATCGTGCTCGGCGCGGTCAATTTGGGCACCGGAGCGGAAACCTATTTCGACAACGACCGCCACGTGCTGGGTCCCGAGCATGTGCTGGCGAGCACGGCGCTGCCGGGAATGCCGCCGACCCTGATCGAGAATCAGCGCTATGGCGGCAGCGCGGTTTCGGTCGCCGCGCTCGACGACGCGCGCCCGGCCGACACGCTGTGCTTTGTCGTCGACGGCTACGATCCGGTGCCGGGCCGCAGCGGTGGCGTCAGCCGCTCGGCGCGCGAGATCGCGGCGCTGCGGCGCAACCACGATCTGCGGCGGATGATCGCCCTGTTGGGCGAGCGAGTGCCGCCCGCCCTGCGTAGCGATTCCGATATCAAGAAATGCCTCGCCGAAGCCAGCGAGGCGACGATGACGATCCTCCACCTGGTGCATGAGGGCAATGCCGACGAGTTCGCCGGCAAGGTGGCGGATTTCTCGGCCGAGGCGGTGCGGCGTCGCTGGCAGGCCGGCGAAAACGATGTGGCGACGAGCCTGGCGCATCCGCTGTGGCTGGCGCCGCCGCCGCGCCGGCTCGGCGTCGTCGTGCACGAGCTGCGCGGCGGCGTCGCCGCCCCGCCCCGGTGAGGCTCACTCGCTTCCCCTCGCCCGCTCGACCCTCCCGCGCCGTGCCGCCGCAGTCACGCGACCATTGTGTGACTATATGTTGTAGGCTAGCCCCGGTCGTTCCGCAGCTTCTGGCCGTGCGCGGTGCCAACCCGTGAGGATCAATGCTCTATTACGCCTATCAAGCACACTGCGACGCGTTGGCCCCGGTGCGGCTGTTTGCGGAAACCGCCGTCAACCTGCTCGATCAGGCCTGGCAGGCCTGGCAGCCCTGGCCGGTGGTCGGCGATCTGCCGCTGGTGCGCGGCGCCGCGGCGGCTTTGAACCTGTTCTCGCGCACCCGCCTCTCGCATGAGCGCCCCGCCTTTGGCATCGACCGGGTGAGCGTCGACGGGCTGGACATCGCGGTCGGCGAAGAGACGGTCGCGGTCCACCCATTCTGCCGGCTGGTGAATTTCCGCAAGGCGGCGGCGCTCGACCAGCCGAAGCTCCTGGTCGTCGCGCCGCTCTCCGGACATTTCGCGACGTTGCTGCGCGGCACCATCGCGACCGTGCTGCCCGACCACGACGTATACCTGACCGATTGGTTCAACGCGCGCAGCGTGCCGGCACAGCACGGCCGCTTCGATCTCGACGACATGACCCTGCTGATCATCGATTTCATCCACCTTCTCGGGCCCGGCGTCCATGTCATGGCGGTGTGCCAGCCCTCGGTGCCGGTGCTGGCGGCGGTGTCGCTGATGGCGGCGGCGGGCGACCCCTCACAGCCCGCCTCGATGGTGCTGATGGGCGGCCCGATCGACCCGGCAGCCAACCCGACCGAGGTCAACCGGTTTGCCCAATCGCATTCGCTCGGCTGGTTCGAGCACATGGCGATCGCCACGGTGCCGGCGCGCTATCCCGGCGCATTCCGCCGGGTCTATCCCGGGTTTCTGCAGCTGGCCGGGTTTCTCAGCATGAACCCCGACCGCCACATCGATGCGCATTGGCGGATGTTCCGCCAGCTCGCCGAAGGCGACGGCGACAGCGCGGCGGCGACCCGCGCCTTCTATGACGAATACAGTTCCGTCATGGATCTGCCGGCCGATTTCTACCTGCAGACCGTCGACCGGGTGTTTCAGCGCCACGATCTGGCGCATGGCCGCTTCCGGGTGCGCGGCGAACTGGCCGACCCGGGCGCCATCGAAAAGACCGCGCTGATGACCGTCGAGGGCGAACGCGACGACATCTGCGCGGTCGGCCAGACCGTCGCGGCGCAACGGCTGTGCCATAATCTCTCGGCGGCAAAAAAGACCCATCACCTGCAGCCCAATGTCGGCCACTATGGCGTCTTCCACGGCCGCCGCTGGCAGACCGAGACCTACCCGAAGGTGCGGGCCTTCATCCAGGCGCATAGCTAGCAGCCTGTCGGACTTAACGGGGCCAGCCGGTGTAGAATCGTGCCATCGAC
>CAYMRQ010000394.1:0-2636 GCA_964392845.1 uncultured Rhizobium sp.
TTTCGCCCTTGACACCAACAGGCCCCATACAAGCCTGCCCCGGCGAAGGCCGGGGTCGACAAAACAAAACCCACCCAGCTCGGACGTGCCCTGGCGCAGCTCGGCATCACCCACATCCCCTCCTATTCACCCGAGGCGCGCGGCCGCATGGAGCGGGCGTTCGGCACCTTGCAGAAGCGGCTGCCGCCGGAGCTGCGGCTCGCCGGGATCGCCACGGTCGAGGCCGCCAACCGCTATCTCAAGCAAGAGTTCGTGCCCGACGACAACGTCCGCTTCGCCGTGCCCGCCGAGGAAGAGGGCTCGGCGTTCATCGCCTATGCCGGCCGGCCGCTCGAGGACGTCCTGTGCGTCCAGGAGAACCGCCAGGTCGGCCGCGACAGTCGGCCGCGACAATTGCGTGCCGTGGAACGGGCTCTCCTTGCAGATCCCGCCGCAGCGCCACCGCCACCATTACGTCAAGGCCACCGTGCGGGTGCACCAGTATCCCGACGGCCAGCTCGCCATCTTCGACGGTCCGGGCTGCCTCGCCCGCTTCGATCCAAATGGTAACCCGATCAATGCCTCGCGCGCCGCTTAACGCCGCTCGGCGGCGCGGCCTGATGGATTTGTGGACAACGCCTCGCGTTGCCCACAACCCCACAGGCCCATCAACCACAGAAGCGGACATATGACGTGCTATGAAAGACGGACATCTTCACGCGCTACCGACACCCGCACCAGGGGAGGGGATGGCGGACGCGGCGACCCACCGCCGGTTTGGCTCGGCAACAGGCTCACCTGTTTCTACAGGCTGATCGCGGCGGATGCCGTGCATGACGGCGCCACAGGGGCATCCTGTGCCCGCGCTCACTCCACGCATCGCTGTCGCGAAACCGGCTTTGCCGCCGCCTACCCGATGTATCCCTCCGTTACTCGATCACCTCGTCGGCGCGGGTGAGGAGCGATTGCGGCACGGTGAGGCCGAGCGCATTGGCGGTCTTGAGATTGACGACCAGGTCGAATTTGCTCGGCTGCTGGACCGGCAGATCAGCGGGCTTCGCGCCTTTCAGGATTCGCCCCGCGTAACTGCCGGCCTGGCGAAAGCTTGCCGTGACCCTTACACCATAGCTGATCAGGCCGCCGGAGGCCGCGAACTCGCGCCACATATAGATCGCTGGAACGGCATGGCGTGATGCCAGCGCCACGAGCTGCTCGCGTCGGCTGAAGAAAAACACATCGCCGCCGACGAATAGCGCGTCGGCATGCAGTTCGACGAGGGTTGCAAAGGCGGCATCGATCTCACTTTCGGTGCCGGCCTTCAGGATAGCGAGCTGCACCCCCTTGGCGCGCGCCGCTTCCTGCACGTCGCGAATGATGCGCTCGGTATTCGGTTGGTTCGGGTTCACGAGCAGGGCGATCACCACGGCTTGGGGCACCAGCTCGGACAGCAGCTCGAACCGCTTGGGATTGAGCTCGGTGGCGAAGTTGCTGAAGCCGGTGAGGTTGCCACCGGGTCGAGCGAGGCTGGCGACGAGGCCTTGCCCAAC
This sequence comes from uncultured Rhizobium sp., assembly GCA_964392845.1. Taxonomy (GTDB): domain Bacteria; phylum Pseudomonadota; class Alphaproteobacteria; order ATCC43930; family CGMCC-115725; genus DATARH01. The sequence goes on from CAYMRQ010000394.1 coordinate 1,527, forward strand.
CGGGTCGCCGACGCCCATGAAGACGATCGGGATCGTCGAGGTTGCGCCTTTCGCCGCCAGTGCCGGGGGCCCGCCGATAGCCACGATCACGTCAACCTTGCGGGTGACGAGATCGGCGGCCAATGCGGGCCGCCGATCATAATGGCCCTCCGCCCAGCGGTATTCGATCGCCAGGTTTTGTCCCTCGACATAGCCGGCTTCGCTCAGTCCCTGGTGGAACGCGGCCATAAACGGCTCGGAGTCCGACGGTGCGGCCGCGTTGAGAAAGCCGACCACCGGCGTCGCCTTCTGCTGCGCGTGCGCAGCAGGCGGCCACGCTGCCGCCATCGCGCCGCCGAGAAGCGTGATGAAATCGCGGCGCTTCATGTCGATCTCCTCGTCGGCGCGGACGCACCAACCGCAGCGAGACGTCGGTCAGACCGCCGTTTCGCTCTCGATCTCGAAGAAATGCAGCCGGTGCGGGTTGACCGCGAGGCGCAGGCGCTCGTGCACCTTGGCGCCGACGGTGGGCTCGACCGATGCGACCATCGTTACCGGCCCGACCGCGACATCGAGCAGGATCACCGAACCGAGCCGCTCGATAACCTCGACGACGGCGTCGATGCACATATCGGCCGGATCGGCGTCGGAGGCGATCAGCAGATCCTCGGGCCTGACGCCGAGCGTCATCTCCTTGCCGGCACAGGGGCCGAGGCGCTCCGCCAGCGCGGCCGGCATCTTGAGGCTAATCCCCTCGCTCGTCGCCCAGAGCGCGCCGTTTTCCGCGGTGATCCGCACATTCGCAAAATTCATCGCCGGCGAGCCGATGAACCCGGCGACAAAAAGGTTGGCCGGCTGGTTGTAGAGCTCGAGCGGGTCGCCGACCTGCTGCACCCGGCCGTCGCGCATCACGACGACGCGGTCGCCCAGCGTCATCGCTTCGACCTGGTCGTGCGTCACATAGATCGCGGTGGTGCCGAGCCGCTCGTGCAATTTCTTCAGTTCGACCCGCATCTGCACGCGCAATTTGGCGTCGAGGTTCGACAACGGCTCGTCGAACAGAAACACCCGCGGATGGCGCACGATAGCGCGCCCCAGCGCGACGCGCTGGCGCTGCCCGCCCGACAGCTG
>CAYMRQ010000395.1:0-2618 GCA_964392845.1 uncultured Rhizobium sp.
AAAATCCGGCCACAGGCGCTGGCTTTCGAGCGCGAGCGGCAGCAGCGGTTCCTCGCCGGGCTCGGTCTCGACCGCGGCCGCCAGCATGCCGGCCGCCGCCCAGCTGGCGCCGTGCCCGGCCTCGCCCCGGTCGTAAACCGTCACCGTGCAGCCGGCCTGAACCAGCCGCCAGGCAATGCCCAGGCCGATGACGCCGGCGCCGACGACGATCGTCTTCGGACGCGTTGATGGGACAATTTTGGACGCGCTGATGGCGGACTCCCTTCACCGGGCATGCCCGGCCAGGTTCAGTGGGTCTGATCTCAGCCCCCGTGCGGTGCAGGCAACTCCGCGCCGCCGGGCAGCACCCCAGCCTCTGCCTAATTTCAAGCCGAGCCCCGCGGCGATGCAAGGATTTTCTGCGAGACGGGCGGTAGCGCCGCAGTCCGCCTGGGCGCAGCGCTGTCGCGGCGGCGCGTGGTTAACGTTTTGGAGAGGGTCGCCGGGTATTCTAATCGACACGCGCGCTTTGTTGCGCGTCGCCCGCAAGGGCATCCTCCCCTCAGCCTTGAGGCCGCCAAATGGCGGCCTCTTTTTTGGTTCGGCTTCGCCGCGGAGCCCGCGCGGCTTTTTGATGAATATGCTTAGCTGGAAGCCGCGGCCGGGCGATGATGCCGACAGTGCGGACGCGCCCGAGCCGACGAGGTGATCGAATGAACCGCCGCGATGTCGTGTTCATGCTTGGCGGCGCGGCTGTCGGTTGGCCGCCCGCCGCCCGCGCGCAGCAGAAGGCGATGCCGGTCATCGGCTTTCTCGGCAGCGGGTGGCCCGACGACCCGCAGATTGTGTTGGAGTTCGCCGCTTTCCGCCAGGGACTGCGCGAGACCGGCTATGTCGAGGGACAAAATTTGGCGATCGAATACCGCTGGGCCGAGGGCCACCGTGATCGGCTGCCCGCATTGGCCGCCGATCTTGTCGACCGCAAGGTCGACGTGATCGTGACCCAGGGCGGCTACTCATCCTCGCTCGCGGCAAAAAAGGGAACCTCGACGATCCCAATCGTGTTCCACTCCACCAGCGACCCGGTCGCGACCGGCCTGGTCGCCAGTCTCGCCCGGCCGGGCGGCAATCTTACCGGCGTCAGTCTCCAAGGGGTCGAGCTGATGCCCAAACTGATCGAGCTGCTGTTGGAACTGGTTCCGCAGGCCAGGGTGATTGCCCTCCTGGTGAACCCCGCTGATCCGTATACCGAGCGGATCATCGGCGGGTTCCAGGAAGCGGCGCGCGCGAAGCGGGTGGACCTCCATATTCTGAAGGCCCGCACGGAAAGCGAGGTTGACGGCGCTTTCGAGACCCTCGTCCCGGTGCAAGCTGATGGGCTCGTCCTTGGCCCCGGCGGCTTTCGGCGCCAGATCGCGGCGCTGGCATCACGCCATGCCGTTCCAGCGATTGCCCTGCAGCGCGACTTCCCTATCGCCGGCGGCCTCATCAGCTATGGCCCGAGCTTTACGGCCGCCTATCACCTGAAGGGCATTTACGCCGGAAAGATCCTCAAAGGCGCCAAGCCCGCCGATCTGCCGGTACAGCAACCGACGAAGTTCGAGCTGGTCATCAATCTCAAGACCGCGAAGGCGCTCGGCCTCACCGTGCCGCAATCGCTCTTCGCCCGTGCCGACGAGGTGATCGAGTGAACCGGCGGCAGTTCATCATGGTTATTGGCGGCACGGCTGTCGGTTGGCCGCTCACCGCGCGCGCGCAGCAGAGGACGATGCCGGTGATCGGCGTCCTCACCGGCGCTTCACCTGGGCCGTTGCCACGGCCCCAGCTGGCGTTTCTTGAGGGGCTGGGCGAAACCGGCTATGTCGGCGGGCAGAACGTGGCGGTCGAATACCGCTACGCGGAAGGCCGCCATGATCGATATCCCGCATTGGTTGCCGAGTTCGTCAGCCGCAAGGTCGATTTGATCGCGGTTCCCAACGTCTCTGCGGCGCTCGCGGCGAAGAGCGCCACCTCGACGATCCCGATCGTTTTCGTCATGGACCCGGTGGCAAACGGCGTGGTCGTCAGCCTCGCCCGGCCGGGCGGCAACGCTACGGGCGTGAGCATCCTCATCATCGAGCTTCAGCCCAAGCGGCTCGAGCTGCTGTCCGAGCTGGTCCCGGGGGCCAAGGCGATCGCCCTGCTGGTGAACCCGAACTTTTCGGGTACCGAACGGATGATCGCAGACGTGCAGCAAGCGGCGCGCACCAAGGGGCTGGAGCTCCATACCCTGAAGGCCGCCACCGAAAGCGATATCGACGCCGCTTTCGCGTCTCTCGCCGGACTGCATGTTGGCGGACTTATCGCCGGAGCCGACCCGCTCTTCTTCAGCCGGCGCGAGCAGATAGTCGCGCTGGCATCACGCCATGCCATTCCGGCGATCTACGATTGGCGCGAATACGCCGTGGCTGGCGGTCTGATCAGCTATGGGACGAGCAACACCGCTGCCTTTCGCCAGCTCGGCGTTTACGCGGGAAAGATCCTCAACGGCGCCAAGCCGGCCGATCTGCCGGTCCAGCAGCCGACCCGGTTCGAGTTGGTCATCAACCTCAAGACCGCCAAGGCGCTCGGCCTGACCGTGCCGCAATCGCTCTTCGCCC
>CAYMRQ010000396.1:0-2615 GCA_964392845.1 uncultured Rhizobium sp.
CAAGCGCCAGCGGAATCCCCAATTCTCGATTCCTTCAGACCGGATACCGCTCTAACTTATCTCGAAGATCGACTGCCGAGTACGGCGCTCCTGCGACATATCCTTTATGAAATGCAGCAGAAGGGCGTCGTTGTCGACGGCAACGATATTCTGGCCCTACGTCCAATTGATTCGGACCTTAAGGGGCTGCTGGGCATCACCGAGATCGAATTCGATACAGACAAGCTCGGTCTGTTCAACGCGAACTCCTTCGCCCGAGCTTGCCCAGCGGATATGTGGCGCGCCCAAAAATCAATCGTCATCTTCTCTGGGTTCATTACGCCCGAGCGTGTCAGCCAGTACGGTGAACTTATTCGGGCGAAGTGCGCGGCAGGCGTGGCGGTACGGTGTGTGACTCGTCCGCCGCGCTTTAATGGTTCCATGCCGCGTGAGGCGACTCGGGCCGCACTTGACGCGCTGGAAGCTGCTGGGGTCGTCGTCGATTGTCGCCGTGACATTCACGAGAAGGTGGTCTTGATCGACGGCCGTATCGTCTGGTCGGGGTCGCTCAATCCCCTGTCACACACGTGGCGAACGGACGAGGTTATGAACCGGCTGGAGAGCCCGAATTATGCCGAGACTGTCGCCGCGTTTCTGTCGAAGCGGCCGTGGATCGCGGCAGCGGCGGCGGCGGCTGCCGTTGCCGAGGCGGAGAATCCACGTTGTCCATCGTGCGGTGGTCGAACCTACTTCGCTGACGGCCGCTATGGTCCTTACTTCTCCTGCGAGGATGAGGACGGCTGCGGCTGGCGTGAGAGCGCTCGAAAGACCGTGCGGTCGGCAAGCAGCGCCGCCGCGGACTATCCTCCGCAGGGTCCTCCCTGCCCAAAATGCAAAAAGCAAACCCGTTTGCGCCAAGGCCGTCACGGCCCGTTTTACAGTTGCAGCAACTACCCCACATGCGACGGGACGGTAAATGTTCCCACTGCGGCCGGACAAAACCGCCGAAAAAGCCGTTCGTCGACGCCGAGCTTTCTGTAAACGTGATCCCAAGCGGACAAAAAAAGCGCGAGCCCCTGTTGCCGCCTGGGGTCCGCGCCTTTCGCCCGTGCTTCCGAGGATCGCCGCTTACGCCGCGGCGGCCTCGGCGACCTCGCCGATGACAAGCCCGAGCGGGCTGGCGGTGACGTGCACCACAGAGCCGTCGGGGATGCGGCCTTCGAGGATCTGCTGCGCCAGCGGGTTCTGCAATTCGCGCTGGATCACCCGCTTCAACGGCCGCGCGCCGTACACCGGGTCGTAGCCGGCATTGCCGAGCCAGGCGGCGGCGGCGCCGTCGATCTGGAGCGCGATCTTGCGGTCGGCGAGCAGCTTTTTCAGGTGCTCCAGCTGGATCTCGACGATGCCCTTCATGTCGTTGCGCGAGAGGCGCCGGAACAGCAGGATCTCGTCGAGCCGGTTCAAGAACTCCGGCCGGAACGCGGCGCGCACCGCGTTCATCACCGCGCCGCGCGCCTCTTCGATATCGGCGCCGTCCGGCAGGCTCGCCAGCGCCTCGCTGCCGAGGTTCGAGGTCAGCACGATGAGGGTGTTGCGGAAATCGACCGTGCGCCCCTGCCCGTCGGTCAGGCGGCCGTCGTCGAGCACCTGCAGGAGCACGTTGAACACGTCGGGGTGCGCCTTTTCAACTTCGTCGAACAGGATCACCTGGTAGGGCCGGCGCCGCACCGCCTCGGTCAGCGCGCCTCCTTCGTCATAGCCGACGTAACCCGGCGGCGCGCCGATCAGCCGCGAGACCGAGTGCTTCTCCATGTATTCCGACATGTCGATGCGCACCATCGCGCCCTCGGCGTCGAACAGGAACTCGGCGAGCGCTTTGGTCAGCTCGGTCTTGCCGACGCCGGTCGGCCCGAGGAAGAGGAACGAGCCGATCGGCCGGTTCGGGTCCTGCAGGCCGGCGCGGGCGCGGCGGATCGCGTTCGACACCGCGATGACGGCCTCGTTCTGCCCGATCACCCGGCGGCCCAGGCTCGCCTCCATCTGCAAAAGCTTCTCGCGCTCGCCCGACAGCATCTTGTCGACCGGGATGCCGGTCCAGCGCGACACGATCCCGGCGATGTGCTCCTGCGTCACCGCCTCTTCGAGCATCCGCCCCTTCTCGGCGCCCTCGGCTTCCGCGAGCTGGCGGTCGAGCCCGGGAATCACGCCATAGGTCAATTCGCCGGCGCGCGCCCAGTCACCGCGGCGCTGCGCCTGGTCGAGCTCGGCGCGGGCCTGGTCGAGCTGCTCCTTGAGCTTCTGCGCGCTCGCCAGCTTGCCCTTCTCGGCCTGCCACTGCGCGGTCAATTCGGCCGAATGCTGCTCCAGCTCTTCCAGCTCCTTGACCAGCTTCTGCAAGCGGTCCTGCGATGCCGGATCGTGCTCCTTGTTGAGCGCCTCGCGCTCGATCTTCAACTGGATGATGCGGCGGTCGAGTTCGTCGACCTCCTCCGGCTTCGAATCGACCTCCATGCGCAGCCGCGCCGCCGCCTCGTCCATCAAATCGATCGCCTTGTCGGGCAGGAAGCGGTCGGTGATGTAGCGGTGCGACAGCGTCGCCGCCGCGACGATCGCGCCGTCGGTGATGCGCACCCCGT
>CAYMRQ010000397.1:0-2577 GCA_964392845.1 uncultured Rhizobium sp.
TCCCGGCCAACATCATGCTCGGGTTCTACGCGGAGGCGACATCGAGCGCGATCACCGTCGATTACGGCGAACTCGCGGACGCTCGCTGGTTCGAACGGGATTGGCTGTTGTCGCATGTCGACGACGAGAGTTTCCGGCTGCCGCGGCGCGACTCGATCGCCCGCCGGCTGATCGGCGATTGGCTCGCCGGCCAGACCGGCTGAGCGGGTTCAGACCAGCGTCGCGACGATCCCGATCAGCGCGCCGACCAGCAACACCGCGGCGCTCGCAAAGCCGACCAGAAACCCCGGCCCGCGCGTCTCGGGGTCGCGGTAATAGGAGACCGCGTAGTGGGCGCGCCCGGCGATCCACACCAGCCCGATGATGCCGCCCCAGGTCGGCGAGGCGTACAGCGCGAACAGCCATAACGCCGGGACGAACCAGACGAGCTGTTCGAGCGTGTTCTGCTGAACCCGAAAGGCGCGCTCGAATTCGGGCGCGCCGGTCACGGAAGGCGCCTTGACGTCATGGCGGTGTCGGGCACGGCCGGCGACGGCGAAGACGGCGACGTAGAGCAGCAATGCGAGCGCGATGACCAGCGCCGGAAACGGCGGGATCATCGGCGCTGCCCCCTGCCGATGCCGGTCATCCCGGCAGCTTCCAGCCGATCCAGTCGCACACCGCGCGGCCCATGACGAGTTCGAGGTCGCGGCCTTTGAGGAACGGCATCTCCTGCGTGAACATCGCGACGCATTGCTTCCACGAGCACGGCATGCGGGTGATGTCGGTACCCCAGAACGTGCGCTCGGGGCCGAACGCGTCGAAGATCTGCTCGGTGAATTTGTGGATGTTGCGAAAGGGGTAGGGCGCGCTCGAATTGCCGGGCGCACCGGTCGCCTTGACCGCGACGTTCGGGTATTTGGCGAGCGCCAGCAGCGCCGGCTGGTTGCCGTGCGCCGCATCGTCGGCGCCGCCGCGCACCCGGGCATAGTGGTCGAGCAGGAGGCGCAGCCCGGGATGCCGTTCGGCGATCTCTCTGACCTGCGGCAGGTAGTTGGACGCCATCAGCGCGATCGGGATCCCGGCCTTCTCGCAGGCCGGCCACAGCCAGTCCATCGTGCCGTCGGTCATCCAGTTCTGCTGGTGCGGCTGGGTGAAGGCATAGCGCAAACCGAGCATGCCGGGCCGGCTTTTCCAGCTATCGATCAGCGCGCGGCTTTCCGGCTTGTCGAGCGGGAAATGGCCGAGGATGGCGAAGCGGTTGGGGTATTTCTTTGCCGCCGCTTCGGCCACCGCGACCCCGTTCGCGTCCCAGCCCGGCGGGTGCAGCACCACCGCATCGACGCCGGCTGCGTCCATTTCCCGGAGGCACTCCTCGGCCGAATAAGACGACACTTGGCGATGCTGCCCCGAGGGCGTGCCGCTCGACCAGATATGGACCTGCGCATCGACGATCAGCATGGCGGTGTCCCTCGCAAATCGTAGGGCGGATAAGCGCAGCGAAATCCGCCGGTGTCGGTGCAAAATTCGGTGGGTTTCGCGTTGCTCAACCCCCCTACGGCCTACAAGCGCCAGCCGATCCAGTCGCACAAGCCGCGGCCCATGACCAGTTCGAGGTCGTCGCCCTTGAGCCACGGCAATTCCTCGGTGAACAGGGTCACGCATTGCCGCCACGAGCACGGCATGCGGGTGATGTCGGTACCCCAGAAAAAGCGGTGCGGACCGAACGCGTCGTACAGCCGCCGGATCGGGTCGTGGATGTTGCGGAAGGGATAGGGCTCGCTCGATTCGCCCGCCGCCCCGGTCGCCTTCATTGCGATGTTCGGGTACTTGGCGAGCGCGGCGACCTCGGCGAAATTGGCAAAGGCGTCGGCGTCCTTGGCGTTGCGCACCCGAGCGAAATGGTCGAGCAGAAGGCGCAGCCCGGGATGGCGCTCGGCGACCTTGGCGACGGTCGGCAGGAAGCTCGTCGCCATCAGCGCGATCGGGATGTCCGCCTTCTCGCACGCTGGCCAAAGCCAGTCCATCGTGCCGTCGGTCGGCCAGCTCTGCTGGTGCGGCTGCAACAGGGCGAAACGCAGCCCGAGCATACCCGGCCGGGTCTTCCAGCCGGCGATCAGCTCGCGGCTTTCCGGCTTGTCGAGCGGGAATTGCCCGAGGATGGCGAAGCGCTCCGGGTACTTGGCCGCGGCCACTTCGGCCACCACGAGGCTGTTGGGATCCCAGCCCGGCGGGTGGATCAGCGCCGCGTTGACCCCGCCCACATCCATTTCCATCAGGCACTCTTCAGCGGAATAGGACGGGATCTGCCGGTGCAGCGCGTTGGTCGGGATGCCCTGCGACCAGAGATGGATCTGCGCGTCGACGATCAGCATGGTTTCTCTCCCTTGGTGGGGATCCTATTTCGTAGGGTGGGTTAAGCAACGCGAAACCCACCACCCCGGCATTGCATGGCGGGCTTCGCTACGCTCAACCCACCCTACGGTCGTTTCTCTCAGCGCTGCATGCCCTCGGCGCCGGCGGGCACGTCGTAGAAGGCGAGGGTCATCGAGACGCTGGTGTAAAAGCCCATCAGGGTGATCACGTCGGTGATGCCGA
>CAYMRQ010000398.1:0-649 GCA_964392845.1 uncultured Rhizobium sp.
CCCTCTCCCCGTGTCCACGGGGAGAGGGTTGGGGTGAGGGGCCGGCACCGGCGGATCAACCCGACCGGAATCCGCCCTACAAGAATGGATTTCGCGAGATTCACTGCCCCGCGCGAAAAATACCCTGCCCCTGCGCGAAAAATTCCCTGCGCTGGTGCAAAAAATTCCCTGCTCCGGCGCAAAAAATGCCGCGATCGGCGCCCAGGAATCAACTGGCACCAATGGTTTGCCGCGGTCTTGCCGGGTCCGCCGGCAATTATTTCCCTGCCGGCAGGGAATTTCCCGCCGCGGCGGCGGCTACGCGCGGATCTCCTGGCGCTGGAAGGCGATGTAGGCGATGACGAAAATCACGATCGTCGCGGCGACGAGCCCGGTCAGCTGCGGCCAGATCAGGATGAAGCTCTGCATTGCCGGCAGCGGCGCCCCCAGGAGCGCGCCCTGCAGCTGGCTGATCAGCACCGGCCCCAGGGCGCGGGTCGCCGGCTGCAACAGCGCCAGCGCGCTCTCGGCATAGAGCGTGTTGGGCGAGAGGCGGTCGATGATCTGCTGGGTTTGCAGAAATTCGATGCGCGGGCCGAAGACCCCCTCGGGCGGCCCGGCGATCAGGTTGGCGACGAGCGGGGTGATGACCGACCAGAACAGCGCGAAC
>CAYMRQ010000398.1:659-2560 GCA_964392845.1 uncultured Rhizobium sp.
GGTGGGGTCCTCGGCGTCGTACCAGACGGGGTAGCGGTCGCCGGGGCGCGGAACACCACCGAGAACAACAGCGCGACCGCCAGCCACACGCCGCCATAGGCGATCGTGGCGACGAGAAAGCCGAGCATCCGCACGGTCTCCTCGGTGCTCGGCGGCAGTCCCAGCAGCAAGAGGCCGAGGCCGAGGACGAGCAGCCAGAGCGAGACGAGACCGATCGTCAGGGCCAGCAATCCGGCAAAGAACTTGCCGAGCAGCAGCGCGTCGCGATAGATCGGCTGGGCCAGGATGCGGCTCATCGTGCGCCGGTTGAACTCGCCATTGATCGCATCAAACGCGAGCGCGACCGCGACCAGCGGAATGAGGAAACCCAGGAGCGCGATAAACGACGGCAGCGGCTCCTGCGAAAACGTCAACAGGCGCAGAAACAGGAACGGGCTTTCGCCGACCGTCGCGCGGATCGAGCGGATCGCGGCGTAGGCGGCGGCGATCGCGGTCAGGAACACCAGCGCTTCGAGGATGCGCATCCGCGCGCTCGACAGATGGTCGGCGGTCTCCTTGGCGACGACGGCGCCCAGCCCGGTCCACGGCGAGCCGAGTCGGCGTCCACCGGGGCGATCTCCACCGGGCCTCCCGCTACTGAGCGGCATCGCGCGCCTCCTCGAAATAGCGATTGTAGACCTCGGCGAGGCTCGGCGCGGCAAAATGGAGGCCGATCAGCTCGAATTCGGGGGCAAGGCGCCGCGCGATCTCGGCGCGCAGGTCGCTCTGGCAATCGACCCGGTAGCGCTGGCTGTCCGGCCCGGGGCCGAGCGGCTGCACCCGCACCACACCCGGCACGGCGAGGAGGCGGTCGCCAATGCCGGCACCGCGCGCCTCGACATCGATGACATGGCCGCCGCCGAGAATCCGGCCGGCCAGCTCGGTGACCGTGCCGGAGAGCACGATGCGGCCGCGATTGAACAGGGCGACCCGGTCGCACACGCTCTGCACCTGATCGAGATGGTGCGACGACAAGAGGACCGCGGTCCCGTCGGCCTTGAGGCGGCGGATCATGTCGAGGAATTCCTGCGTCGAATGCGGGTCGAGCGCGGTCGTCGGCTCGTCGAGGATCGCCACGCTCGGGCGCTTCATCAGGATCTCGGCTAGGCCGAGGCGCTGGCGCATGCCCTGCGAAAAGGTCGCGACGCGCGCCAGCCCGACCCCTTCAAGCCCGACCCGGTCGAGCGCGGCCGTGAAGCGCTCGTCGATTTCGTGGCGCGAGAGCCCGGCGAGGCGCCCGGTATAGGCGAGATTGTCGCGCGCCGAGAGGCCGTCGTAAAAGCCGATCTGATCGGGCAGGTAGCCGACCCGGCGCTTCACTTCGAGCGGCGCGCGCAACGGGTCGTAGCCGGCGACTTCGGCCCGGCCGCTGGTCGGCTCGGTCAGCCCCAGCAGCATAAGGATCGTCGTCGTCTTGCCCGACCCGTTCGGTCCGAGGATGCCGACGATCTCGCCGGCATTGACCGCGATGTCGATATGGTCGACCGCCAGCGTTGCACCGTAGCGCTTGGTCAGCGCCTCGGCGCGGATCACGACCTCGTCAGCCATCGCCGCGACCCCTAGCGGCGGCCGAAGCGGGCGACGGCAAAGACGACGACGAGGAGGGCGATCGCGATGATCGCGATGCCGACAGCGCCCCACAAGGTCGAGGTCAAGACGGTGATGCGGAAATTAGCCGATTCGGAAAGCCCGCCCGCCGCGCTGGCGCGGATCGTCGTCTGGTAATCGCCGGCGATGGCGCGTTCCGACGGGGTCAGCGTCACCTTGACGTTCTGGGTCGCGCCCGGGGCGAGCTGCGCCACCTGCTTGGGTTCGAAGCTCGATTTCCAGCCCTCGGGGGTCGTCGCGTTGAGCTCGATCTC
>CAYMRQ010000399.1:0-2543 GCA_964392845.1 uncultured Rhizobium sp.
GCTGACCGGGGCGCCCAGGGCTGACGGCGCCGGCATCGCCGCCCTCGGGCGCGCGGCCGGCATCAGTGCCAGGCGCGGCTGCGTCGGCATAATCTCGCGAATCGGCGGGCGTCCCTGCAAGAGCGGCCCGAGCTGAGCCAGGATGTCGGAGGCGGTTTCGGTCAGCGTCGCCCCGTTGCGCAAGAGATCATTGGCGCCGCGGCTGCGCGGGTCGAGCGGCGAGCCCGGCACCGCGAAGACCTCGCGGCCCTGTTCGAGGGCATAACGCGCGGTGATCAGCGAGCCCGACTTCGCCGCCGCCTCGACCACCACGACTCCGAGCGCGATCCCGGAGATGATGCGGTTGCGGCGCGGAAAATGGCGGGCCTGTGGCTCGGTGCCGAGCGGCAATTCGGCGAGGATCGCGCCGTCGCGCGCGAGGGCGTTGTGCAGGTCGCGGTTCTCCTCCGGATAGACGATGTCGACGCCCCCGGCGACGACCGCGACCGATCCCGTCGCCAGCGCCCCGAGATGCGCCGCCGCGTCGATCCCGCGGGCCAGCCCGGAAACCACGACGATCCCGGATTCGCCGAGCCCCGCGGCAAGCTCGCGGGCGAGGCGGCGGCCATTGGCCGAGGCGTTGCGCGCGCCGACCACCGCGACCATCGGGGCGAGGAGCATCCGGCCGAGGATTTCCGGGCGGCCGAGCACGGTCAGCACCGGCGGCGCATCCTCGACCGCGGCGAGCGCCTGCGGATAGAGCGGCTCGCCCCAGCAGACCAGGCGTCCGCCGAGGCGTCCGATGGCGATCAGCGCCGCCTCGGCGTCGCGCCGGCTCATCGCGGTGACCGGCCGCGCTCCCTCACGACCAGGTAGGCGCGGCAGCGCATCGAGCGCGGCTGCAGCCGAGCCGAACCGGCGCAAGAGCGCGTAAAACGTGATCGGGCCGACGCTTTCGGTCCGGCTCAAGCGCAGCCAGTCGAGGCGTTCCTGCGGTTCGAGTTCGCGCGCGAATGTCTTGGTTTCCAGGGGCGGTCTCAGCCTTTTCCCAACGAGATCCGGCTCTCGGTGCCGGCCAGCAGCCGCCGGATGTTGTCATGGTGGCGCAGGATGACGAGGAGCGCGATCAGGGCGATCAGCCCGGCCCGGGCCGGCTCGACAAGGATTGCGGCGAGCACCGCGCTCGCCATTGCGGCGACCAGCGCGGCCAGCGAGGAATAGCGGAAGATGGCCACCATCGCGAGCCATAAGAGGCCGGCGAGCGCGGCCACCTGCCAGGCGATCACGATCAGCACGCCAAGCGTCGTCGCCACCGCCTTGCCGCCGCGAAACCCGAGCCACACCGGGAACATATGGCCGATGATCGCCGCCGCGCCGCCGGCCAGCGCCGCCTCCTCGCTCCACGCGCCGCCGATCAGCGCGGCGGCGACGCCTTTCAATACATCGAAGGCCACGGTCAAGGCGGCCAGCGCCTTGCTGCCGGTGCGCAGGACATTGGTCGCGCCGATATTGCCCGAGCCGATCTGGCGGATGTCGCCCAGCCCGGCGATCCGGGTCAGCACCAGGCCGAACGGGATTGAGCCGAGGAGATAGCCGATTATGGCGGCGGCGAGGATCGCGGTCATGGCGAGGCCGCAATCATAAACTGTCATCCCGGCGAAGGCCGGGATCTACGGTGCCGCAAGCTCGGGCGATCGGTCGAGTTAGCACCCAGCGCAACTGTGAACGATTTAACGGCTGACGAATGGATCCCGGCCTTCGCCGGGATGACAATAAAAATTGAGAGGCGGCGCGCATAGCGCTCACCCCTGGCGCCGGAAAATCTCGCGGCCGTCGACCACGGTGCGTTCGACCCGGCCTTCGACCGGGCGGCCGTCGAACGGCGCGTTTTTCGATTTGGAGCGGAATTCGTCGGTGCGGATCCGCCACGCCGCATCGGGGTCAAAGACGACCAGATCGGCCGGCGCGCCCGGAGCGAGGCGGCCGACTTCGAACCCGAGAATGCGCGCCGGGTTGACCGTCAGATGCCGGAGCACCTCGATGAGATCGAGGTGGCGGTTGTGGTAGAGCTCGAGCGACAATGGCAGCAGCGTCTCCAGCCCGACGATCCCATAGCTCGCCGAGCTGAACGGCAGGCGTTTCGAATCCTGGTCCCATGGCGCGTGGTCGCTGGCGATCGCGTCGATCGTGCCGTCGCGCAGCCCTTCGATCACGGCGCGGCGGTCGGCTTCGCTGCGCAAGGGCGGCGACAGCTTGGCAAAGGTCCGGTAATCGCCGATCGCGGTCTCGTTCAGCGCGAAATAGGGCGGCGCGGTGTCGCAGGTTACCGGCAACCCATCCGCCTTGGCGCGGCGGATCGCCTCGATCGCGGCGGCGGTCGAGACATGGGCGACGTGATAGCGCGCGTCGGTGATCGCGACGAGGCGCAGATCGCGTTCGATCATGATCACCTCGGCCATCGGCGTGATGCCGGCGAGGCCGAGCCTTGTGGCGATTTCGCCTTCGGTGACCTCACCGGCGCCGGCCAGGCTGGGTTCCTCGGGATGCTGGATCACCAGCTGGTC
>CAYMRQ010000400.1:0-2515 GCA_964392845.1 uncultured Rhizobium sp.
TTGGCGGTCGGGACGCGGATCGCGGTGCCGTCGAGCTTGCCCTTCAATGCCGGCAGCACGAGACCGATCGCCCGCGCTGCGCCGGTCGAGGTCGGGATCATCGACAGATTTGCCGCGCGGGCGCGGCGCAAATCGCTGTGCAAGGTGTCCTGCAGGCTCTGGTCGCCGGTATAGGCGTGGATCGTCGTCATGAAGCCGCGCTCGATGCCGACCCCCTGGTGCAGCACATAGGCGACCGGGGCGAGGCAATTGGTCGTGCACGAGCCGTTCGAGATGACCCGATGCGCGGATTTCAGCTCCTCATGGTTGACGCCGAGCACCACGGTGAAGTCGGCGCCGTCGGCCGGGGCCGAGACGATGACCCGCTTTGCCCCGGCTTCGAGGTGCTTGGCCGCCGCGTCGCGCCTGGTGAAGATGCCGGTGCATTCGAGCGCGACATCGACGCCGAGTTCCTTCCACGGCAATTTCGCCGGGTCGCGCTCGGCGGTGACGCGGATCTTGCCGCGGCCGGCATCCATCCAGTTCTCGCCGGTGGTGACCTCGCCGGCGAAGCGGCCGTGCACGCTGTCATAGCGCAACAAATGCGCGTTGGTCTCCACCGAGCCCAGATCGTTGATGCCGACGATTTCGATCTCCCGGCTCGCGTGCTCCAGCGCCGCGCGCATTACTAACCGGCCGATGCGGCCAAATCCGTTGATCGCTACCCGTATCGCCATTTTCGTCCTCCCAAACCGCGCCGCCGAAATCTTATCCGCGGGATCGCTATAGAAGCGAGCGGGCCGCCGCCGCAACTTTTTCCGCGGTGATGCCGAAATGCGGGTAGAGCGCCTCGATCGGGGCGGAGGCGCCAAAACCGCTCATCCCGACAAAGGCCGATCTCTCGCCGAGCCAGCGGTCCCAGCCCAGGCGCACCGCCGCCTCGACCCCGACCCGCGGCGCCCGCCCGAGAACCGCCGCCCGATAATCCGCCGGCTGCGCCTCGAGCAACCCCCAGCACGGCATCGACACGACCGCGGCGCGGACGCCGTCCGTCGCCAGCGCGTCGCGGGCCGCCATCGCCAGCGACACCTCCGAGCCGGTGGCCAGCAGGGTCACCTGGCGCTCGCCCGCCGCTTCGGCCAGGACGTAGGCGCCTTGGGCCGATCGGTTGTCGCTACCCGCGTCGGTGCGTAGCAATGGCAGCCCCTGGCGGGTCAGCGCGAGGATCGACGGCGCGTGCCGATGCCGCAGCGCCAATGCCCAGCACTCGGCGGTCTCGACCGCATCGGCCGGGCGGAACACCAGCAAATGCGGGATCGCGCGCAATGCCGCCAGATGCTCGACCGGCTGGTGGGTCGGCCCGTCCTCGCCGAGCCCGATCGAATCATGGGTCATCACATAGATGATTCCGATCTCCATCAGCGCCGCGAGCCGGATCGCCGGCCGGGCGTAATCGGTAAATGTCAGAAAAGTCCCGCCATAGGGAATGAGGCCGCCATGCACGGCGATGCCGTTCATCGCCGCGGCCATGCCGTGCTCGCGCACGCCATAGCGGATGTAGCGGCCGGAGAAATCGCCGGGGCGCACATCCGCCTGGTCCTTTGCCTTGGTGTTGTTCGACGGGGTCAGGTCGGCCGAGCCGCCGATCAGCTCGGGAACCGCCGGCACCAGCGCGTCAAGCACCGCGCCGGAAGCCTGGCGGGTCGCCAGCGTCGCGTTCTTGGCGCGAAATTCGTCGCACAGCCTGGCGATCACGCCGTCGAAATCGGCCGGCAACTCGCCTTTTTGCCGGCGCAGGAATTCGCTCCGCCGCTCGGGTGCGACGTCAGCGAGCCGCTTCTCCCAGGCCTGCCGGAGGTTCGCGCCGCGGGCGCCGGCTTCGCGCCATTGCGCGCGGATGTCGTCGGGCACGACAAAGGCCGGAAATTCCCAGCCGAGCCGCTCCCTGGCGCCCTTGATCTCCTCGGCGCCGAGCGGGCTGCCGTGCGCGCCAGCGGTGCCGGCCTTGGTCGGTGCGCCAAACGCGATCATCGTGCGGCAGGCGATCAGACTCGGCCGATCGCTCGCCTGGGCGCGGCGTATCGCGGCGGCGACGGCGTCGTGGTCCATGCCGTTGATCCGCTCCGCCGCCCATCCATGCGCCTCGAAGCGGGTGATCTGGTCGTCCGAGACGGAAAGGCTGGTCGGGCCGTCGATCGTGATCGAGTTGTCGTCCCACAACACGATCAGCTTGTTGAGCTTGAGGTGCCCGGCCAGCCCGATCGCCTCGTGGCTGATGCCTTCCATCAGGCAGCCGTCGCCGCAGAAGACGTAGGTGCGGTGATCGACGATCTGATCGCCGAACTGCGCCGCGAGCAGGCGTTCGGCGAGCGCCATCCCGACCGCATTCGCGAGGCCCTGGCCGAGCGGCCCGGTGGTCGTCTCGATGCCGGTCGCGAGGCCCCGCTCGGGATGCCCGGCGGTGCGGCTGCCAAGCTGGCGAAAGCGCTTCAGCTCATCGAGCGTCATGTCGGCATAGCCGAGCAGGTGCAACAGC
>CAYMRQ010000401.1:0-996 GCA_964392845.1 uncultured Rhizobium sp.
CACCGCGTGGCGCAGGCCTGCGGCGTAGTTCGCCCCCCTCTCCCATAGGGGAACTGTTGCGAAAATTGATGGCTGTGATTCGCTGTCTGGCGGATGATTCGGAGGCGGCGATGGGCGATCGTGGACAGGAGAGTTTTGTCGAGGCATTTGCGTCTCGGAAGCTCGGGCGCAACGAACGGCTCGAGCGGATCGCGGCGGAGGTGAGGTGGTACCGGTTCGAGAAGCTTCTGCGGAAGCTGGAGCCTGACGGTGCCGGTCGCCCGCCCTACGACCCGCTGATGATGTTCAAGGGGCTGCTCCTGGCGCAGCTCTACGCCCTCTCGGATGCGGCTCTGGAGGAAGCGCTGAACGACAAGATATCCTTCCGCCGCTTCCTTGGCCTGACGCTCGAAGCCGACGCGCCCGACCACACGACGTTGTGCCGCTTCCGCAACCGGCTGATCGAGGCTGGCCTTGCCGAGCGGCTGTTCGCCGAGTTCGACCGTCAGATCGAGGCGCGCGGCTTCGTCTTGAAGCAGGGCACGATGATCGACGCGACGGTGGTCGAGGCGGCGGGGGCGCCGCCGCGGC
Organism: uncultured Rhizobium sp.; assembly: GCA_964392845.1. GTDB lineage: Bacteria > Pseudomonadota > Alphaproteobacteria > ATCC43930 > CGMCC-115725 > DATARH01. The sequence continues at coordinate 571 of CAYMRQ010000401.1, forward strand.
AAGGTAACTTTGCCGATGCCGCCGATCCCGATGCGCGCTTCGTCAAGATCGAGGGCAAGGCCGGCTCGACTTACGGCTACAAGGCCCATCTCGGCGTCGATCAAGGCACGCGGCTGATCCGCTCGGCGGTGCTGACGCCGGCCAATGTCAACGAAACCGTGGTTGCCGATGCTCTCATTCGCGGCGACGAGCGTGCGGTCTATGGCGACAAGGCCTATGCCAAGCGCGCACGACGGGCAGCGCTCAAGGCCGCCGGCATCAAGCCGCGCATCATGCACAAGAGCTGGGGCGGCGGCCCGCCGCTGACGCCTTGGCAGAAGCGGCATAACCGCTTGATCGCGCCGATCCGCGCCGAGGTCGAGACCGTCTTCGCCGTGCTCAAGCGCCGCCTCGGCTACTACGCCGTGCGCTACTTCGGCCTCATCA
>CAYMRQ010000401.1:1007-2498 GCA_964392845.1 uncultured Rhizobium sp.
TCGCCTACAACATGCGCCGGGTCGCAGACCTTGCGCCACGACCACGCCCGGAGTCCGTCTGAAAATGCCCAATTTGCATCACCGCAAAGCCATCCAAGCCAAACCAAGCCCCTGACAACCTACGTGAACCACAAACCCCATGCTCACCCCGTCCCACCGCGAAATACGCAACAGTTCCATAGGGAGAGGGCTTTGAGCCTTATGAGCGAAGCGAATTAGGCGAGAAGGGTGAGGGGTTATGGAGCTATCCCCAGAGGGCTGTAACCCCTTGTAACTTGGTTTTGTCGTCATCGGCTAAGCTCGCCGGTGCGGTGGCGGACGGAAGACCGGACACCCCGAGGGTGAACGAGCCCGTGGGTGAGCATGGGTCTCCGTCCGTCGTTCCATCGAACCCGAACAGTCGCCTGGGCCGCAAGCGAAGCCCGATTAGGCAAGGATGGGTGAAGATGGACACCATCGTGGTCGGTATCGACGTGTCGAAGGATCGGCTGGACGTGCACGTTCTGCCGAGCGGGGAAGCCTTTGCAGTGTCTCGCGATGCGGCCGGACTGGAGGCTCTGGTCGAGCGGCTGTTGCCGCTGGCGCCGAAGACGGTGGCGGTGGAGGCCACCGGCGGGTTCGAGACGGTGGTGGCGGCAAGCTTGGCGGCCGCCTGCCTGCCGGTGGTGGTGGTCAATCCGGCTCAGGTCCGCGCGTTCGCTCAGGCCGTCGGCAAGCGCGCCAAGACCGACCCGATCGACGCCGCAGTCATCGCCCGCTTCGTTCTGGCCACCCAGCCCGAGGTGCGACCGCTGCCCGATGCCGAGACCCGCATGCTCTCCGATCTCGTCACCAGACGGCGGCAGATCATCCACATGATGGTCGCCGAGCGCCAGCGGGAGAAGCGGGCCCCGGCGCGGATGAAGAAGAGCATCATGCGCCTCACCAAGGCGTTGCAGAAGGAACTGACCGCCATCGACGAGGACCTCGACGATGCCGTGCGCGGCTCGCCGGCGTGGCGCGAGAAGGAAGACCTGCTCTCCTCCGTTCCCGGCATCGGCACGATCATATCGCGCACGCTGATCGCCGACTTGCCCGAGCTCGGCAGCCTCGATCGCCGTCAGATCGCCGCCCTCGTCGGTCTTGCCCCCTTCACCCGCCAGTCGGGGCAATGGCGCGGCAGGAGCTTCATCGGCGGTGGCCGCGCTACCGTCCGTGCCGCCATCTTCATGGGAGCCATGGCCGCGGTGCGCTGGAACAAACACCTGCGTGCCTTTCATCACCGCCTGGTCGCCGCAGGCAAGCCGAAGATGGTTGCCGTCATCGCCGTCGCCAGAAAGCTCCTCACCATCCTCAACGCCATCCTCAGGGACAACAAGCCATGGCAGAGCGCTTGACCACCAACACAGTCGCTCACCCGGATCGACCCGAACCGGGTTCGGCTCGATCCGACCTCTCCCCACCGGGGAGAGGTGCCGGTGGGGAGAGGTGCCGGTGCCTCAATTGTAGAGT
>CAYMRQ010000402.1:0-2448 GCA_964392845.1 uncultured Rhizobium sp.
CGGTTGCTGGCGCGGGCCCGCGTGTCGACCGCCATCGGCGTATCCATCAGCCCCGGCAGGATGCAGTTGGCCCGGATGCCGTAGGCGGCGTTGTGCAAGGCGAGCTGCTCGGTAAAGGCGATCATCGCCGCCTTGGTCGCCTTGTAGGCGACCAAGGGATAAGTGTTCTCGCGCGCTGCGACGGAGGAAATGTTGATGATCGCACCGGCGCGCTGCCGCCGCATGATCGGCACCGCGTGCTTGCAGGCCATGATCATGCCGCGCAGATTGATCGCCGAGACGCGGTCGAACGCCTCCTCGGTCAACTCATCGAGCGGCTTGTCGCCGCCGGCGATGCTGACCCCGACATTGTTATGCAATATGTCGATGCGGCCCCAGCGCCGCACCGCCTCGGCCATCGCGGCGGCGAGGGTCGCCTCGCGCGTGACGTCGGCCAGGAAGGCGACGCACTCACCACCTTCCTTTGCCGCCATCGCGGCGGTCTCCTCGGCCGCGGCGAGATCGCGGTCGACGGCGAGGATCCTTGCGCCTTCCTGGGCAAAGCGCAGCACCGTGGCGCGGCCGTTGCCGATGCCCGCGCCAGGGCTCTGCCCGGCCCCGACGACGACCGCGATCTTATTGACAAGACGCATAGTCATACCTCTTTGCGAGAGAAGTGCGCGGTCCTTGCCGAGCTGCGGGCCTTGTGCCGGTCGAGCCCGGCCTCAAACCGGGTGACTATCATTTGGGGGAGGCTCGCTTACATTGCTTTTCCAGCAACTCAACGATCGGTAGCCCGGCGAATATCGCAGTCGGTGCGATACGCATCTCCGGGCCTATGGTCGCTGTGCCACCCGGGCCCGTGATCGTCACCTCTCTTGTAGGCGACCACCGACCGTTTGGCTGTGGGGCAAACGCGGTACAGTCGAGGTTTTGAGCAAGCACAGCGGGCGCACCAAGGCCAACGTTGACCAGAATGCCCAGCACGCCGGCAATTGCATGATAGGGTTTCATCGCAATCACTCAGACTGTTTTTCGACTGGCGCACGATACAGCGCTCGATTAAAGCGCGTCGAGGATGTAGCAGGTCGCGGCATCGAGCGCCTGATGCCGGTCGAGGCCTGGCCGCGATGATGACGCCGGGAGGGCTGTTTGGGCAAGGAGCGATGGGGCGAGTGATGGGACTTGAACCCACGACATCCAGATCCACAATCTGGCGCTCTAACCACCTGAGCTACACCCGCCGTCGCCGATGGAGGTAATGAATCGCCGGCGCAGGGTCAAGGTCGCCCATACTCGGGGCATGCGCTCGGTGGGAATACGATGCCGCCGTCATGCCGTATATCCCAGCACCGGAAAATTTGCCGGGGTTCCCCGGAGCACGCCGCGTCGAGCCGAAAAACCAGCGACGGCGTTGGACCGATGATGCAGGCCGCATCTTTGAGTGGGACTACCAGCACGGTGCCGTCGAGATGTATGATAGCGCGGCAACCATCTCGGGGAATTCGACCCGATGACCGGAGCACGCCGAAAGGGTCCCGACCCGGCGCGACGGACAGAGCCATGAGCGCGCGCGTTACTCACCGGCTGGTTGGATACGACAAGGTCACCGGCCGGGTGGCTGCCGAATGCGACATTCCGCAACATCACTTGCAACACGCAAAGCTGATTGCCGGCGTGACCGCCGACGATCCGGAAGCCGCTCTCTGTTACAAGCTAAACAGGAAACAGACGCGGGATCTCGCCGCGACGATCGGCGCGCCGGTTAATCCGGGGGATCTCAACTTTTACCTGGAAGGTTTCGCGGCGCAGTCGCGGTCTCGCTGAGGCCAATCCGCCTTTTGCAGCGCCCCGATCCTCCCCACCTTTGCCCGGATGGGCGATCTCACCGAAGCCTGGCGCCGCCACGCACTGCTCTCGCCGCAAGAGATGGCCGAGGCCGACCGGCTGACGATCGCCGGCGGCACTCCCGGCATCGTGCTGATGGAGAATGCCGGCCGGGCGGTCGCCGATGCGGTGGCGCGGCGCTGGTCGCGGCGGCCGGCTGTGGTGCTGTGCGGCCCTGGCAACAATGGCGGCGACGGGTTTATTGCCGCCCGCATATTGGCCGAGCGCGGCTGGCCGGTGCGGCTCGCCCTCTTCGGCGAGCGCGCCGCGCTCAACGGCGATGCCGCTGCCGCTTCCGAAAGCTGGCAGGGGCCGGTCGAGGCGCTAGGCGAAGCGAGTCTCGATGGCGCCGCGCTGGTCGTCGATGCCCTGTTCGGCGCCGGCCTGGCGCGCCCGATCGAGGGATCCCCGCGCGGGGTGATCGCCTCGCTCGACGCGCGCCACCTGCCGGTCGTCGCGGTCGACGTGCCGAGCGGCGTCGATGGCGCCAGCGGCGAGGTGCGCGGCATTGCGCCGCTGGCATCGCTGACCGTGACCTTTTTTCGCAGGAAGCCGGGCCATCTGCTGTTGCCCGGCCGCCTC
>CAYMRQ010000403.1:0-2441 GCA_964392845.1 uncultured Rhizobium sp.
ACGGCCATTGGCAAGATCACCGCTAGCCGCGAGATCGATGGCCGAACCGGCTCGGTGCAGCCGGGCGCGCCCATTGAACGTCGCGCTACGCCCTGTCATGCTGAGCGGCAGGTGCCGGCGCGGCGGCAAGGTTCGGCGGCTTTGAAGGGGGAGGTAAGACGCGATGAGGCTCCCGCAAACCGGTGGCTGCCAATGCGACATGCTGCGCTACGAGATCACCCAGGCACCGCACCTGATTTACACCTGCCACTGTACCGACTGCCAGCACATGACCAGCAGTGCGTTCTCGATGGCGATCATCGTCGCGGACGCGGCCTTTCGTTTCACCAAAGGGGAGCCTCGGCCAGTCCAGCGCACTGCCGACAGCGGGCGCGTGACGACCCGCCTGGTCTGCCCGGAGTGCGGCTCGTGGATCACCGGCGTCCCGAGGCCCGGCTCGGCATACCGCAACGTGAAGGCCGGCACCTTGGACGATACCTCCTGGCTGCGGCCGACCGCGCACTTATGGACCCGCAGCAAACAGCCCTGGATCGCGCTGCCCGAGGGTGACCGGAGGTTCGAGACACAGCCCGAAGACATGACGGCGTTCTTCGCCTCGGGTGGAGGCGACTCACAACCCGGGCGATGATCGACTGGTCGAACGCGTAGCCCGTAGGATGGGCTGAGCATCGCAAAGCCCATCACGATCGCGGCTTGATTGCCCGGCCTTGGTGCGTTAGAGGCGAGCGTCGCGGCGGCGGGCGTGTCTGACGGCAAAAACCTCGACATCGGCCGCGCGCCGGCGATAGGAGACAATGTAGTCGCCGACGATCAACCGGCGCACACCCGGGCGGAGGCCCGGAGCGCCCGAGTTTGGGAATTCAGCGAGCTGTTGCTCGGCGCGTCCGATGGCTTCCGAAAAACGCTGCGCTGCCGGTTGGCTATGCTCGGCGAGGAAGGCGGTTATTTCCTCGACTTCCGCGGCTGCACGCCGGGAATAGACGACACCGGCCGTCATTTTTGTTGCGCGCGCGCTTTCTCGGTCCTGCCGATTATCTCCTCCATTCTTCGCCGCAGATCCTCGGACGAGACGATTTCGCCTCGGTCCAACTCCGCCAAGCTCTCCGTGTCCTCGGCGATCTCCGCACCCTCCCCCTCCTCGAGGTACTGGCGCAATGCCCGCACCATGACCCACGATCGCGGACGGTCCAACGCGGCAGCAAGCTGGTCGAACGCTTCGATCAGGTCGCTCGGGACGCGCAGCGAAACATGGCTCAGCGCCGCATGATCATCGGGCAACGATCCCTCCCGTGCTACATCAGACCACTGCGTAGCACGGGATTCGTTGGAATGAAAGCTACCGGCCGCCGGCGCGCAGGCGCCGCCCGCTACGGCGCCTGCGCGTAGAGCTTGAGGTCGCCGACCAGCCCCTCGTCGCGCTCGATCGCGTAATCCTCGTGGAGCGGGCCTTTCTTTTCCTTGACCAGCAGCAGGTTGGGATCGGCCGTCTCGAAAATCCGCAGATGGCGCCCCTCGACCGCGATCTCGGCGAGCTTCACGGTGAGCGGCGCCAGATCGAACCGCTCGCTGGCGTCGACCAGCTCGACCAGACCCTCCGGGGTAATCCCGGAATCCTTCAGCCGCTGCTGGTAGGCGGCCGCCGCGGCTGCCTTCTGTTGCGCCTCGGCGGTGCGCGCCTTGGCGGCGTCGGCGGCCTGCCGGCGATACTCGTCGAATTGCGGCTTCAGCCGCTGGACCAGCACCGCGGCCGGCACGTCGCTTGTATCGACCCAGACCTTGGCGCGCGTCCAGGTCTGGGCAAGCCAGACTCGAAACGGTTCGCCGGGGATCTCGCGCAGGCGATCCTCGCGGATCGTCGCGGCCCAGCGCTTCTGCTCCGGCGTGCCGGAGAGCTCGGGCCATTGCCGCTCGGCGGCGGCCGGAGCGGATGGCGGGCGGGGCGGCAGCGGAGCGGCGGCCTCGGTCGCGAAACGCTGCTTCAGCAGCGCGAATTGCCGGCGGTATTCCTCCTCCCATTCGTCGCTTTCGTCGCTCGGCACGAAGCCATGCTTGTCGTGGAGGGCGCGCGAGGTCGCCTCAATCGCCGCTGCGCGGAGCGCGTGCAGATCCATCTTTCCTCCGTTCGCCCCAACCCGTTTGTTTGACCGCTCGTCTCGCTTGTCACCCGAGCGGATGATATTAGCCAGACCGGGCCGGCGGGCGAAGGCGAGATTGCAGGCGAACATCGATCGGGATCGGCGCCGAGCGTTCCAGCCTTGTAGGATGGGTTGAGCGCAGCGAAACCCATCAACATGTCAGGCCGGCGCGCGATCCGATGGGTTTCGCTTCGCTCAACCCATCCTACGTTCCTGCGCGGACCGGGGCTCCGGGCACGGGGATCAAATAAAGCCTAGCAGCCTGTCGGACTTAACGGGGCCAGCCGGTGTAGAATCGTGCCATCG
>CAYMRQ010000404.1:0-666 GCA_964392845.1 uncultured Rhizobium sp.
AGGCCAGCACCCGGCGCATGACCAGCGCGTCGGCGATTGCCTTGACGCCGTCGGTGAAGCCGACCGCGCCGTTGGCCGCCAACAGCCCGATCTCGGTCAGCTCGCGTCCGGCGAGTCCCTTGGTAGCGGCGGCATAGGTGTGGACCTTGGCCAGCTTCACTTCGCGGGCGCGCCGGGCGAGGAACTCGACGACCGACAAATCATCGACCGGCGGCTCGGTGTTGGGTAGCGCCACCATCGTGGTGATCCCGCCGGCGGCGGCGGCGTGCCCGCCGCTCTCGATCGACTCCATGTGCTCGGCGCCGGGCTCGCGCAACTGCACGCGCATGTCGACCAGGCCGGGCGCGAGGCACAACCCGGCGAGATCGACGATCTCGACGTCGTCGCCAATGCCGGCGATCGCCGGGCCGAGCGCCGCGATCCGGTCGCCTTCGACCAAGAGATCGCCTGGCGCGTCGAACCCGCTCTCGGGATCGATCAGGCGGGCGTTGCGGTAGAGGCGTCGCGCCGCGGTCACGGTACCACTCCCGATGCACCTTTTTTCTCGTCATGGCCGGCCTTGTGCCGGCCATCCACGTGGATCATCGGGACAAGCCCGGTGATGACGAATTGAAGGGGCGGCGCCATGACGAGATCTAGTGGATCGGAGGGTTGTTGCCGAATTCG
>CAYMRQ010000404.1:676-2401 GCA_964392845.1 uncultured Rhizobium sp.
CGCCGGTGAATATTTCGAGGCAGGCCATGCGCACCGCGACCCCCATCTCGACCTGCTGGCGAATGAGGCTCCTGTCGATGTCGTCGGCGACCTCGCTGCCGATCTCGACGCCGCGGTTCATCGGCCCGGGATGCATGATCAGCGCGTCGGGCTTGGCGAGCTTCAGCTTGTCGTAATCGAGCCCGAAGAAATGGAAGTATTCGCGGGTCGACGGCACGAAGGAGCCGTGCATCCGCTCGATCTGCAGCCGCAGCATCATGATGATGTCGACATCCCTGAGGCCCGCCGCCATGTCGTGAAACACCTCGACCCCGAGCCGCTCGACCGCGGCCGGCAGCAGGGTGCGCGGCGCCACTACCCGGACGCGCGCGCCCATCGCATTCAGGAGCGCGATGTTGGAGCGCGCGACCCGGCTGTGCAGCACGTCGCCGCAGATCGCCACGGCGAGACCGCCGAGCCTTCCCTTGCGGCGGCGGATCGTCAGCGCGTCGAGCAATGCCTGGGTCGGGTGCTCATGGCTGCCGTCGCCGGCGTTGATCACCGCGCAATCGACCTTTTCCGAGAGCAGCTGCACCGCGCCCGATTCGGGGTGGCGCACGACGAGCACGTCGGGGTGCATCGCATTGAGGGTCATCGCCGTGTCGATCAAGGTCTCGCCCTTGCGCATCGCGGAGACCGCGACCGCCATGTTGATGACGTCGGCGCCGAGCCGCTTGCCGGCGACCTCGAACGAGGTGCGGGTGCGGGTCGAGTTCTCGAAGAAACAATTGATCAGCGTGCGGCCGCGCAATGTCGCCCGCTTCTTGTCGGCCTGGCGGCTCAGCTCGACATAGGTGTCGGCGAGATCGAGGATGTGCTCGATGTCGTCGCGGCTCAGCCCCTCGATGCCGAGCAGATGCCGGTGCCCGAAATTGTATTCCTGCATGAGGGCGGGACTATAAGGACGCGGTAGAAAGGCGGCAAGGGCGGCCCATCCTTGCTGACAACCCGCCTGCCTTTCTCCTTGGTGTCGACAAAGCAAGGCGGGTCCCACCAAAAGGCCAATCAGGCGTCGAACATCTCGATGACCTCCGAGGCGCGCGCAGCAAAGGTCCGAAGCGTTTCTCTGATTGGCCCCCTATTGGCAAATGGAGCTTCCGCGCGGAGTTGCCGCTGTGCATCAGCGCCGCTGGCGATCCGAATCAATGGGGTGCCGTCTTCCAATTTGCCAGTGTAAAGAATTTCAGGCTTAGCATGGCCCGCGCCCCAACGGAATACGCCGAAGCTCCGCGCTCAGGGGATTCGCATTGGGGATTTTGAAGAAAGGGCTTGCCTTTAGCGGCGAATCGGATTGGGAGCATGGGATTCGGTGGAGGGTTCCATGGAGCGGTTTTCCTCGTGGTTTGGGGGTCTTGAGGATCCGCGTGATGACAATGCCCGGCACGATCTGCACGAGCTGCTGGGGATCGCGCTATGCACAATTTTGTGTGGCGGGGAGGATTGCTCGGACATGGCGTTGTTCGGGCGCGCCAAAGAGCCATGAAGGTATCTTCGGTTCGACAATCATCTTCAGTGTGGTGGTCGATCCCAAGCCGCTCGACGAGACGCAGACAGGCCGCCCAATCCTTCTCGCCCTTCAAGAAATTTCCGGCATCCCTGGACTGGCCGTGAGCATATTCGCAGGCTTCCTTGCTAGCAGCCTGTCGGACTCAGGTTTTCGCCTGGCAGCGTGACGGCCCGCGGCAT
>CAYMRQ010000405.1:0-2379 GCA_964392845.1 uncultured Rhizobium sp.
CGGGGTTCTCATCCTGATTGTCGCTGTCTTCCCATCCAGATCGCCGCGCTACAGGTTGCAGGCTGCATCGCATCAACACTCGGGTGCAGCACCGGCCGGTAACCGGCACGAAGAGCGCCCAGCGTCGAAGGTGGGGTGAGCAGCGCATCGGCGCGAGGAATTTCGATAGGGCCCTCATAGCCGTGCGCGGTCCACCGGAACGCTCGCCCATGCGCCAGGGTGTACGCCTCGCCTGCAGCTGCGATGACGCTGCCGTCGGGCATTTCGTGTGCACAGCCCGGTAACGCATGCAGTCGCTTGCGCCCATGTTCGAGCCGCTCCCCGTGCAGCACTACGTCCATTTCCGCAGCCCGCGGCAGTTTGGCCGCCCTGCCCTGGGCCCAGGCGTCGCGAAAGGCTTCCGCGGCTTGACGCCGGCAGAAGAAGCACGGGCGGTGCCCTGCGGCGAGCGCGACCGCCTCATCCAGGAAGAACAACTCGGTCCAACTGCGGCGACCCATGACCGCGCGCCGCCTTCCCTTGAATTCACAGAGACAGACGAGCCAGGCCTTGCTGGCCCAGCGCCGAGCCAGCAGGGTCCGGATCGCCGGGTCATGAATGATCCCGCGGTTGCCCGTAAATATCCCTCGTTGCGGTATCGCGACGATGTCACCGAACGGTGTTACCCGGTTCTGCAAAGGCATCGGATCGGGTTCAAATCGCCGGCGGAACCGAGCCCGGCCTCGGGTCGATCGGCAGGAGCCGGTCGAGACCGAGCAGCTGCTCGAAGAGTGCGGCGGCTTGCAGCAGCGCCGCCTCGCCGCGCGGCTTGCCGACGAGTTGCAGGCCGACTGGCCTGCCGAATTGATCGAAACCGCAGGGAACGGCCATCGCGGGACAGGCGGAGAGGGTGATCACCGCCGTGAGCGTCGAGCCGCCCATGTAGTTGTCGAGCTTCTGGCCGCCGATCGTCGGGGCATTGCGCAGATTAACGTCGAACGCCGGCGTCAGCGCGCCCGGCGTCACCAGCAGATCGTAGGTGCCGAAGAACTCGACGATGCGCCGGTAAAATGCGGCCCGCTCGCGTTCGGCGCGGGCAATGTCGGACGGCGTCTGCGCAAGACCACGCTCGGTGTTCCAAACGATGTCGGGTTTCAGCTTGTCGCGATGGCTCCTGAGCTGCAGTTCGCGGTCGACCACGAAATGCTGGCTGCGCAGGATATGGAACGCCTCGTCGGCGGTGCCGATATCGGGCGACGCCTCCTCGACGATGCATCCCAGATCTTCGAAGCGCCGGGCCGCTCTGGTGCAGATCTCGCGCACCTCGCGGTCGATCGGCATGCGGCCGTTGTAGTCGGGGGTGAACGCGACGCGCCTCGGAGCGGCGGGCCGCTCCAGGCCGTCGCTGAAGGATATGGCCGGCGCATCGAAGGTCAGGGGATCGAGCGGGCAAAATCCCGCCATCGTGTCGAGAAACAACGCCAGATCGGCCACATTGCGCGCCATTGGCCCCTGCACCGAGAGCTGGCTCCACAGATTGCCGACGGTGCCGCGCGTCACGCGGCCCGGCGACGGCCGCAGCCCGACGACCGAGCAATGGCTGCCCGGGCCGCGCAGCGAGCCGCCGTGGTCGCTCCCTTGCGCGAGCCAGACCTCGCCGGTCGCCACCGACACCGCGCCGCCGCCGGTCGAGCCGCCCGAGGTCAGCGAGGTGTTCCAGGGATTGCGCGTCCGGCCGAACATCTCGTTGAAGGTGCTCCCGCCGGCGCCGAATTCCGGCGTGTTCGACTTGCCCACCACGATGCCGCCCTTGCGCTCGATGCGCTCGACCAGCGGGTGCGACTTCGCCGGCACGTGGTCGGCGAAGAGCGGCGAGCCGTAGGTCGTGCGCACACCCGCGACGTCGGTGAGATCCTTGATCGAGACCGGCAGGCCGGCAAGCCAGCCGGGCTCGCCGGCGGCTTTGCAGGCCGCGCCGCCCTGCATGATACGCTGGGCATGGTCGCGGGCGCGGTCGAGGCAGAGAGTCGGCAGCGCGTTTACCGCCGGCTCGACCTCGCCGATGCGCCGGGCGGAGGCTTCGACCAGCTCGAGGGGCGAGATCTCGCGTTTCCTCAGCCGCGCTACGGCCTCGACCGCGGACATCCGCCAGAGTTCATCGGCCATTGAATGCCTCCTCTACTTCTGCGCCAAGACTGTCCAAATCAACTTTGAACGGCTCCGAGGCGAACAATGGCCAGGACTCAAGCCGCCTGACACCTGAAATTCGCTCGTTGCCCGCGCTGGCGGGCTACTTCCAGGAGGAGCGGCGAGCCGGGACTGGAAGCGCCCGGGCTCCGCGGACCGCGCGCGCACGACGAATTCGTCGATCCGCGGACAGGTTGGCTCTTCACGCCGGGA
>CAYMRQ010000406.1:0-2338 GCA_964392845.1 uncultured Rhizobium sp.
TGCCGGTCCAGCTGTGGGTGACCCTGACGCCCTTCAGTTGCGGAAACCGCTCGGTCATATAGAAATGGAGCACTCGGGCGCAGAGCCACGGGTCAGCCGCGGTGAAGCGGGCGCGCCCGCCGAACACCATGCGGGTGCCGTCAGGCGACATGCGGTAGTAGCACAACACGCGCTTGGTGTCGGAGATGCTGCGCCGCTTTGGGATCAGCGACCCGGCCAGATCCGGCGGCAGCGGCTCGGTGGCGATGATGTGGCTGGCGATCGGCACGATGCGGCGACGCAGGGCCGGGGTCACCGCGCCCGTGTACCCATTCGTGGCGATCACCACATCGCCGGCGATGACTGTGCCGCGGCTGGTTTCGACCCGCCAGGAGGCGCCATTCGCGGCGATCCGCTCGACCCCGGCCTCGGCGCAGATCGCGATGGCGCGGCGCCGGCAGGCATCGAGCAGGCCCTTGTAGTAGAGCGCCGGGTGCAGGCTCGCCGAACGCTCGACCACCATGCCGCCGTAATAATAGTCGCTGGCGATCTCGTCGCGCTGACGCTCGCGCGGCACCATGTACGCGCCGGATTGCGCATCGTCGTTGAGGCTGGTGACCCGCTTTCTCTGATAGGCGAAATGATCCGGCGTCCAGGCCCCGACAAAGCGTCCGCGCTTTTGCCAGCAGCATTCGATCGCCTCCTCCGCGATCAGCCGTTCGATCAGCGCAAAGGCGTCCGACGCGTCCGACAACAACCGATGGGCGCGCTCGGCATCGACCGGCGTCGCGCGACCGGAAAAACTCTTGCCGACATTGACTCCGCCGCTGACCGAGCCGCCATTCCGCGTGCTGGCGCCGACCCCGGGCGCACCCCGTTCGAGGACGACCGCCGCGATGCCGTGCCTGGCAAATTCCAGCGCCGCGGCAAGCCCGGCATACCCGCCGCCGACAATCGCCACCCGCGCCTCATGCGGCACCTCGACAAGCTCGCCGGCGACCGGCGTATAGGCCTCCCACCAATACGGCGTCGGGGTGAAATCGGGGTGGAAGATGTCGGCATTGCGCATCGCCCTCGCTCCGCGGCAGCTTATGGCCGCTGCATTGAGCCTGATCATACCCCGCAACGCCACCGCAAGAGCGCCCGCTCCGTCAGGGGACACCATACGGGGCGAGCCAGTACCGCAACGGGGTTGAGCCGACACGAAAATTGGGTTGAACTCTTGAATCGAAGAGCTTCCGGAAATTCTGCGGGTTTTGGCGTAGAACCCCTGGGTGCGCACGTGTCCGGTCGAGACGCACCGGGACGCGGGACATCACATTGGGCAAGGAGAGACTGCCATGCCGTTTTGTCAAAAAGGCGACGTCCGCATCCGCTACGAGGAGGCCGGCACCGGCTTCCCGCTGCTGGTCACCCCCGGCGGTGGCTTGAACTCGCGGGTCAGCAATTGGCCGACCGCGGTGTTCAACGCCCCGGAGGCGTTCAAGAACGACTTCCGCGTCATCACGATGGATCAGCGTAACGCGAACGGCGGCGAATCCACGGGGCCGATCCCGGTCGATGACCCGTGGGGCGCCTTCGCCGACGACCAGCTGGCGGTGATGGACCACCTCGGCATCCGCGAGTTCTTCTTCATGGGCTACTGCATCGGCGGCTGTTTCGCGGGCAAGCTCCTGCAGCGGGCGTCCCGGCGTGTCGTCGCCGCGGTGTTTTGCCAGACCGTCGGGCACCGCCCGGAAGACCCGGACGTCATGTACCGCTCCGGCAAGGATGTTTGGGCGCCGGAATTGCTGGCGCGACGGCCCGACCTGACGATGGCGCAGGTCGAGCAGTACCTGCACAACCTCTACCGCGTGCAGCCCGACTTCCTGTACAGCGTGCCGCGCGACTTCATCCGCAACTGCCGCACACCGATGCTGGTCCTGCCGGACGACACCCCGGCGCACCCGCACCAGAGTTCCGTCGATGTTGCCTCGCTGGCGCCGAACGCCGAGATCACGGTCTACCCCTGGCGCGAGCCCCCGGAGCTGAAGGAACGGACGATCAACCGGGTACGCACCTTCCTCCGCGCACATCAACCGGTGAAAGCAGCTGCCCAATAAGACGGGGATCCTGGCATCCCCCTGGCATCCCCCTGGCATCCCGGTGTCGCGCGAGCACCGCCGGGCGAAGACCGACCGGCTCGATCTGGGCTGCTGCAGCGCGCCTTCCCCGGGTGGTTGCGCGGCGCGGCCAAGCACCGCAGAATGGCGGCGATCCCGAGCCTGGCCGAAGAGGACGCCAGGCCGGCGAACCGCGAGCGCCGGACGCTCGGCCATGCGGCCACGCGCATCGTCAACCGCATCACCTCGAGCCTGGC
>CAYMRQ010000407.1:0-2320 GCA_964392845.1 uncultured Rhizobium sp.
GTGGACATGCCGCGGGGGATGATCGCTTCTCCAGGCGATGAAGATGTAGCCGCCGTGCCGGATCTTCGGCACGAGTGATGTTACCCTGTAAGGTAACACATGTCAAACTGCGGTGATCACCTTCGTCGCCGGCGCAGCTTCGGATCTCGCCGATCAGGTGTGGGTGGACTTGGGTGGAGTGTTCTCGGTCGGAGGAGATGCGATCCGCCCCCGTTCGGTCACCAGAGCCGTGTAGCGAGCGGCCGTCATCGGGCAGGCGATGAAGTCGCTGAATTCTGGCCTGGTCAGCCCGACCTGCCGAGCCATCTGGCCGAGCAGGTTATCGCCATACTCGGTCGCGCCGTGGCTGATGCGCGTCCTCACCGACGTCTTCTTGCCGTCGTGATACAGCCAGTACATCTCGTGGTGGCTGTTGTCCTGGGGAAAGCCCTTCGACGTGAGCGCCGTCCGGATGGCGGCGGTGGGCTGGGCGGTCATGTGATCGGTTCCTCGGCCTCCACCAGGTCCAGGAGCTTGCGCTTGAGCGCGCGCGCGTCTTCCGTGAGGTTGCGATCTTCCTCCTTGGCGACCGCGTCCCACGCCGCGGCGAAGTCCATGCGGAACATCTCGAGGCACTCGGCTCTGGTGGGCGCGTAGGCCAGGATGCCGAGGGGTTCGTGCTCGTGAATCCACAGGTTGTCATGGAAATCGACGCGCACCTGAATCGGCTGGCGCAGGCGGAAGCGTCGGTCTCCGTAGATCACGCGCTGCCAGTAGAGGGGCACGAGCTGGATCGCGCGGGCGTCGAGGCGACGAGCGGGCGCTGTTGCGGACGGGAAAGCGGTACATGTCGAATGTCACGGTCGTCGAACGGCCAAGCGACCTGGCGGCGCTGCCGTCCGATGTGCTGCTGACGCGCCTGGACCGGTATACGGCCAACGGCCTGTTCACCGGCACCTATGCGGGACCGGGCCGGGGCGATATCGGCCAAAGCTTCGAGAGAAATCTGGCGAAGATCTACGAGCGCGCCGACACTCCTCGGCTCTCGGGCATCCAGATCAAGGCGCCGATGCATCTCGACACCGACGGCACGCTGTCGCCGAGCGCCGGGAAGCCCTTCACCCATATCCTCAAACCTTCCGGCACGAGCGGGTTTGAGTCGCTGCCGGTCATCGAATGGATCGCCCTCGCCCTGGGCGCCGCCGCGGGCTTTGCGGCGCCGCCGGCGGCACTCGTCGCGATGCCCCACCGCATGCCGCCGGCCCTGCTCGTCGAGCGCTTCGACGTCCGCGACAGCCTCGAGGACAGGCGCCTGATCGCACTGGAAGACTTTTGCTCGGTTCTCGATCTGCCAACCCAGGCGAAACACGACAGCACGATGGAGCGGGTGGCCAAGGCCGTCCGCCAGCTGTCGACCGCGCCGGAAGAAGATGTCCTCATCGTGCTCAAGCGGGCGCTGTTCGCCTGGCTGATCGCGGATGGCGACACGCACCTGAAGAACATGGCGCTGCTGAAAATCGCCGAACCGGGCGACGAGCAGTTCCGCTCGGTCCGCATGGCGCCGCTCTATGACGCCGTGACCACGCGCGTCTTTCCCCGGCTCGAACGCGACCGCATGGCGCTCAAGCTGAACGGCAGGGACGACCGCCTGCGCCGGGCGGATTTCCGCGCGCTGGCCAGCACGGCCGGTGTGAGGGCCGCCGATGCGGACGCCGCGATCGACGACATGATTCAGAGGATGAAGCAGGCTGCCGGCCGGATCGCGCTGCCCGATCTGCCGGACCAGGGTCCGGAGGCTGCCGCCATGACGGCGCGGATGATCGAGATCGTCCGAACGCGCCTAGACGCCCTTGATTGAAGCATAGCCGGCCGAGGATACCTGATCATGGCTGATAAGGCTGTCGACAAGTTGTCTGAGCACCTGGGCATGGAGTCCGACTAAAATCACCTGCCGACCGCGGCGGCGGCCGCGCAATCGCCACCCTCATGACCGCGACCGAGCACGCACGTCGTGCTCGTCCCCCTCCGTCTCGTCTCCTTCGTTGCTTTCAGCAGATGATCCGCGGAGCCTGGCCCTGCGCGCGTCCCGATCAAGGGCGGCCCGCGCCAAGAATCCGTGTGGCCCTGTGATCGGGCCGCTTCTCCGCAGGGCCGTCTGTCCTCCGCGTTGACGAAACCAACGAAAGGAGACAGACAATGGAACGTCACCGACATCATCCGCGAGCAGCTGCGTTCGGCTGCCGGACGTTCCACGCGGTCGAACTGGCGTTCTATAACATCGCCTCCTCAGCAGAATCTGTGGGGAGCTTCTGGCTCGGGGAGAGCGCCAAGGGTGTGATAG
>CAYMRQ010000408.1:0-231 GCA_964392845.1 uncultured Rhizobium sp.
CAACGATTTCGAGGTCGGCCGGCGGCATGGTCTCGAAGCGATCAACATTTTCGATCGTGACGCGCATCTGAACGATGCGGTGCCCGAGCGCTACCGTGGGATCGAGCGCTTTGCCGCGCGCAAACAGGTGCTGGCCGATCTCGAAGCGGCAGGGCTCATCGACAAGATCGACGACCACGTTCTGATGGTGCCGCACCATGACCGCTCGGGCGAGGTAATCGAGCCCTGGTT
>CAYMRQ010000408.1:241-2301 GCA_964392845.1 uncultured Rhizobium sp.
ACCAGTGGTTCTGCAACGCCGCTGCGCTGGCCAAGCCGGCGATCGCCGCGGTCGAGAGCGGTCGGACCCAGTTCGTGCCGAGGCAGTGGGAAAACACATTTTTCGAATGGATGCGCAACATCCAGCCCTGGTGCATCTCGCGGCAATTGTGGTGGGGCCACCAGATCCCCGCCTGGTACGCCCCGGACGGCGCGGTGTTCGTTGCCGAAAGCGAGGCGGAGGCGTTGAGCGAGGCGGCGGCGCATTACGGCAGCGCGGTCGCGCTCACCCGCGACGAGGACGTGCTCGATACGTGGTTTTCCTCGGGGCTGTGGCCGTTCTCGACCCTCGGCTGGCCGGACGAGACCCCCGAACTGGCGCGCTACTACCCGGGCGACGTTTTGGTCACCGGCTTCGACATCATCTTTTTCTGGGTCGCCCGGATGATGATGCAGGGGCTGCATTTCATGGGCGATGTGCCGTTCCGCACGGTCTACATCCACGCCCTGGTGCGCGACGAGCGCGGGCAAAAGATGTCGAAATCGCGCGGCAACATCATCGACCCGCTCGACCTCATTGACCGCTATGGCTGCGATGCGCTGCGCTTTACCCTCGCCGCGCTCGCCTCGCCCGGCCGCGACATCAAGCTCGCCGAGAGTCGGGTCGAGGGTTCGCGCAACTTCGCGACCAAGCTGTGGAACGCCGCGCGCTATGCCGAGATGAGCGGCTGCGCGCTGGTGCCGGGCTTCGACCCGCGAGGATGCCGGCTCACCGTCAACCGCTGGATCGCCGGCGCGACGCGCGATTGCGCCGCCGCGGTGACGATTGCGCTCGAAGGCTTCCGCTTCGACGAGGCGGCGCACCTGCTCTATCACTTCGCGTGGGGCAATTTCTGCGACTGGTATCTCGAATTCACCAAGCCGATCCTGCAGGCCGAGGACGCCGCCGCGCGTGCCGAAACCCAGGCGACGACCGCCTGGGTGCTGGCGCAGCTGGTCCATCTGCTGCATCCGGTCATGCCGTTCATCACCGAGGAGCTGTGGGGCCAGTTCGGCGGCGTGGCGGCGGGGATGTTGCCGACGATGCTGATCACGTCGCCGTGGCCCGATCTGCCGCCCGATCTGCACGACCCGGCCGCCGCGGCCGAGATGGAAGCGCTGATCCAGGATCTTTCGGCGATCCGGGCCGTGCGATCCGAGTTGAACATACCGCCCGGGGCGCGCCTCGACGTCGAAATCAGAGACGCCGACCCGGCGGCAGCGGCAAGGATCGAACACCACGCCGAGCATTTTCAGCGCCTTGCCCGGGTCACTCTGACCGGCATTGCAAGCGCGGTGTCGGGTGCCAACGCCGGCGGCACCGTACAGGCGATGGGGGCAGGCGTAACGTTCGCCCTGCAAATCGGCGGTGTCGTCGACCTTGCCGGTGAAAAAGCACGCCTGGCCAAGGAGATCGCCAAAGCCGAGGCCGAGCTGGCAAAGCTGGCGACCAAGCTCTCCAACCCGGCGTTTCTCGCCAAGGCGAAGCCGGAGATCATCGACGAACAGCGCGAACGCGACGCCGAGATCCGCCGCGACCGCGATCGCCTCAAGGCCGCTTACGAGCGATTGGAGGCGGTGTGATCGGCGTGTGCCAGTTGCGACCGCAGCGGGTTTCCGGGGTCGCGCGGGACCTCTTTTTGCTGAAATGGATGATCGGCTTCGTGCTGGCGCTGCAAGTTGCCACCCTTATCGAGCTGTTCCTGTACTGAACACAGCCGCCACAGGTGCCGCAAGGTGCCGGTGGTGATACGCTGCTGCGCAGGGCGCTGCGCCCTAATGCGTCCTATTTGAGGCGTCGCATTGCATTAAGGGGAACCCGATGGATCTCGAGCCTTCGGACAAGGTGAAGCGCCTTCAGGGACAAGTGCAGGAATTCGTGCAGCGGGAGGTGTACCCGGCCGAGGCGGTGTTCGAGCGGCAATTGGCCGAGGCGCCTGATCGCTGGCAGATCCCGCCGATCATGGAGGTGCTGAAGGCGAAGGCGCGCGCGGCGGGGTTGTGGAACCTGTTCCTGCCCGAGAGCGCGCTGGGCGCCGGGCT
>CAYMRQ010000409.1:0-2216 GCA_964392845.1 uncultured Rhizobium sp.
TGCCGCGGGCCGTCACGCTGCCAGGCGAAAACCTGAGTCCGACAGGCTGCTAGGCGTGCGGCGATGCATTTCGATCTCGTCATCTTCGATTGCGATGGCGTCTTGATCGACAGCGAACCTCTGGCGGTGCGAGCGGACCTTGAATGCCTGGCCGAATGCGGCATCGACGTCTCGGCCGAGGAGATCCTCGATCGCTACACCGGCATCAGCATGGCCGCAATGCTGAGCGATCTCGAAACGCGCTATGGCCGGCTTTTGCCGGGTTTCGCGATTCGTCACCAGGAACGGCTGCGCCGCCTGTTCGAGGCCGATCTGCGAGCGATCCCCGGCGTGACTGCCGTGCTCGATTCGCTCGCCTGCCCGACTTGCGTCGCCTCAAGCGGCACGCCCGAGCGGTTGCGGCATGCCCTCTCGCTGGTTGGTCTCTACGATCGTTTTCACCCGAACATCTTCAGCGCCACTCATGTAGCGCGCGGCAAGCCGGCGCCCGATCTGTTCCTCCATGCGGCAGACCGGATGGGCGTCAGGCCGCAACGCTGCGTCGTCATCGAAGACAGCCTTCCTGGTATCGCCGCCGCGGTTGCGGCCGGCATGACCGCGATCGGGTTCACAGGCGGCGGTCATTGCCGGCCGGGTCACGATGCGCGGCTCGCTGAAGCAGGCGCCGCGCCGGTGATCGAGCGAATGGCGCAGCTGGTGCCCGCCCTCGCGGGCCGGAGGCCATAACTCTGCCGGGATCGAAATCGACCCGGCCGGCGTTTGTGGTGCAGCTCCGAGCATCGTGCTCCCCCCCAAAGCGAGCTCGGGGTAGGTCGGGCGGACGAGGCCGGCATCCCCGCCCGACCGCCTTTTTCGGAAATCGGCAGGACCGGCCGCCGCGACCGGCCTGTGGTGACCTGTCAGCACCCGGGAACCGATCGCGTCCGGCCGCGTTCTCGTCACTGAGCGCTCCGCGGGACCGCGGAACCGGCCCCCCAATTGCCGCTACCCCTCCTCAACGGGCGTTTTTGGTGGTCGAACGGCGACAGCCCGGCGAGGCATGTGATGAAATTCGATCGATCCCATTTTCCGCTGTCGTTGTCGGCCGGTGTGGTCGTCTCGCTCGGGTTGTTTTGCGTGCCGTCGCCAGCCCAGGACATGCTGTCGCTGTTTCCCTCCGCCGCTTCGAAGCAACCGACGGCGCAAGGGTCGCCGGCTCCGGCCGCACCCGTTGCGGCAAATCCGCCGGCGCCGTCGGCCGCCTCACCCCAAAATCTCGCGCAATCGCCGCCGCCCGTTGCGCCGGCAGCCCCGCCACCTTCTGCTGCTTCGGCAACCCCGCCACCTTCTGCTGCGCCGACCGCGCAAGCGCCTGCACCGCCGCCGCAAGCTGCGCTGGCAAACCCGCCTGCCGCGGTAGAGCCGCCCGCGCAAGCGCAAGGGCCTGCGCCGCCGACCAACCCGGGTCTGACAGAAGCCGAACTCGGCCAGCTGGTCGCGCCGATCGCTCTCTATCCCGACCAGCTTCTCAGCCAGATCCTGATGGGCTCCGCCTATCCTGTCGAAATCGTCGCGGCGGCGCGCTGGGTCAACGCCCGCGCGCACCGCGGTGTGCGCGGCAACGCGCTGACCTATGCGCTGCGTAACAAGCATTGGAACCCAAGCGTAATGGCGCTGGTGCCGTTCCCGCGGCTGCTCGAACTGATGTCCGGCCAGATCGAGTGGACGCAGAAGCTCGGCGTCGCGTTCGTCGCGCAGCAGGCCGATGTGATGAACGCGGTCCAGCGGCTGCGTCAGCAAGCGATCGCGTCGGGAAACTTCATGAGCGGCCCGCAATGCCAGTGCATCGTCGAGGAAAAAGACGGTTTCGTGACTGTTGCACCGGCCAATCCTGCGTTTGTCTATTGTCCGGTCTATGATTCCGCCGCCATCTACGGTCGTTGGCTGTACCCGGCCCATCCGCCTTACCTATTCCCGTTGCCGGTCGGCTTTGCCTTCGCGCCGGGGTACTTCATCGGCTACGGCTACGGTGTCAACGTGGCCTATTACGGTCCGCTATGGGGTTGGGGGAGCGTCAATTGGGGCGGACGCAGCATTATCGTTGATACGGTCCGCTACGGCGCGATCTCCGGAGGGTATATCGGTTACGCCAGCGGAACCTCCGGGGCGGGGAAAAATTGGCGCCACGGCGGCGGCAAGCCGGGCCGCGGCGGCGGGCGGGTGGAGGCGGCCGCGGG
>CAYMRQ010000410.1:0-2185 GCA_964392845.1 uncultured Rhizobium sp.
GACCATCTCCATGGTGATCTGGCCGGGCGGGTCCGGGATCAGGCGCAGCAGCGACAGCGCCCCGACCGACTTGCCCGACCCGCTTTCCCCCACGATGGCAACGGTCTCGCCGGGATCGACAGTATAGGAAACCCCGTCGACCGCCCGCACGATTCCCGCGCCGGTGCGGAACTCGGTGTGCAGATTCTTCACCTCGAGAAGTGGCGGCAACCCGTGCTTCCTCCCCATCCTATGATTGTCGCCGTTGGTAGCGGGGGCGAGGGGCAGTGTCAACGCCGGTGCCGGGGCGGTGTTTCATCGAACTGAGAGGCTGCCCGCATCGACGATCCATGAGGGTCCGCCCGCCGCGCTTGTTTGTTTGGTAAGATCGGCCGTATAGGGACCCGATGCAAGAAGCCGAGGATCGCGGCCCCCAGGGCGCTATGACCGGCGTCACGACCAGCGTCGGGCTGGAGGGCACGATCGCGGTGCTGCAGCGCAAGCTCGCGGCAACCGTCACGTTCTGCCGCTACGCGCTGCACCGCTTCAACCGCGACGGCTGCTTTGCCGCCGCGGGCGCGCTCAGCTATACCTCGCTCGTGTCACTCGTGCCGCTGGGCGTGATTGCTCTCGGCATCCTGTCGGCGTTCCCCAATTTCGCGACGCTGCGGCAGGAGCTGCTGGCGTTCATCTTCCGCAATTTCGTACCCCAGATCAGCGAGCAGGCGTCCTGGTGGTTCCAGTATTTCGCTGCGTCGGCAACCCAGGCCACCGCGATCGGCATCGTCGGCATCAGCGCGACCGGCATCCTCCTCTTGGTCACCGTCGAGGACCAGCTGAACCTGCTGTGGCGGGTGCCGGTCCCGCGGCCGTGGGGGCAGCGGGTTGTCGCCTACTGGACCCTGATGACCTTGGGCCCGCTGTTGGTCGGGATGAGCCTTACCCTGTCGACCTATCTCGATACCGCGGCCCGCCGCGCCGGCCTCGATCCGGAGGCGCTTGCCCAATTCGCCAGCTTCTGGCCGCATTTTCTCGTGCGGCTCGTGCCGGTGCTGTTGGAGCTGATCGCCTGCACGCTGCTCTATTGCCTCATTCCCAATTGCGCGGTGCGCTGGCGCGACGGCGCGCTTGGCGCGGCGGTGGCCGCTGTCGCGATCGAAATCCTCAAGCTCGGTTTCGCGCTCTATATCGGCGCGATGTCGTCCTATCAGACGGTCTATGGCGCGCTCGCCGCCATCCCCATCTTCCTCTTATGGATGTACGTGTCGTGGATGGCGGTGCTGCTCGGCGCGGTGGTGGCGGCAAACCTGGCGACCTGGCGGGTCGACGAGCGGCTTGCCCATCTCAGCAGTGGCGGCGTGCGGCTCGGCTTCAGTCTCGCCCTGATCGCCGCGCTGGCGCGGGCGCAGCGGCGCGGCGCGACCTGTCGCATCGTCGCGCTGGCAACCGAGCTCGGGGTCGCCACCTCGGTCGTCGACGAGCATCTGCGGCGCCTCGCGCAGGCCGGGTTTACCGCGCCGACCCAGGATGGGACCTGGGTTCTCGCCTGGAGCCCGGAGAGCGCGACGCTGCACGACCTTTATGGGGCACTCGGCCTGCCGCTCGCCGGCAGCTGGCTGGCGCAGCCGCTGGCGCCGTGGCAGGTGCAGGTCGCACCGGCCATGGAGCGGATCGTCAAGGCCGAGGCCGCGGCGATGCGGGTGACGCTGGCGGTCCTCCTGGCCGAGATCCGCGCTCCGGCGGCAATGCCGGCGGCTGGGATGCCGGTTAGAGCGGTTGCCGACGGCATCGCGTCGGAGTAGGGGAAGCGTATGGCGCGCGGGAGCGCAGCGGAGGCGTTCGCAGAATGACCGACGAGATCGCCGAGGACGAACCCTTTGCGCCGCTTGCGCGCTGGTTCGAGCTCGCCGCTCGCAGCGAGCCCCTGGCCGAGACGATGACGCTCGCCACGGCGAGCCGCGACGGCGTGCCCTCGCTGCGCGCGGTGCTGCTCAAGGGTGCGGATTCCCAAGGCTTTGTCTTTTACACCAATCTCGCAAGCCGCAAGGCCGAGGAGCTGTCGATCAACCCGCGCGCGGCGCTGTGCTTTCATTGGAAATCGCTTGGCCGGCAGGTCCGCATCGTGGCCACCTTCGCGCCGGTCGCCGAGGACGAGGCCGATGCCTACTTCACGTCCCGGCAGCGCGACAGCCAGATCGGCGCCTGG
>CAYMRQ010000411.1:0-2182 GCA_964392845.1 uncultured Rhizobium sp.
GGCGATCTTCTGCCTGTCGACCGACCTGGCCGATCTGCGCCGCCGCCTCGCCAATATCGTCGTCGGCCAGACCCGGGAGCGCCAGCCAGTGCGGTCCGCCGATCTGAAGGCGGCCGGTTCGATGGCGGCCCTCTTAAAGGATGCGCTCGCGCCGAACCTGGTTCAGACGCTCGAAAACAACCCGGCCTTTATCCATGGCGGCCCGTTCGCCAACATCGCCCATGGCTGCAACTCGGTGATCGCCACCACGACGGCGCTGAAGCTCGCCGATTACGTCGTCACCGAGGCCGGGTTCGGCGCCGACCTCGGCGCCGAGAAGTTCTTTGACATCAAATGCCGCAAGGCCGGTCTCAAACCGGACGCGGCGGTCATCGTCGCCTCCATGCGGGCGCTCAAGATGCACGGCGGGGTGCCGCGCGACGGGCTTAAGGAGGAGAATGTCGCGGCTGTCGAAAAGGGCTTCGCCAATCTCAAGCGCCATCTCGAGAACCTGCGCGGGTTCGGGGTGCCGACCGTGGTCTCGGTCAACCGCTTCAGCGCCGATACCGAGGCCGAGCTTGGCCGGCTGAAGGAATTGTGCGCCGGCATGGGGGTCGAGGCCGTGATCGCCGACCATTGGGCCCGCGGCAGCGAGGGGGCCGAAGAGCTGGCCCGTGCCGTGGTCGGGCTCGCCGAAAGCGGCAAGGCCGAGTTCCGCTTTCTCTATCCCGACGAGATGCCGCTGCGCGACAAGATCAAGACGATTGCGCAAAAGATCTACCGGGCAAAGGACATCGCCTGCGACGCTGCGATCGAGAGCCGCCTCGCCGAGCTGCAAAAGGCCGGATTTGGCCATTTCCCGGTGTGCATTGCCAAGACCCAATACAGCTTTACGACCGACACCAACGCCAAGGGCGCGCCGGACGATCATATTCTTGGCGTGCGCGAGATCCGGCTGTCAGCCGGCGCCGAGTTCATCGTTGCCGTCTGCGGCGAGATCATGACGATGCCCGGCCTGCCGCGGGTCCCCGCCGCCAACAGTATCGAGCTGACCGAAGACGGCCGGATTACCGGGTTGTTCTGATCGCGCGTGCGGAGGCCATTACAATGAAACTCGATGATTCAATGGTGATGGCACTGCCGCGAAAACTGGTCGAGCAGATCCTTCTTGGTCTGTACGACCCGATAAACGTGCACCTTGTCAAACTCGTAGGGTTCGATTTCCCACCGGAGACGCGCCGACATTTTCGTCGTGAGCTGAGGACGTGGCTCAACAAGATTCAATCCCTACGATTGAAGCCCAGTCGCCGAACCGCTTCGTTCAAATTCTATTTTGACCTGCTATTCGACTATCCTTTTGAGGGGGTTGAAGTCGAAAACATGCGCAGGATCATGGATCTGGTCGCCGATGAATATGAAGGCGTGCGGCCGACGAAACGGCCGGAGGAGATGGTCGAGTGGCTGCGGGAGTTCCATACCCGGCTGGCCGGACGCCTGCACAATGGCGAAGACGTGCTCGACTTGATCCCGGAGTGAAGGGCCAATCTTGGATCCCGATGCCGTAAAGCTGTGGCGCCGCGGCGAGCGCGAGCGGCTGATCGCGCTGCGCCAGGGGTTGCCCGCCGCCGACCGGCGCCGCTGGAGCGAGCGCATCGATGCCGGGCTGCGCGCCGTGATCGCCGAACTTCCGGGCGTTCTCGGCGTCTATTGGCCGTTTCGCGCGGAGTTCGACCCGCGAGCGCTCATCGACTGGGCGGTCGCTGCCGGGCGCGGCGTCGCGCTGCCGGTCGTGGTCGACAAAAAAGGGCCGCTCGAATATCGCGCCTGGCGGCCCGGCGAGCCGCTCGTCGACGGCGTGTGGCACATCCCGGTGCCGGAAAAACGCGCGCTTGTCACACCGAGGGTCGTGCTTGCCCCGCTCGTCGGGTTCGACCGCGCCTCTTACCGGCTGGGTTATGGCGGCGGCTATTTCGACCGCACCCTGGCGGCGCTGTCGCCGCGACCGCTGGCGATCGGGGTCGGGTTCGAGATACAGCTTCTGGAGACGATCCATCCCCAGCCCTTCGAAATGCCGATGGACCTGATCGTCACCGAGACCGGGACGCGCTGCCGGTAAACCTCCCGGCGCAGGATTGCCGGGGCGGCCTACCCGGCGCGGGCGGTGCGTGCGCCGCGGGGCCGGCCGCGGCGGCGCGGCGCGTCG
>CAYMRQ010000412.1:0-2128 GCA_964392845.1 uncultured Rhizobium sp.
GGAGCCGCTGCGCCGCGCCGCGCGCCAGGCGGAAGCGGCGGCGGCGCGGCTGGCCGACGAGCAGCAGGCGCTCGACCAGACGCTCGCCGCCCCCGGGGCGTTTGGCGGGCAGGGCGCAGCGCTCGCGCAGGCACTGAAGCGCCGCGCCGAACTGGCCCGCCTGATCGCCGAAGCGGAGGCGGCATGGCTGGCCGCCGAGACGACGATCGAACAGATCAGCGAGGGCGACGCCGGGCGCTGAAGACGGCGGCCCGCGGCTGGGATCGGGGCCGTGCGTCCTTCGAGACGCCCGCTGCGCGGGCTCTTCAGGATGAGGTTTCTTCTTAAAGCCCTCAATACGATAACCTCATCCTGAGGAGCGTCGCGGCGAAGCCGGGGCGCGTCTCGAAGGACGCTGTTTATTCATGCAGCCAGTGAATTCACACGCACAGGACAAATTGGCCGCCGCGATCCGCGCGGCCAATGGCCGCAGCTTGCATCGCCGGGCGCCGTTTGACAGTGCCGGCGCCGCCAGTTTATCCAATATTTACGACAGAATGGTTTTCCCCAGGCGCTGTACACGGCTACGCTCCAAGCTGTCCGTCGCCCCATCACGAACAGGCCGCGCCATGGCTGAGACACCCGCGACCAGCGACCGCAATCTGGAGGCGGCGACAAATATTTCGCTGAAGCGCGAGCCGGCCTGCTTTGCCTTTCTGTCGGCCCGCTCGGTGGCGCCGCCGATGCCGATCGATTCGATCAATCTCGACCTTGCCTCGGCCGATTATTTCAATGGACGCGCCTCGCTGTGGACGACCCTCGAAATGCGCTCGTCGATCAATAACGATCGGCCGACGGCAATCCTCGGCTTTGATGAGAGCTTCCTGCGCCCGTTCGCCCGCGCCCTCGTCGAGGCATCGACGACGCGCGCCGCCTACCGCATGACGATCCTCGGCGAGACGCACGACAGCAAAAGCTGCCGGGTTGTCGAATACGTGACCGGGCCCGGCAAACCATTGAAGGAACTGGTGCTGCAGCCCTATGACAACGTCGTCTTGATCGCCGCGACGACGCCGAAGGACGGCGAGGAGACACTGTTCCAGCTGCCGCGCACCGACAGCTTTCTGCGCGCCTTCGCCAAGATGTCCTACAGCGCCGACCAGGCATTGCACGATCTCCTGGAAGAGATGGAGCGCGTCGCCCGCCGGCATAAAGACCACCCGGTCGCGACCCCGGAATAGCGGCTCGGCGCGCAGGGCTGCGCCGGCGCTAGCCGCGCGCCGGCCAGGCGGGTTCGTTGTAGCCGAGCGGCACCGAGGGGCGCGCCCAAAAAGGTGGCGTTTCGGACAATTGGACGACCGGCTTCAGATGGCCGAGGCGCCCGACCGGGGTGTCGCTCGCGGTCGACCAGCGGGCCAACTCCTCTGGGGTGAACTCCGTCGCCACGTCTCTGAGCGCGGCCTCCGGCACCTCGCCGCGGCCGACCAGCCAGCGCCCGGTCTGCGCCAAGGAAATCCGCACCAGCCAGCTGCCGCCCTCGCGCGCCCGCCGCGCCAGCGCCACCATCGCGCCAAACGCCATCAGATACCCGGTCAGGTAATCGATCGCCGAGACCGGATAGAATTGCGGCTGGCCCGGCTCGGCGCCGGGGAACAGCTCGGCCTGCCGGGTGGTGATGCCGCTCACCGTCTGCACCACGGTGTCGAAGCCGCGGCGCGAGGCCCACGGTCCCTGGTGGCCGAACGCGCACAGCGAGACGTAGACGAGGCCCGGCCGCAGCGCCGAGAGCTCCTCGGGCGACAAGCCGCGGGTGCCGAGGGTTCCCGGGCGGTAGCCTTGCGAGAAGACGTCGGCCTCGCGCACCAGGCCGCGCAGCGTCGCCAGGTCCTCGGGCTGGCGCAGATCGAGGTGCGCCGACAACTTGCCGTGCCCGGTGTCGTATTCCTGGTAGCCGATATTGGGCAGATGCGGCGCGGTGATCTTCAAGACGTCGGCGCCGTGCTCGGCCAGCGTGCGGGCGCAGGTCGGCCCGGCGAGCACCCTTGTCAGATCGAGCACGCGGATCCCCGATAGCGGCCGGTCGCCGTCAGGGAGCTTTTCCGGCGGGCTGTCACCGACTTTCAGGATTTCCATCAGCGGCAGCGCGGCG
>CAYMRQ010000413.1:0-2116 GCA_964392845.1 uncultured Rhizobium sp.
CATTGTAGAGGTCACCGGTTCGATCCCGGTTGGCTCCACCAATCAAAGGAAGGGCCTGGCCGGCAACGGCTAGGCCCTTCTGGTTCCTGATGCTACAGCGATCGGCTTCGAACAAAACAGCGCGATCAAGGTGGTGGAATCCTCAGTATCGAGGAAAAGATCATTTAATCCCCTATCGCAAATAGGCTTCGGTCGCGTAGCGGCGCATCATGCGCTGGCTGTTGAAGTATTGCGGGATCTTGCCCATCGCCTGCTTCATCATCCAGATCCAGCGCGGCCGGTCGCTTCTATAGAGCGGCAGGATCACATGCTGCAGTTTGTCATAAAGGGATGCCGCATCATCGGCGCCGGGACGCATCGGATCCTCACCGATCGACCAGCCGACAACCCCTTCGATGCGGGCCTCGAGCCACCAGCCATCGAGCGTACTGAGATTCAGCACCCCGTTGATCGCCGCCTTCATCCCGCTGGTGCCCGAAGCTTCGAACGGCGGCTGCGGCGTGTTGAGCCACAGATCGGCACCGGAAACCAGACTGCGTGCCATCGCCATATCGTAGTTCGGCAGGAAAGCGATCGGAATTTCCGGTGCCAGCCGCCGGATATGCGCGTGCAACTCGACGATATGCTGTTTGCCGCCATGATCGCGAGGATGGGCCTTGCCCGCCAGCACCACCTGAAACGGGAATTCGCGATGGATCGCGACGAGGCGATCGATGTCGGCGAACAGCAGCTCCGGCCGCTTGTACGCGGTCATGCGGCGGGCAAAACCGATCAGCGGAGTCTCCGGGTCCATTGCCGGGCCTCCGCGGGCCTTGATCTCAGTCAGCAATTCGCCTTTCGCGGCTTGATGGGCGGCCCAGACATCGGCATCGGGCAGCTGGTCGGCGCGCACCAATACCTCTGGCTCGAAGCCCCAATGCGGCACACTCGCCTGGAACAGGCGCGCAAAGGCGGGATGTGCCCAGCTTGCGATGTGGACGCCATTGGTGATGGATCGAACATCATAGCCGGGAAACAGACTTTCGGTGGTCTCAGAGTGGCGCTCGGCCACGCCGTTGATGTAACCGCTGAGGTTGAGCGCAAGACGGGTCATGTTCAGCTGCTCGCCCGGCGAGATCATCTTGAGCAGGTCGAGGTCGGCCTGGTCGCCGAACAGCCGTTGCACCAGCTCGTAGGAAAAGCGTTCGTGCGCCGCCTCGACCGGCGTATGGGTCGTGAAGACGCAGCGCCGGCGGACGCCTTCCAGATCGACCGCCGCTCGGCCGGGCGGCGCCGCAGCGGGCTGCCGCCGGTAATGCGTAAGTAATTCAATCGCCAACAGTGCCGAATGGCCCTCGTTCATATGGTAGGTGCCGATCTCGAAACCGAGCGCCCGCAGGATGCGTACGCCGCCGATGCCGAGAACCATCTCCTGCGCCAGGCGGTAAGCCTCGTCGCCGCCATAGAGGTGGTGCGTAATCGCCCGGTCGGCCGCGGCGTTCTCGCTCAGGTCGGTATCGAGGAAGAGCACCGGAACCGAGTGGCCCAATGGCGATGTCAGCAGGTAAAGCCAGGGGCGTATCCACACCATCCGATGCTCGATCTCAACCGCGATCATCGCCCCCAGCGGCACCATGAAGCTCGACGGGTCCCACGGATCGGGGTGCTCGATCTGATGCCCCTCGGCATCGATCTCCTGTCGGAAATAACCCTCGCGGCTCAACAGCGTAACAAAGACCACCGGCAATTCGAGATCGGCGCAGGAGCGGGCGACGTCGCCTGCCAGAATGCCGAGGCCGCCGCTATAGGTATGAATCTCGGATCGCACCGCGATCTCCATCGAAAAATAGGCGATGCGGGCGCGGCGCGTGAAGGGTTGCAACGGGTTCATCTGCCGCCCGCACAGGTCTCTGGACGCTTCGGCACGGCTTCCTTCCCTCCTTTTCGTGGCGAGCCCCGGTGGCTCATTCGATACCGAACCCTGGCGGGGCTCAGAGCGGCTTTTCCATGAAGATGCTGAGCGGGTCGGCCGGGTAGTCGCCAAACCGGCCACGCTCCCGATAGCCGCCACGGCTGTAAAGCCGGACCGCGTCGAGATTGTGGATTCCGGTCTCGAGCTGGAGTAGGCCGACCGCCT
>CAYMRQ010000414.1:0-2092 GCA_964392845.1 uncultured Rhizobium sp.
CGTCGTCTCATCCAATCACCTCGTCGGCGCGGGCGAACAACCGGACACAGTCCGAACTTCTCGCGCTAGCGCGGCAATTGCTCGTCCCGGGTCTCGCGGCCGAGAAACACCGCGAGGATGCTCAACACTGCGAAGCCGGTCATGATCCCGGTGGCATTGGAAAGCCCGCCGAGCTGCACCACGAGCAACCCGGCGACCAGCGGCCCGAAGCTGGTGACGATCCGTCCCGAACCGTTGCAGAACGCCACCGCGGTCGAGCGGACATGGGTCGGGAACAATTCCGACATGTAGATCGCATGGCCGGAAAAGATGCCGATCACGAAGAAGCCGTAGATCGGCAGCAGGTACGGATACGGGTCGTAGCTGCTCACTCCGAGGAACAGATAGAGCCCGAAGACGAGGGTGCCCACACTGTAGAGGAAGATCGTCGGCCGCCGGCCGATCACGTCGGCGATATAGCCGAACGCGATGTAGCCGAAGATGCCGCCGATCCCCCACAGCATCATCCCGTTTCTCACGTAGGGAATGGCGGCCCCGCCAGTGATGCCTTGCTTTTCCAAGAGCAGGTTCTGGATCGTCGGCAGCCAGGCCGCGGCCGTCCACACCGCCAGCAGGGTGCCGAGCGCGAATAGAACGCCGACCATCGTCTGGTAGCGGACGCCGCGACTGAACAGCTGCAGCGGCACCAGGCGCAGGAATTCGCGGTCCTCTTCGGTGTGATCGCTGCTTGTCGCCAGCGCCTGGCGCCGCGCCTTGACCGCGGCAAAGCGCTCCGGCTCGACCATTCCCTTGCGAATGAAAGCCAGCAGCAACGCCGGCAATATCCCGGTAAAAAAGACGGTTCGCCAGCTATACGTCGCACCCTCGACCACCGTGAGCACCGGGAAATCGAGCTTTAAGCCATAATTGCCGACCCAGCCGTAAATGGCCGCACCGAACAGCGTGCCAAAGCCACCGCCGGTCATCATGAAGCCGAGGATCTTGGCCCGGTGCGTCTCGGCGAAGGCTTCGGCAACCAGCGGGATCGCGATCATCAGCTCGGCGCCGGTGCCGAGCCCGGCGATGAAGCGGAACAGGCCGAGTTGCCAGACGTCTTGAGCAAACCCCTGCAAGGCGGTGAACACGCTATAAATCAGAATGCTGAGCGCCAGCGTGCGCACCCGGCCGAGATAGTCGGCGACGATGCCGAAGAAAAAGCCGCCAAACGCCCAGCCCAAGAGGCCGACGGTGGTGATCAAGCCGCCGACCGAGCCGATCTGCGCCATCGTCGGGCTGCCGCCGAGCAGCTCGGTCAAGGCCTGGCGCAACACCAGCCCATAGAGCGTGAAATCGGTGATGTCGAGCGACCAGCCGGCCCAGGCCACGAACAGCACGAGCCATTGATAATTGGTGATGTCGCGCAGCGAGAAGCGCGGTGCGCGGGTGCCGATCTCTGCCATTTTTGCGTCCCCCCCAACTAGCGTGGCGCTGGCGTCGCCGCCGCCCCTTTGGTCAATCGTCGCCGCAGTGAACGACCTCGCGCCGAAGCGGGAGGAGTTTCTCGGGCGAACAGCCGGATGCCATTTGCAGCTTCCGCGCGGGTCATCAAACCCGAGCGGGAGATCAGGATCAAGTGCGCAAACCCGGCTTGACAAAACTCCGCCCTCGCCGGCAAAGGCAAGGGGATCGAATTGGGGGGAGTGAGATGCGGCGCAGGCGCTTACGGGCGCGGCATGACGTACCGGCGGATCGCGAGGGCGAAATCTTCCTCTGTCGAGCGATGCTCGATCAGACTGATGACCGGATCCGCCCCCGCCTCAGAGTCTTCGATCGCCAGGTCGAAGCCGTTGAGGCGAAGAAAATGCCACAACGCTTCGAACGCCGTACGCTTGTTGCCCTGCTCAACCGCGTGAGCCTGCGCGATGCCGGCCATGAGCCTCACGGCGAGGACGACAATGTCATCCTCACCGTAGGCGAACGCATTTTGCGGGCGCGCCAACGCGCTTTCGAGAAGACCAAGATCGCGAACGAAGTGGTGTTCTCCGGTTATCTCGACCTCTAGCAGCCTGTCGGACTTAACGGGGCCAGCCGGTGTAGAATCGTGCCATCGACA
>CAYMRQ010000415.1:0-2029 GCA_964392845.1 uncultured Rhizobium sp.
TTTTCGAGCGCGCCGGGCCGGTCTTGTAGTCGGGATCGTCGAGCAGATGCAGCGCGTCGGCGGCCTCGCAGAAGCGGCGGAACATGAGGTCACCCGAGGCGGCGATGTTGATCTGCCCGTCGGCGGTCGGGAACAGCCCGGTCGGGATGCCGGTCGGATGGTCGTTGCCGGCCTGTTTGGCGACCTCGCCGGCGATCAGCCAGCGCGACGCCTGGAAATCGAGCATGAAGATCTGCGCCTCGAGCAGCGAGGTATGGACCCATTGCCCCTCGCCCGACTGTTCGCGCTCGATGAGGGCCATCAGGATCCCCTGCGCCAGCAATATGCCGGCGCACAGATCGTCGATCGGGATGCCGACGCGCACCGGCCCCTGCCCCGGCAGGCCGGTGATCGACATGAGGCCGCCCATGCCCTGGGCGATCTGGTCGACCCCGGGCCGCTTGGCATAGGGCCCGCTCTGGCCAAAGCCGGAAATGCTGCCGAAGACGATGCGCGGATTGATTTTCTTGACCGATTCGTAATCGACGCCGAGGCGGAATTTGACCTCCGAGCGGAAGTTCTCGACGACGACATCGGCCTTCTCGGCCAGCTTCATAAAGATCGCCAGCCCGTCCTTGGTCTTCAGATTGAGGGCGAGGCTGCGCTTGTTGCGGTGCAAATTCTGGAAATCGAAGCCTTCGCGCCGCGAGCCGGTCACATCGCGACCGTCATCGGCCGGCGGCTCGATCTTGATCACCTTGGCGCCCCAATCGGCCAGCTGGCGCACCGCGGTCGGTCCCGCGCGCGCATGCGTCAGATCAAGCACGGTAAAGCGGGAGAGCGGCAGGGATCCGATGCTCACGATACCAATTCCTTCTCGGTTGGGCGTTAGGCCAGGGGCGTTGCGGCACTTTCGTCCGTGCCGTGCGCCGGCGTCAAGAATTGCGGGCTATGGCGCTCGGTTTGACTGGATGACGGCTATGCGTCCTTCGAGACGCCCGCTACGCGGGCTCCTCAGGATGAGGTCAGCTTTTGATGCCACGCACACAAATTTACCCTCATCCTGAGGAGGCGCGAAGCGCCGTCTCGAAGGACGCCACCTGCCGATGCAACCGTGCCTCACGGGAAAGGCTTCGACAAAAACGCGGCGACCCGCTCGACGACGCGTTCCGGCTGCTCGATCTCGGGGTGGTGGCCGGCCGCCTCGATCAGTTCGAGGCGCGAGCCCGGGATCAGCCCGCTATAGGCGCGGCCGTAAGCCGGGGTGACGACCCGGTCGCTGGCGCCCCACAGCACCAGGGTCGGCACCCTGACCCGGCCGAGCCAATGCTTCAATTGCGGGTTGTACATGTAGGGGTGCCAGGCATAGAGGCAGAGCGAATCCCAGTTGCGCGCATGGATGACCAGCTCCTCGTCGCTCATCGCATCGTAATCGGGGGCGTGTCCCGGGTCGTGCCAGCTGCACCGCCGCACCTCGGCCGGGTTGACGTTGAACACATCCAAGATGTCGCGCGTCTCGCGGTCGCCCAATTTGATGCCCACCGGATCGACGAGGATAAGCTTCTTCAGGCGATGGCGGCAGGCGACCGCGACCTCCGCCGCCAGCCAGCCGCCCAAGGAAAGCCCCATCAGCACGATCTTTTCATCGGGCAGTTCGTCGATGACGGCGAGGTAGAGGTTGACGAGATCGTAGATCGTGTCGAAATCGGGCGGCCGCCTGGTATCGCCGAAGCCGGGCGAAGAGGGGGCGATGATCGCGGCATGCCGGCCGAGCAGATCGAGAAACCGCGCCTCTTTGTGCACTGTGTCCATGCCGTGCAGCAGCAGCAGCA
Source organism: uncultured Rhizobium sp. (assembly GCA_964392845.1). Taxonomy (GTDB): domain Bacteria; phylum Pseudomonadota; class Alphaproteobacteria; order ATCC43930; family CGMCC-115725; genus DATARH01. Next base: position 1,812 of record CAYMRQ010000415.1, read on the forward strand.
CCGGCGTGCCCTCCCCGCGGCGCAGCACCTCCAGCTCGATCCCGTTGATCGTCATCCGGTCATTCGGCATGCCGCAAATCTTGCCTGATCGCCGGCTTCATCATGCCATGAAGCAGCCGCCGGGCGATATGCGCGGTCGCGGAACGCAGGGGGTGCGCGATTCGCGCTGCGGCGCATCGTCACGCCGGCGCCCCAGCACGGCCGCGCTGGCCCAGCGT
>CAYMRQ010000416.1:0-2011 GCA_964392845.1 uncultured Rhizobium sp.
CCGGCGGGCGAGCTGACGCGCATGCAGATCCTCTATCAGGAGCGCTACCGCGACTTCAGCCGTTGATCCGATCGTTCCACCTCGATGGGTGATAACAGAGCCTCCGGGCCTTTGATCAATTCCTTTAAGCGGGCAACTGACCCCGATGCTCGCGCTTTCGCGCCTTACCTACGGATGGAAACAGAGGTTATCCGTAACCTCCCTGAATATCACTTCGCCTGCGCTATCACCGGCGTCGTAGAACCCGCCGTTTCGATTACGGTCCCCTACGGCCAGCTCGACCGCGAGCCGAAAATGACCGAGGCGCGTACCGGAGTCTCATTCAGCGGAACAGGGAACGAGTGAGTGCGCCGAAACAGGAAACTCCGCGACAGCCACCACCTGAACAACCGCAGCCGCGTAGCTACGCATTTCGTCCCCAGATGGCCGAAGACGCCGCACCCCGACCACCAAAGTATCAACCGCCCACGGGGGAAGAGCCCAAACCACCCGAGCGCACCAAACGCAAGCGCCCGAAGAAGCGGCGCGGCCCTTTGAACGGAGATATTGACACCTCCTCCTAAAATAGTTTCCGCGATGGTAGAATATAGCGGTACATGCTGCACGTAGCAGGCTTGCTGCTGTAGCAGTAGGCAGCTATATCCCTTGTATGTAAGCGCTCGGTGAAGGGCGCCTCCCGCTGATCACGGGTTGGGCCGATGATCGGCTGATGGCGAACGTTTCAGATCAGGTGTCCACCAAGACTTTAGCGGACACCAAGCGCAAACCGATCTCGGTGGACCAGCGCCGGGAGTGGCCGGAGGCGCTCAAGCGTCAGATTGTGTCGGAGACGCTTGAGCCGGGATCGTCGGTGTCGATCGTGGCGCGGCGCCATGACGTGAACGCCAATCAGCTGTTCAAATGGCGACGGGAGTTGCTGCCGCAGGCGGTGCCCGCGGTGGTCGAGGCCAGCACGATGGTGCCGGTTGAGGTGGTGCCGGAGGGGCCGCGACATCGGCGCCGGGCGGAGCGGACCGGCTTTATCGAGATTGAGTTCGGCTTCGGTGCGCGGGTGTGTCTTCGCGACGAGGTTGCGCCCAAGACGCTTCGGCAGGTCATCGAGCTGCTGCGATGATCGGCTTGGCCCCGGGCACTCGGGTGTGGCTGGCGGCGGGTGCGACCGACATGCGCAAGGGCTTCGACAGCCTGGCGGCGCAGGCCCAGAGCGTGCTGGGCAAGGACCCGTTCTCGGGTCACGTTTTCTGCTTTCGCGGACGCCGGGGCGACCTCTTGAAGCTGTTGTGGTGGGATGGCGACGGGCTGTGCCTGTTTGCCAAGCGGCTGGAGCGGGGGTTTTATGTGGCCACGCGCCGAGCAGGGCGTGGCGGTGCTGACGCCGGCACAATTGTCGATGCTGTTGGAAGGGATCGACTGGCGCCGGCCGGTGCGCACGGCCCAGCCGGAGCTGGCCGGATCATGCTGCGGCAAGGTGAATCGGCCGCCGTTTTACCCACGCCAACGATCCCCGGACGTGATTCGATGAGCGGGTGACGATCTCGCCCGATCATCTTCCCGACGACGCGCAAGCGCTGAAGCGCATCATTGCCGCGATGGCGCAGGACGCGATTGTCGCCCAGGCGGAGATCGCCAAGCTGAAGTTCCAGTTGGCGCGCTACCGACGCGCCGAGTTTGGCCGCTCCTCGGAGAAGCTGGCGCGCGAGGCCGAGCAGCTCGAGTTGGCGATCGAGGCGCTGGAAGCCGACCAGGCCGAGCGGCTCGCCGCGGCCTCGCCGGTCGTGGCGGCGGCGATCGAGGCCGCCGCTGAAGCGCAAAAGCCGGCCCGGCGCCCGTTGCCGGAGCACCTGCCGCGCGAGGATCTGAGGCATCCCGCGCCGTGCACCTGCCCCACTTGCGGCGGCGCGTTGCGTCGGATCGGCGAGGATGTCACCGAGACGCTCGATTACGTGCCCGGCCGCTTCAAGAGATGCTATGGGGCGAGCGGCGAGGACAAGGCACCATCGTCGCGGTGACA
>CAYMRQ010000417.1:0-2004 GCA_964392845.1 uncultured Rhizobium sp.
TCGATGGCACGATTCTACACCGGCTGGCCCCGTTAAGTCCGACAGGCTGCTAGGGATCGTATAATTGCCTTCATCCGCTGCGAGTGCGGCAATCCGACCCTGACACGCCATTTCGAGCCAGTGATGAAAGGCGCGCGGCCTCCTCAAGCGTGATGTGCACCGCGAGCGCACACGTACCGGGAGCATAGTAGAGCCTGAAGATGGACGCTCGTCCTTCTGTCGACCCGCGCAGTGCAATTGTCTCTCGGTCGGCATTAGCCGGCGGCGTGCCGTCGCATGCCTCGCGCCGCGACGACAGGTAATATTGGAACATCGGAACCGGTGGGAGAAGACGATGACCGACGACAACGCTTGGCCGCTCGCCCAGCACGTTTGCCGCATCGGCTACGAGGATTTGCCCACGAGCGCCATCGCATCCGCCCGCCGCGACATTCTCGACACCTTTGGTTGCATGCTCGGCGGCAGCGGTTCTCCGGGGATCGAAGAACTTTTTTCGGTGATCTCCCGCTGGGGCGGGCTGGAAGAAAGCCGCGTCCTGCTGCGCGGGGTCCGCCTGCCAGCGCCCCAGGCCGCGCTCTTGAATGCCAGCATGGGCCATGCGCTAGATTTCGACGACACGCTGGATACCGGTGGCTCGATCCATCCGGGCGTCTCGGTGCTGGGCGCGGTCCTGGCGGTGTGCGATAGCCTAGTGGGCGTCAGGGGACGGGGTGTCGGCGGGCGGGATCGGGCCCATCTGGCCGACGCGGGACGGCTGGTGGTGCCTGGCGGTCGCGCTGGGGCTCGACGTATCGTGCCGCATCGCGCTTGCGAGCACGCTCGACCGCGGCTGGCATCGCACCGCGGCGATCGGGGTATTCGGCGCCACGGCGGCAGCCGGCAAACTGATCGGCCTGACGCCGGAACAGATGCTGGCCGCCTTCGGCATCGCCTACAGCCACGCCGCCGGCAACCGCCAATGCATCCTGGACGGGGCGCTGACCAAGCGGATGCAGGCCGGCCAGGCGGCAAGCGCCGGCGTGTTCTCGGCTGTTTTGGCGCAGACCGGGTTTACCGGGGCGCAAAACATCTTCAACGGCCGCTTTGGGTTCTTCGAGCTGTACCAGCCGAACGGGTACGATTCCTCGGTGCTTCTCCGCGATCTGGGCACGGCTTTCCGCGGCGAAGCGCTAAGCTACAAGCCGTATCCCTGCGGTCGGCCGTTGCACGCGGCGATAGATGCCGCGCTTGCGGCACGCGCGCGGCTCGAAATCGAGCGGGCCGATGACATCGAAACGGTGACGATCGAGGCGGACCCCGCCGGCCATAGCGACCAGTTCGCCCGCGGGCCGGCGAAGCGCCGACCCACCCAGGTCGTGGAGGCGCAGTTCGCCCAACCTTTCCTGGTGGCCACCGCCCTGGTGCATGGCAAGATCGCAATAGCGGAAGTCGACGGTCTCGGGGATCCCCTGGTTCTGGCGCTGTCGGACCGGATCGCCGGGGTCGCGCGGGACGGCCGGCCGAAAGGGTCTCTCAGCATCACCGTGCACAGGACCGGCGGGCGTTCAGTTACCGTCGAGGCTAGCGATCCCATCGGGTCGCCGGAAAAGCCGCTTAGCGACGCTCAGTTCGAGGCAAAGTTCCGCGACTGCGCGCGTAATGCCGCGCAGCCGCTGCCGGATGCGAGTCTGGATGCGCTGTTGGCGGCAATCGGCCGATTGGAAACGCTGCCGGATGCACGGGAGCTGATCGCCCCATTCGCCGGGTGACCAAATACAATCACCTGAATCGGGGAATCTCGATCAGGAGGCAGCGGCGCGCCTCTCGGTCGCGCACTTCGGACGGGAATAGAGAAGCCATATGCCAGACACGTTGGTCGTAGCGGAACAACGATCCGCCCAGGATCAGGTCGCGGAATACGACGCGATCGCGTCGTCATGCTGCCGACCGACCTTTCGGCGGAAACCGGCGTGCCGCCGCTCACTGTCGAGGGCACGGCAGAGGCCGGCTTCCCCGACGAGATCG
>CAYMRQ010000418.1:0-422 GCA_964392845.1 uncultured Rhizobium sp.
GATCTCCAGACCCGCCGCGTCGAGCGAGCGGGCCACGCCCTCGGTGGGATCCACCGGCGTCGACAGCGTCTTGGAAAGCCGGATCTTCCCGTCGCGATAGCCGACGAGATCGGTGAAAGTGCCGCCGATGTCAACCCCGACCGCCATCATTCGGGCTTGATCACTCGGGCTTTATCCCGCCGCGTTCGACGATGCCCTTGAAGCGTGCCGACTCGGCCTTGAGGAAGGCGATGGTTTCGGCCGGCGTCAGCCCCACCGGAACGTGGCCGAACTCGACGATGCGCTTGCGGATCGCAGGATCGGCGAGCGCGGCGCGCACTTCGGTGCCCAAGCGCTCCACAATGCGCGCATCGGTGCCGCGCGGCGCGCTGATCACCCACCAGTTGCCGGCGAGCAGCTCCGGTAAGCCGGCTTCGGCGCTG
>CAYMRQ010000418.1:432-1965 GCA_964392845.1 uncultured Rhizobium sp.
ACCCGCCTTGATGGCCCCGATCGCCGTGCCCAGCGTGGGAAATGCAACCTGGATATCGTTCGCCATGAGCGCCTGCATCATCGGTGGCGTTCCCTTGTAAGGGACATAAACGAGCGCGTTGCCGGTCATCTGCGAGAGCAGCGCACCGGTGAGATGCGTCGGAGAACCCGTGCCGGGCGAGCCGTAGTTCAGCTTTCCCGGGTTGGCACGGATGTGATCGACCAGATCTTTCAGCGTCTTGACCGAGACCCCGGGACCGACCACTGCGATGAGCGGCGCCTCGGCAATCATCGCGATCGGATCGAACGCGGTGAACGGATCGACCGCCATGTCCCTGAACAGATGCATGTTGACCGCGTAATTCGCGGTCGGTGCGAGAAGCAGCGTATAGCCGTCTGGCGCGGCGCGCGCCACTTCGGCGGTGCCGATGTTGCCGGCAGCGCCGGGCTTGGCGTCGACGACGAAGCGTTGCCCGAGCTTCGCCTCCATCGGCGGCGCGATCACGCGCAGCAAGATTTCGCCGATGCTGCCGGCAGAGAACGGCACGACCACGCGCATCGGCCTGGCCGGCCAGTCCTGCGCCAGCGCCGGCGCCGTACAAATCATCGACATGAGCGCGAGAAACGCAATACAACGGCCGCGCATTACGGACCTCCTTCCAATCTCGGCATTATGACGGATGAGGACGGATAAGATTTTTCCTCCTACTGCACATCGAGTTTGATGCCGGAGTCCCGGACAATCTTGCCGTAGCGCGCGAGATCCTGGCGCCAGAGCCGCTCCAGCACCTCGGGCGCAGAGCCGACGCCCTCGGAACCCAGATCCTTCATCCGCTTCAAGGTGTCGGGGTGCTTCATTGCTTTCGCGGTCTCGGCCGCAACCCGCTCGATTATCGCCCTGGGAGTCCGGGACGGCGCGAATATTGCGGTCCAGAACGCGATATCGTAGTCGGTAATGCCGCTCTCGATCATGGTCGGCACGTTCGGTAGGATCTCGGAGCGCGTCGTGGTGGTAACCGCGAGCGCGCGCACCTTGCCGGCGGCGATGTTCTTCGCTTGTGGCGGCACGCCATCTATCATCATGCTCACCCTTCCAGCAAACAGATCGGCGATTACCGCCGCGTTGCCCTTATACGGGACGTGGAGCATGTCCACCTGCGCGAGCGTCTTGAACAGCTCCCCGGCAAGATGGGTGATGGAGCCGATACCCGAGGAGCCGTAGTTGTACTTGCCCGGGTTCGCCCTGAGCAGCACTATGAACTCCTTCATGTCCCTAGCGGGGGTATCGGGATTGACGACGAGGACCAGCGGAAAACGCGCCACCAGCGTAACAGGCGCGAAATCGTTCACTGGGTCGTACTTTAGATTGGTATAGACCACCGCGTTTATCGCGGCTGACATCGACGCGAACATGAACGTGTAGCCGTCGGGCGCGGTACGTGCCACCGCAGCGGCAGCGATGGTGCCGCCGCCGCCGCCCTGGTTCTCCACCAGCACCTGCTGGCCGAACTGCTCGGCCAGTCTCTGCGCGGTA
>CAYMRQ010000419.1:0-1919 GCA_964392845.1 uncultured Rhizobium sp.
CGGCGTTACGGAACGCGGCCGTCCCGGCGGCCGGGCGGCGACCGGCCCGGCGCCGGGCGCCGGCTTCGCGGCGAAATCGCGGATCGACTGCATCGCCGCCGCGTACCCCGCCGCGAAGGCCTCGCGGCGAACCGCTTCGATCTGCTCCTGCAATTGGGTCAGAGCTGTTTTCGCCATCACCCGGCGCCCTCCCTGAAAAGGCACCGAGGATTAGCACATCTGCAACCCCTGGGGATAGATCGCGCGCCGATCTCCTAGCGCGGGGCGCTGCTATTTCAGCCGCTCGCGCGGCGGCCGCGTCTCGCTGACCAGATCGCGCAACTGGGTTTTTCCCGGCAGCGGGTCAAGCGTGGTTACCGCGTCGGCGCGCAGCCGGGTCGTGCAGGCATACTCGACCGCGCCGTCGATCGCGATCGTGCATTCCTTGCACACATTGCCATTGATGCAGCTATAGCGAATGGCGAGCGAGGGGTCGGCATGCGTGCGTATCCAGATCAGCGCGTCGAGCACCGTCGCACCGTCCTCGAACGGCACCGCGAATTCGTCGTAGCGGCCAGCGGAGCCCGCCGGCGTGTCGCCGGTGCCGCGCCGGATCCGCAACCGCGCAATCCGCCCGATCATCGCGCGAGATCCACATTCAGCGTGCCGTCACGACCCATCGACACGTGCTGAGAGCGCGCCCAGGCGGGGTCGGTTGCGGGGAAATCCTCACGCTGGTGGGCGCCGCGGCTTTCCTCACGCGCCAAGGCCGCGTGCGCCACAGCTTCGGCAGCGGTCAGGCTGGCGCGCAGCTCGAACCAGTCCGCCAGCGTCGGGTTGAACAGCCGGCCCGTCGCGATCGCGGCGTTCTGCAGCGCCGCCCGCAGGCCGGCCAGCCGCGCGACCGCGCGGGCGAGACCCGCTGCGCTGCGGAACGGGCCGATTTCGCGCCACATCAGTTCGCGCAGTTCGTCGAGTAGGCTCGCGGCGCTGACATCGCCGCCGCTTCCCTCGGCCAGGCTGCGGATCCGGTCGACCGCCACTGCTCCGGACTGCCGGTCCCAGCCGAGCGCGCCGGTGGCGGCATAGGCGGCGGCGCTTCGCCCGGCGCGCTCGCCGAACACCAGCGCCTCGGGGATGGCGTTGCCCGACAGCCGGTTGGCGCCATTGGCGCCGCCCGCCGCCTCGCCGGCGGCATAGAGGCCGGGCACGCGGGTTGCCATGCGCTCGTCCACGGCGATCCCGCCCATGTGGTAGTGCGCGATCGGCGCGACCTCGACCGGCATATGCCCGAGATCGATGCCGTTCTTCGCCAGCCGCTCGATGACCGGCCCGAAGGCCGCGGCGAGCGCGCTCTTCGGCACGTGGGTGAACGAGAGATACACCCCGCCATGCGGCGAGCCCCGCCCGGCGGCAACCTCCTTGTGGATCGCATAGGTCGCCAGGTCGCGCGGCGTCGTATAGCCGCTGGTCTCGTCGCTGCCGTAATCGGCAAGGAACTCGCGCCCGCTGCCGTCGAGCAGCCTTCCGCCAAGCTTGTAGCGGAACGGGTCCCACATGATCGGGTCCATGCCGACCAGGCGCGGCGCCAGATGGCCGATGGGAAAAAATTGGACAAATTCCATATCGATCAATTCCGCGCCGGCCCACAGCGCCAATGCGTAGGCCTCGCCGCCCATGTTCGCCGACGCGCTGTTGCGCGCGAACAGTTTGGTCAAGCCGCCGGCGGCGAGAATCACCGCCTTGGCTTCGATTGAAATAAATTGTCCGTCGATGGGATTGAGCGCGAGCGCGCCGACGGCTTTGCTGTCGCGGACGAGAATCTCGATGACGGCGAGGTTGCTGATGCGGCGAATCGCGGTAACCTCGCCGACCTTGCGCCTGAGCGTGGCGGCCACCGCCGGGCCGGTGTTGAGAAAGTCGACGTAACAGCAGCGCTT
>CAYMRQ010000420.1:0-1910 GCA_964392845.1 uncultured Rhizobium sp.
GCCCAAGGCGGCCCCCCCCCCGGGGCTAAGGCTCCGTGGGACGATTATCGATTCGCCTGAGGTATACGTGATCTTGGGAACGCGGCCGTCCCGGCCGCATGCGGGCCGGAGGCCCGCGGTCCGGACGGTGCGTATTTCCGGACGGACCCTAGGCGGCGTGGCTCTCGGTACGGTCAGTCAGGAGCGCGTAGAGCGCATCGGTATTGTCGGTGCCGCGCAGCTTCTGGCAGATCGCGCTGTCGCGCATGAGGCGCGAGACCCGGGCGAGTGCCCGCAAATGCTCGGCGCCGGCCTCGGCGGGCGCCAGCAGCACGAACGCCAGATCAACCGGCCGATCGTCGACCGCCTCGAACGGGATCGGCCGCTCGAGCCGCGCGAACAGCCCGTAAAGGCGGGACAGTTCGGCGAGCTTGCCGTGCGGGATAGCGATGCCCCGGCCGATCCCGGTCGAGCCGAGGCGCTCGCGCTCAGCGAGCACATCATAGATGCGGCGCTCGGCAATCCCGGTCATCGCGGCAGCGCGCCGGGCGATTTCCTGCAGAGCCTGCTTCTTGTTGCCGACGCGCAGCTGGGCGATCACGCCGCGCGGGATCAGCAGATCGGCGATTTCCATCAATTGCGCCCCTCGGCGGTCCGGCGTCGGGCCGGGAAGCGGGAAAGGCCCAGAGAATGTTTGCGCCGCGCCGGTCCGCTCATCGGCGCTCGCGCGACGCGGCGTCGGGCCGGGGGCTGGCGCGGCCCGCTTCGAACGCGGCATCGATCCACCCGATATTGCCGTCGCCGCGCCGATAGACGAGGTTGATCTCGCCATGCGAACGGTTGCGGAACAGCAGCACCGGCACATCGGCGAGGTCGAGGCGCATCACCGCTTCGCCGACAGTCAGCTGCGGCAATTCGGTGCTCATCTCGGCGATCACGATGGGAGAGGCGCCGTCCGCCGCGCCGCTTTCGGCCTCGGCCTCCTCATCCACCGGGGCGAGGACGAAGGACCTCGCCATCTCGGGCGGCTCGGCCGGTACGCGCGCCCTGCCATGATCTTCGTGCAGCCGGCGCTTGTAGCGCCGCAACTGCTTTGCCAGGCGTTCGGCCGCGGCGTCGAAAGCCCGATAATGATCGCTCGCCGCCGCGCCGCTGTTGATGACGATGCCGCGCCCGATATGCAGCGAAATCTCGGCATGGATCAGATGCCCGTCGCGGGCAAAAACCGCATGCGCTTCGATCGCCGTTCGAAAGTATTTGCCGAGAATGGTTTGCAGCGCCGATTCGACACGGCGACGAAGCGCATCGCCGACATCGACCTGCTTGCCCGTGACCGTCAGTTGCATGGCTGAACACCACTCAATCTTGGCGGGCCGCTCGCAACGCCGTGCTGAAGCGAAATGGGCATGGGGCGGAATGCGGTCAAGCGCGGGACTGGGAACGCGCGCTCACAGCGCCAACATTTTTTCGCGGCGGCGCTGCACCGACGAGGGAATGCGCATTGCCTCGCGGTACTTCGCCACGGTGCGGCGGGCGATCTCGACGCCGTCCGTCTGGAGCAATTCGACGATCCGCTCGTCGGACAGGGTGTCGTTCGACGGCTCGCCGCCGATCAGGCCGCGGATGCGGGAGCGAACCGCCTCGGCCGAATGTGCGTCGCCGCCGTGCGAGGCGGCGATCGATGAGGTGAAGAAATACTTCAGCTCGAACAGGCCGCGCGGGGTCGCCATGTATTTGTTTGTCGTGACCCGGCTCACCGTGCTCTCGTGCATGCCGATCGCATCGGCGATGTCGCGCAGGATCAGCGGGCGCAGCGATTGCACGCCGCGGCGGAAAAACCCGTCCTGCTGGCTCACGATCTCGGTCGCGACCTTGAGGATCGTGGTGGCGCGCTGGTGCAGCGATTTGACCAGCCAGTTTGCCGCCTGCAG
>CAYMRQ010000421.1:0-1899 GCA_964392845.1 uncultured Rhizobium sp.
TCCCTCTCCCCGCGGCCGCGGGGAGAGGGTTGGGGTGAGGGGCCGGCACCGGCCGGATCAACCTGATCGAAGTCGGCTCAAACCTGCCGCCATCAAACCCTTAGCCGATCGAGCGCCACGTCTTCGCGCCCGGCCGGCAGGCGGTCGACCAGGAACCCGCCCGATTGGCGGCGCCACAGCGCGGCATAGGCGCCGCGCGCTGCGAGCAGCCCCTCATGGGTGCCTTCCTCGACGATGCGGCCGCGATCGAGCACGATCAGCCGGTCCATCCGGCAGATCGTCGACAGCCGATGCGCGATCGCGATCACGGTGCGCCCTTCCATCAGCCCGGCGAGCTGCTCCTGGATCGCCGCCTCGACCTCGGAATCGAGGGCCGAGGTCGCTTCGTCGAGCACCAGGATCGGCGCGTCCTTCAGGATCACCCGGGCCAGCGCGATGCGCTGGCGCTGGCCGCCCGACAGCTTGACGCCGCGTTCGCCGACCAGGGCGTCGAAGCCGGTTCGGTCGTGCCAGTCCTCGAGCCCCTCGATGAACTCGAGCGCGTGCGCCCGGCGCGCCGCATCGATGATCGCCGCTTCGCTGGCATCGGGGCGGCCGTAGCGGATGTTGTCGCGGATCGAGCGGTGCAACAGCGAGGTGTCTTGCGTCACCATGCCGATCTGCGCGCGCAGGCTTTCCTGCGTCAGCCCGGCGATGTCGCGGCCGTCGATCAGGATGCGGCCCTTCTCCGGGCGGTAGAACCCGAGCAGCAGGTGGACCAGCGTCGATTTTCCCGCGCCGGAGCGGCCGACCAGGCCGACCCGCTCGCCCGGCGCGACGTCGAGATCAAGTTCGCGCAGCACGCCGCCGAGCCGCGGGGTGCGGCCATAATCGAAGCCGACCTTGTCGAAGCGGATCGCGCCGGCGACGCGCGGCATCTCGACCGCGCCCGGCAGATCCGGCATCTGCCGCGCCACCGCGATCGAGCGCATGCCGTCCTGCACCTGGCCGATATCATCGAAGATGTTGGCGATCTGCTGCGCCAGCCAGCCCGAAATGTTGTTGATCTGCCAGGCCATCGGGATCGCCGTCGCAACCATACCGATGGCGATGTAGCCGCTCCCCCACAACATGATCGCCAGCGCGCCGGTGCCGACCATCAGCAACGCGTTCATCACCGTCAGACAGAGGTTCCACAAGGTGCCCAGGCGCTGCTGGTCGCGCCAGGCCTCGGTGTGCTCGTCGACGGCATCGCGCACGAACGCGTCCTCGTCGCGGGTGCGGGCAAACAGCTTGACGGTCAGGATATTGGTGTAGCTGTCGACGACCTTGCCGGTCAGGTTCGAGCGCATCTCCGACATGCGGCGGGAGCGCTCGCGCATCCGCGGCAGAAAACAGGCCAAGACCCCAGCATAGCAAGCGAACCACAACACGATCGGCAGCGACAGCCGCCAATCGGCCGTGGCGAGCAGGGTGATCGCGGCGGTGCCGTAGACCAGGATATACCAGATGCCGATGATCGACAGGACGACGCTCTCGCGCAGCGCCGGCCCGGTCTGCATGACCCGCGCCGCGATGCGCCCGGCAAAATCGTTCTGAAAAAATGTCCAGCCCTGCCGCACCACATGCCAGTGGCTCTGCCAGCGCACCAGGTTGGTCAGGCCGGGGACCATCATCTGGTTGGCGACGATGGCCTGCGCGAAATGCGCGACCGGACGCGCGATCAGGAACAGCGCGGCCATCAGCAGCAGCTGCGTTCCCGCCTCGTGCCAGATTGTCTGCGGCTCTTGCGACGAGACGAGCGACACGATGCGTCCGATGCACACCGGGATCGCGGCGTCGGTGATCGCGACAAAAAAGCCGGTCGCGAACAGGGCCAGCAGCGGTCCCGGAACCTGGCGCACGAAATGCCAGTAGAAC
>CAYMRQ010000422.1:0-1897 GCA_964392845.1 uncultured Rhizobium sp.
GGCGCGGCTGTCGGTTGGCCGCGCGCTGCGGGCGCGCAGCAGAAGGCGATGCCGGTGATCGGCATCCTCGCCGCCGCATCGCCGGACAATTTCGGAGCTCAGCGGATGCTCGCCGCTTTCCGCGAGGGGCTGAGCGAAACCGGCTACGTCGAGGGCCAAAATGTTGCGATCGAATATCGCTGGGCGGAGGCCCACTTCGATCGGCTGCCGGGCTTGGCGGCCGAGCTCGTCGACCGAAAGGTCGACGTGATCGTTACCGAAGGCGGTGACGCTGCGGTGCATGCCGCGAAGAAGGCGACCTCGACGATCCCGGTAGTTTTCCACACCAGCGGCGACCCGGTCGCGAGCGGCCTGGTGGCCAGTCTCGCCCGGCCGGGCGGCAACCTGACGGGCATCAGTGTACATGTGTTGGCGGCCAAGCGGATCGAGCTGCTTTCCGAGCTGGTTCCCCAGGCCACGGCGATCGCCATCCTCGTGAACCCGAAGTCTCCGAATGCCGGCGACGAAATAAGAGACGCGCAGGAAGGGGCGCGAGCGAAGGGAGTGCAGCTCCATGTCGTCAAGGCGAGCAGCGATAGCGAGATCGAGCCCGCCTTCTCAACCCTCAGCCAATTGCGAGCCGGCGCGCTGGTCGTCGTCGGCTCCCCGCTGTTTAGCGGCCAAGTAGTCCAGCTCATGGCGCTGGTATCACGCCATGCGATCCCGGCGATCTATGGGACGCGGTTTTATGTCGAGCGCGGCGGTCTGCTCAGCTATGGATCGAACTTCGCGGCGGTCTACCGTCTGAAGGGGATTTATGCAGGAAAGATCCTCAAGGGCGCCAAGCCCGCCGATCTGCCGATCGAGCAGCCGCACAAAGTCGAGCTGGTGCTCAACCTCAAGACCGCCAACGCGCTCGGCCTGACCGTGCCGCAATCGCTCTTCGCCCGCGCCACCGAGGTGATCGAATGAACCGCCGCGATGTCGTGTTGATGCTTGGCGGCGCGGCGATTGCCTGGCCGCTCGCTGCGCGCGCGCAGCAGAAGGCGATGCCGGTGATCGGTTTCCTGAACGCCGCCTCGCCCGGCCCGGCTAATTCGGCTGTCGCGGCGTTCCGGCAGGGGCTTAACGACACCGGTTACGTCGAGGGTCAAAATCTGGCGATCGAATACCGCTGGGCAGAGGGTCATTACGATCGGCTGCCCGCATTGGCCGCAGACCTCGTCAGTCGCAAGGTTGATGCGATCGCCGCATTCGGCTTAACGGTGACACTCGCGGCGAAAGCCGCGACTTCGACGATCCCGATCGTGTTCCTCAGCGGCGACGACCCGGTCGAGCGCGGCCTGGTGGCCAGTTTCGCCCGGCCGGGCGGCAACCTCACCGGCTTTGCCCACCCCGATGTCGAGCTGATGCCCAAGCGGCTCGAACTGCTGTCCGAGCTGGTGCCCCAAGCCAGGATGATTGCTTTATTGGTGAATCCGACGGCGGGTTCCGTTGTCGAGCGGATCATTGCGGGCGTGCAGGAAGCGGCGCGCGCCAAGGGCCTTCGGCTCGTGATCCTGAAGGCCAGCAGCGAAGGCGAGATCGACACCGCTTTCGCCTCGCTTGTCGAACAACATGCCGGCGCGCTTGTCGTCAGCATCGATCCCTTCTACACGACCCAGCGCGAGCAACTCGTGGCATTGGCATCGCGCCATGCCGTTCCGGCGATCTATTTCAGGAGTGATTATTTCACCGCTTCCGGCGGCCTCATCAGCTATGGGGTGAGCTTCCCTGCTCTCCATCGCCAAATGGGCGGTTATGCCGGAAAGATCCTCAAGGGCGCCAAGCCGGCCGATCTGCCTGTACAGCGGCCGACCAAGTACGAGCTGGTGATCAATCTGAAGACCGCCAAGGCTCTCGGCCTGACCGTGCCCCA
>CAYMRQ010000423.1:0-1843 GCA_964392845.1 uncultured Rhizobium sp.
ATGCCGCGGGCCGTCACGCTGCCAGGCGAAAACCTGAGTCCGACAGGCTGCTAGCGTCTTGCCATCCTGTTTAGCGCGGCGCGGCGGCCGAGGGATGAAGGTAGAGCGCCAGGCCGACCACTGCCGGGGGCAGCCCCAGCAAGGCATTCGCCGCGACAACCAGGACCCGGCGCCCGGGAAACCGCCAGATCGCCAGCGCCACCCCTAGCGGCAGGCCGAGAGAAGCCGCCACCGCGGTCGCGGCCAGGCTGACCGTGAGCGACAAGCCGATGATTTGCCACAATTCCCGGCTGGCGAAGGCCGCCGACAGCATTCAATTCCTCTCACCGGCGGTTTCGTCGCCGCGCCTACACTCGCCGAGCGCAGGCGGTGCGGCAAGCGCGGTTAGGCCAGCCTGTGGCCGCGAGCACGATTAGATTGTCGACCGGGAGGTTGTTGGCATCACGGACACATCCGCGCTTGACCCTCTTATCGCTATCAGCGACAATTCACGATGAAGCTGGTCGTCTCGCCCACCGCGGCGAAGGAAATGGTCGTGATGCCGGGGCGTGATCGCGACGCTCTGATCGCGAAGGCCGAGGCATTCGCAGCCGATCCGTTCGCGCCGCATTCCTGGGCGGTGCCGTTGAGTGGCGAGCACGATCGCATTCGCATCCGGCAAGGCGACTGGCGTGGCGTGGTCCTGATCCTGCGCACGCGGGACACGGTAATCCTGGAGCGTGTTGGACATCGTAGAGAGGTGTATCGATGAGCGATCTGACCGAAAGCGATACCGTGACGCTGAGCCGGGCCGATTACGAGGCGCTGCTTGATCGTCTCGAAGACTTGGAGGACATGGCGGCACTCGACCGACTCGAGGCGCGGCTTGCCGCCGATCCGGAGGGAGCGCTCGCCGACTATCTGTCGATCGATCTCGTCAAGCGCTTGTCGGCCGGCGAGCATCCGATCCGGGTTTGGCGCGCGCATCGCGGCATGACGCGTGAGGCGCTCGCGATTGCCGCGGGCGTCGCGCCGAGCTACCTGACCGAGATCGAGACCCGGCGGAAGCCCGGCAGCTTCAACGCGATCGCCAAGCTGGCAGCCGCCTTGCGAGTACCGCTCGACGACATTGCGGCGTGGCTGAAGGCCGGCCCGTGAGGGCACAGGGGTCGGCTCATGGGCGCGCGCAAAGCCGCGCAAGCCTTGACGTGGAGCCGACAGATCGTAATATTTGAGCCATGAGCGGAATCGGTCGGATCGTCGTCACGACTACCGGCGGCCCAGGCGGCGGGCCGAGGGGAGGTTGTGTGCGCTGATCTGGCAGCATGGCTCGACCCCGAAGGACCCCGCCGGCAACGGACGGGGTTTTTTCATAGCCCTTTGGCCCCGTCCGACGGCACTATTGACGGAGCACAGTGCACCATGGCTGAAAATCCCGACGACATCCGCCATTCCGTAGTGAAACCCGGGCAGCCGGTAGCCGTGACCCTGCCGGACGGCAGCCGCCGCGAGTTCCCCGCCGCGCTTACCGGGGCCGAGCTGGCGGCGGCGATCGGTCCCGGCCTCGCCAAGGCGGCGATCGCACTGAAGATGGATGGCCGGCCGCGCGACCTCGCCACGATCATCGATCATGATGCCGATGTCGCGATCATCACCCGCGAGATGCCCGAGGGGCTGGAGCTCCTGCGCCACGACGCGGCGCATGTCATGGCCGAGGCGGTCAAGGAGCTCTATCCCGAAACCCAGGTCACCTTCGGCCCCGCGACCGAGACCGGCTTTTATTACGATTTCGCGCGCGGCGCGTCGTTCACCCCCGAAGACCTCGCGCGCATCGAGGAGCGGATGCGCGAGATCGTGCGGCGGG
>CAYMRQ010000424.1:0-1839 GCA_964392845.1 uncultured Rhizobium sp.
CTTGCGGGTGAACACCGGGTAGGAGTCGAGGCCGCGCTCCTGCGCCCGCTTGATCTCGCTGTCCCAATAGGCGCCCTTGACCAGCCGCACCATCAGCCGGCGCCGCGCCCGCAGCGCCAGATCGGCGAGCCAATCGATAAGCGGAAGCGCCCGCTTCTGGTAGGCCTGGACCGCGAGGCCGAGCCCGTCCCAACCGGCGAGCTCGGGGGCAAGCGCCAGCGCCTCGACGAGGTCGAGCGACAATTCAAGCCGGTCGGCCTCCTCGGCATCGATCGTGAAGCCGATGCCGACGGCGCGGGCCTGGCGGGCGAGGTCGAGCAGCGCCGGCAACAGCTCCTGCATGATTCGGTCGCGCTGCACCATCTCGTAGCGCGGGTGCAGCGCCGACAATTTGACCGAGATCCCGGGGGCCGATTCGATCGACCGGCCGGAAACCGCCGCGCCGATCGCGGCGATCGCGTGCTGATAGGTGGCGCGGTAGCGCTCGGCATCCACCATCGTGCGCGCCGCCTCGCCGAGCATGTCGAAGGAATGGCGGTAGCCGTGCCGCTCGGCGCTCTGCGCCCGTGCCAACGCCTCGTCGATCGTGCGCCCCATGATGAACTGGTCGGCGAGGATGCGCATCGCCGCGGTCACCGCCGGGCGCCATACCGGTTCGCCCGAACGCGCGGCGAAGCGGCGCAGGACGCTGCCGAGATCGCCTTCACCGTGATCGGGGCGCAGTAATCGTCCGGTCAGCATCAGGGCCCAGGTCGAGGCATTGACGAAGAGCGAGCCGGAATGGCCGAGATGGCGTTGCCAATCGGCCGAGGCGATCTTGTCGCGGATCAGCCGGTCGACGGTTTCTGAATCGGGGATGCGCAACAGCGCCTCGGCGAGGCACATCAGCGCGACGCCCTCGGGCGAGGACAGCGCGTATTCCTGCAGAAAGGCGTCGAGCCCGCCCTTGCCGAGGCGCTCGCGGCGCACCGCCACGACGAGACGGCGCGCGGTCGCGGCGATCCGCTCACGCGAATCGGTCGGGATGTCGGCGGCGGCAAGGATGCGCGAATCGGCGGCGGTCTCGTCGAGACGATGCGCGTCGCGGATCGCCGCCCGCAGCGCAGTTTCGGATGGCGGCGGCGAAGCGGCGAAAACGAGATCCATGCCCGGCTCCTTCGCGCTTTAAGCTTGGCGGGCAGAGTGGCGGTTGCAAGCTAGCGGAAATCGCGGCTCGGAATCACGATGTCGCGCGAATCGTAGCCGGGAATGCGTTCGCGCGGCGCGAATTGCGGCTTGCCGGACGGCGACGGGTCGCCGGTGTGCTCGCGCCCAGTGCGCTCACGCAAGGTGTTGAGCCGCGCCGTCATGTCGCGCAGATCCTCGGCGACGAGGTGGATGACGCTCTCCTCGCGCTGCAGGCGGCCGCGGCAATAGAGGAGGGTGGCGCCGAGCGCGGCGCGGCGGAAGCGTTCGAGGATGGCCGGCCAGACGATCAAATTGGCGATCCCGGTCTCGTCCTCGAGGGTGATGAAGACGACGCCGTTGGCGCTGCCCGGGCGCTGCCGGATCAAGACGAGCCCGGCGATCCCGAGGCGCCGGCCGACCGGCATTGTGGCGAGATCGGCCGCGGCGACGAGGCCTTCGCGCTTCAATTCGGCGCGCAGGAAGGCGAGCGGGTGGCGCTTTATCGTCAGGCCCGTCGTCGCGTAATCCTCGACGACATGCTCGCCCAATGGCATCGGCGGCAATAGCGCCGCCGCGCGGGTTTCGCTCGGGGTCGCCCGAAGGGATGGCGAAGGTTCGTGCCGGCCCCTCACCCCAACCCTCTCCCCGTGGACACGGGGAGAGGGAGGGACC
>CAYMRQ010000425.1:0-1838 GCA_964392845.1 uncultured Rhizobium sp.
GATCTGCGAGATCTGGCTCGAGGTGCAGCGCGAGAGCCTCGGCCCGGCGCTGCGCCTCGACGATTCCTACCGCCATTACTGGGCCTACATCCCGCATTTCATTCATTCGCCGTTTTACGTCTATGCCTATGCCTTCGGCGATTGCCTGGTGAACTCGCTATACGCGGCCTATGAGGACGCCCATCAGGGCTTTGCCGAGCGCTATCTCGCCCTGCTGCGCGCCGGCGGCACGCTGCGCCACCGCGAGCTCCTGGCGCCCTTCGGCCTCGACGCCGCCGACCCGGCCTTCTGGTCGAAAGGCCTCGGCGTGATCGCCCGCTTCATCGACGAGCTGGAAGCACTCGGGTGAGAATGTTAGGAGCATGCGATGCCCAGCCACGATTTTCGGTGTGTCCACCTGCCCTACTGCATCAAGCGGCTTCCGGACGGGCGGCACGTGGTGCTTAACCGTGACTACAAACCGCTCGGATTTAAGACCCGGGAGCACGTTGAATATGAGTCATATCCTATAGCGGTGAAATTGAAAGGCGATATTATATTTGACAAACCCATCAACAAGAGATTGACGGGCCGGTAGACTCCAGGCATATGGCGCTGGCGCAGATAGAGGGAGGCCGCTTTGACCAAACTTTTGACTGCGCCGTAAAAACCCGCCGCCGTGTGAGTCGGCAATGTCTCATGTCAGACGAATGTCATACATATGAGCGGGATAACCACACCCTTGCGGACGGGCGTTGACAGGCGGCGCTCCAAGGGGATCGAGATGTGGGCTGACAAGAAATCCGGTCTGTAGGTCAGGAAACCCCGGTTCACTCCGGGGTTTTTTGTTGCTCTCGCTTAGGCTTCACCTTAGCGATGCGCCTTAGCTTTATCTCGAACCGCTCCTTGTCCTCGTCGCATTCGAGGGCGCGGGCGGTTTCGACGAAGCGCTCACTCTGCGGCTTAGCCTCGCTCGGCTTACCCTGTTTCGCCATCCGATCCCTCCACAACCGTCCTTATCTCGATAGCCACCAGCGTATCGGGCCTATCATACAGCACGTCAAACATACTCGCGGCAAGGCGCAGCCAGCGGACGCGCTCTGCGGTGCCCCACTCGGCGTGCGGCTCCGGCAACTCCTGAAAAAGTCCATCGATAAGTTTATGTCGTTGGACTGCTTGGGCCGCTTGGGCCGCAGCGTGGGATACACCACGCGCGCTCCCTACCGCCTCAACAATCTGAGTCGGTCGGGAAGCGTCTTCAACCCTTTCCCCATCTGCCGGCGAAGTGACCACGAGTGGCGCAACGAGCCGATCATCGCCATGCTCGAAAAACCCGGCCTGCCGGGCGGATCGTTCGAATGCCAACCGTGCGTTGAGCGTCGATTTGCCGGCCAAGGGCGCACAATCCGAGCGCCGCGCTTCCCGCTTGCCGGCCAGGATCGCCATCACCGGATCATGGCGCAGCTCGTCGTGGTCGATCAGATCCTCGTAACCCAGCGCGATCCCCAATACAAGCTGGCCAACCAGGGTCGCCCTCCGCGACCTCGACCTTGTCCGCGTCCATGATATGCATCAGCTCGTCATAGCCGACGAACTTCTCGCCCCGCCCGAAATGGGCTTCGAGGTCAATCATCACGCCGCGGCCCTGGACGCCGTGCACCGCCGTGTTTTCGATCCCCAGCGCCATGGCACCGACATGCTCGCCGCGCTCGACCGCCCCGCCAGCGCGGTAATCCGCAGGGTAGTCGACCGGGCCGATGATGTGCTCGCCGCCGCGATACCCGATTGTAGAAGACGATCTCGGGCACCCCGTCGCCATCGGGCGTCGAATACTGCAGCGTCATCTCGACGATGTCGTC
>CAYMRQ010000426.1:0-1380 GCA_964392845.1 uncultured Rhizobium sp.
TCGGGACCGACGACGATGACCGAGCGGCCCGAATAGTCGACGCGCTTGCCCAGCAGGTTCTGCCGGAAGCGCCCCTGCTTGCCCTTGAGCATGTCGCTCAGCGACTTCAACGGCCGCTTGTTGGCGCCGGTGATGACCCGGCCGCGCCTGCCGTTGTCAAACAGCGCGTCGACCGCCTCCTGCAGCATGCGCTTTTCGTTGCGCACGATGATGTCGGGCGCGCGCAGTTCGATCAGCCGCTTCAGCCGATTGTTGCGGTTGATCACGCGGCGGTAGAGGTCATTCAGATCGGAGGTGGCGAACCGGCCACCATCAAGCGGCACCAGCGGGCGCAGCTCGGGCGGGATCACCGGCACGACTTCGAGGATCATCCATTCCGGGCGGCTGTTCGACTCGACAAACGCCTCGATCAGCTTCAGCCGCTTGACCAGCTTCTTGCGGCGCGCCTCGGAGCCGGTGTCGCGCAGCTCGTCGCGCAGCCGCACTTTCTCCTCGGCCAGATCGATCGCCACCAGCATCGTGCGCAACGCTTCGGCGCCGATCGCGGCGGTGAACTGATCCTCGCCATATTCGTCCTGGGCCTTCATGTAGTCTTCTTCGCTCAGGAGCTGGTGCAGCTTCAGCGGCGTCAGGCCCGGCTCGATGACGACGTAATTCTCGAAGTAGAGGATCCGCTCGAGATCCTTGAGCGTCATGTCGAGGAGCAGCCCGATGCGGCTCGGCAGCGACTTCAGGAACCAGATATGCGCCACGGGCGAAGCCAACTCGATATGGCCCATGCGGTCGCGCCGCACCTTCGACAGGGTAACCTCGACCCCGCACTTCTCGCAGATGATCCCACGATACTTCATGCGCTTGTACTTGCCGCACAAGCACTCGTAATCCTTGATCGGACCGAAGATGCGGGCGCAGAACAGGCCGTCCCGCTCCGGCTTGAAGGTGCGGTAGTTGATCGTCTCGGGCTTCTTGATCTCGCCATAGGACCAGGAGCGGATGCGCTCCGGGCTGGCGATCGAGATGCGGATCTGGTCGAAGCTCTGCGGCCCCGAAACCTGCCCGAAGATGTTCATCAACTCATTCATCGAGGACCCCTCTCGAACAAACATTTGGCCGGGGTGCGCCCAGGAAACCCCTTGGCGCGCACCCGGCATCCGGGCGGCAGGACCGCCCTGTTACCCTGTTAATTGCAGGCGGAGAACCGGCCATCAATAGCTGCGCTGCTCCAACTCGACATTGAGGCCAAGCGAGCGCAGCTCCTTGACGAGGACGTTGAAGGATTCGGGGATGCCCGCCTCGAAATTGTCGTCGCCGCGGACGATCGCCTCGTAGACCTTGGTGCGGCCGGAGACGTCGTCCGACTTGACCGTCAGCATCTCCTGC
>CAYMRQ010000426.1:1390-1800 GCA_964392845.1 uncultured Rhizobium sp.
TGAGCATGTAGATGTAGCCGACCGTCACCTTGCGGTCGAACGGCTCGCCGGTACGGCCATCGACCAGCGTAACCTGGCCGGACGAGGCGAGCCCCGCCCGGTTCAGCATGGCGACGATGTCGTCCTCGCGCGCCCCGTCGAACACCGGGCTTGCCATCGGTACGCCGCGGGTGAGCTCGCCGGCGAACTCGACCAGCTCATTTTGCGCAAGCGCCTCGATGGTGGCGCGATCCTGACCGTCATAGATCTCGCCGAGCAGCGCGCGCAGCTCGCCGTCGCCATTGCGGCGCACCCCTTCGAGCACCTCGCCGATGCGGCGGCCGAGCCCGGCGGCGGCCCAGCCGAGGTGGGTTTCGAGGATCTGCCCGACATTCATCCGGCTCGGCACGCCCAACGGATTGAGCACGATG
>CAYMRQ010000427.1:0-1799 GCA_964392845.1 uncultured Rhizobium sp.
CCAGCGATTGAACTCGGCCTCGAATTCGGCGTCGATGTCGCTCCACACCATCAAGAGGCCGGTTCCGCGCGTCTTTGCCATCCTCGCTTCCTCCGCTCTGCGTCAGGCGGGACCGTGCCGGCAAAGCGCGCCCGCCCCGGTCAGGCTACCACAGCATTGCGCGTCGTCGCAGATCGCCGGTGGATGGCTTCCGCACGGCACGGCGCCCCGGCCATGTGGTGGCCTCGCGGTCTGGCCGGCTGTCGGCGTTCGATATATGCTTGAGAATATATGCTCGGACCCTTGGGCAGCACCGATGGTGGTGCCGGCGACCGGGAGCGTTCGGGCGGCGGCAGTTCCGTGGGTCGCGGGCATTGCCGTGGTGTCAGCGTGATCGTGGAGAGGCGAGATGGATAGCCCGGGCGGTAATTCGCGGAGCCAGGCGTTTGCCGGCCATCACGTGCGGCCGGCGGCGAGGGGCTCGGCTGAGCGGCTGACCCAGACCGGCCCCGGTACACCGGGCGGCGAGTATCTGCGGCGGTATTGGCACCCGTTCATGCTCGCCTCCGAGCTCGGCGAGCTGCCGATCGCGGTGCGGCTCCTGGGCGAAGACCTCGTGGTGTTTCGCGATCGCGGCGGGCGGATCGGCCTCCTCCACAAACAGTGCCTGCACCGCGGTGCCTCGCTCGAATTCGGCATCATCCAGGAACGCGGCATCGCCTGCTGCTATCACGGCTGGCACTACGATGTGGACGGCACCGTGCTGTCGACACCGGCCGAGCCTGAGACTAGCCGCATCCGCCACAATTTCTGCCAGGGCGCCTATCCCGTGCGCCAAGCCTGCGGCCTGATCTTTGCCTATCTGGGGTCGCCCGAGCGGACCCCGGCCTTTTCGTTCTACGACACGTTCAGCCACCCGCACGGCAACCGAATCGCCAATTACAAGATGTTCTACCCGTGCAGCTGGCTGCAGATCTGCGAGAACGCCGCCGACCCGATCCACAACGCCTATCTGCACGCGATTTCGAGCGGGCTGCAATTCTCGGCGCCGTTCCGCGAGCCGCCCGCCCTGGATTATGTCGAGACGCCGATCGGCTTTCTGTCGATGGCGACGCGGCGGGTCGGCGATTTCGTCTTCATTCGTTCAAGCGACGTGGCCCTGCCGAATTTCGGGCAATTCGCCGGCGGCTCCAACCCGGCGACCGACGAAAGCTTTTTCATCGCAGCCTATACGACGCGCTGGGTGACGCCGATCGACGACCACAACGCGTTTTATATCGGCATCCGCCACATCAACGAGCGCAACCCGAGCGCCGTCCTGCGCGGGCTCGACCCCAGCCAGTTCGGGGTCGGGCGGATGGGCCTGATCGGCCAGACCGACGACCGCCCCTATGAGGAGCGCCAGCGCGAGCCCGGCGATTACGACGCCTGCGTCAGCCAGGGCATGGTCGCCAACCGCCGCGCCGAGCATCTCGGCACGACCGACCGGGGCATCGTCATGCTGCGCCGCATGCTCGCCCGCGGGATCGATGCGGTCGAGACCGGCGAGGAGCCCGAAATCCCGCGCCTCACCCCTGACGGCGAGATGGCGCGCAGCTATTGCCACGAGCTGGTGTTCCGCCTGCCGAGCGGCTCCAACATCGGCGATAACGCCTCGCTCGGCGCCTTTGGCCGGCAAGCCGCCCAGATCGTCGTCGAGACCGACCATCTGCCGCCGGTCGAGCGCGAGCGGGTCGCCAGCGAGCGCATCCGCCATCTGCTCGTTAGCTAGCCCGGATCATTCATCGGTCTGCGTAAAGAGGGCGACGGGAGCGACATAG
>CAYMRQ010000428.1:0-1064 GCA_964392845.1 uncultured Rhizobium sp.
CCGCGCCGCGCGTTGCCGCGCCACCTCGAAGAACATCGCCGGCAGGCTGCGACAGCTCGCGTAATCCATCTCGTCCCCAAAGCTCCCGGTGAGCCGCTCGGGCCGGTTGGCGCATCGTCGCCCGCGCCCCATATCCTCGCGGCATGATGACCCCGATGTCGTCCCGGCGAAAGCCGCTCCAACGTCATCCCGGCGAAGGCCGGGATCTACGGTGCCGCAGGTCTCGGAACTGAATAGCTGTCTTGGATTTCTGAGCGGGCGATAGCGGGATACGAGTCCGTTGAACCGTGGATCCCGGCCTTCCCCCCGGAACAAGTCCGTGGGCTGAAGGCCCACGGGATGACATTTCTGGGTGCTTCGCGACAACGGCGAGGATGAGATGAGCAAAGGCCACGATGTCGCCGAAAGAGAAGCGATAGACCAAACAAATCTCGGCGATTTGCCAGAATGGGACCTCACCGACCTCTATCCCGGCCGCGACAGCCCCGAGCTGACCGGGGATCTGGCCGACCTCGCGGCGCAAGCGGCTGCGTTCCGGGCGCGCTATCAGGGCCGGCTCGGCGAATTGCCGGGCGCCGGGCTTGGCGCGGCGGTGGCCGAGTACGAGCGGCTGCAAGAGACCGCCGGCCGGATCATGAGCTATGCCGAGCTGATGCGCGCCGGCAATGTCGCCGACCCCGAGATCGCGCGGTTCTTCCAGACAATGCATGAGCGCATCACCGCGGTCTCGAGCGAACTCTTGTTCTTCACCCTCGACATCAACCGCCTCGAGGATGGCGATCTCGACGCCAAGGCGGCCGACCCGGCGCTGGCGCGCTATCGCCCCTGGCTGCGCGATATCAGGGCGCAGCGCCCTCATCAGCTCGGCGACGATCTGGAAAAGCTGCTGCTCGAAAAATCGGTTGCCGGGCGCGCCGCCTGGACGCGCCTCTTCGACGAGACGATCGCCGAGTTGCGCTTTGCCTGTCGCGGCCGGGACCTGACCGAGCCCGAGGCGATGCACCTCCTCTCCGACCGCGACGGTGCGGTGCGGCGCGAGGCGGCCCTCTCGATCGGCGAGGTGC
>CAYMRQ010000428.1:1084-1775 GCA_964392845.1 uncultured Rhizobium sp.
ATCGAGGACCGCTGGCGCCATTTCGCGCGGCCGATCTCAGCGCGCAACCTGTCGAACTTTGTCGCCGACGAGGTCGTCGATGCGCTGATCGCGGCGGTGCGCGCCAGCTACCCCGATCTGTCGCATCGCTATTATCGGCTGAAGGCGCGCTGGTTCGGGGTTGAGCAGCTGATGTTCTGGGATCGGAACGCGCCGCTGCCCGAGGACGACGACCGCGCCGTTCCCTGGGCCGAGGCGCAAGCGACCGTGCTGGCCGCCTACCGCGCGTTTTCGCCCGAGCTGGCCGCGGTCGGCGAGCGTTTCTTCGCCGCCCGCTGGATCGACGCGCCGGTGCGGCCGGGCGAGGCGCCGGGCGCCTTCGCCCATCCCACGGTGCCGGGCGCGCACCCCTACCTCTTGCTCAATTACCAGGGCCGGACCCGCGATGTGATGACCCTGGCGCATGAGCTGGGGCACGGCGTGCATCAGGTGCTGGCGGGGGTCCAGGGGGCGCTGATGGCCGACACCCCGCTGACCCTGGCGGAGACCGCCTCGGTGTTCGGCGAGATGCTGACCTTCCGCGCCCTCCTGGCGCGCGAAACCGACCCCGGCCGGCGCAAGATCATGCTTGCCGGCAAGGTAGAGGACATGCTGAATACGGTCATCCGCCAGATCGCCTTTGTCATCTTCGAGACCCGCGTGCATGACGAGC
>CAYMRQ010000429.1:0-224 GCA_964392845.1 uncultured Rhizobium sp.
GATCGCCACATTCGGCGATCTGTTCGGCCGGCCGCTGAGCTTGAAGGAGATGTCGCCGTTTCTGCCGAAAGCGGTGATCGCGACCGAGGACCGCCGGTTCTACAGCCATTTCGGCATCGATCCGTTCGGGCTGGTTCGCGCCGCGCTGGCCGATCTGCGCGCCGGGCAGATCGTCCAGGGCGGCAGCACGATCACCCAGCAGCTCGCCAAAATCCTGTTCCTGA
>CAYMRQ010000429.1:234-1758 GCA_964392845.1 uncultured Rhizobium sp.
TCCGCGAAACGTTGCTGGCGCTGTGGCTCGAGCACCGCTTCGCCAAGGACCAGATCCTCGAAATCTACCTCAACCGGGTCTATCTCGGCGCCGGGACCTATGGGGTCGATGCCGCGGCGCATCGCTATTTCGGCAAATCGGCCGCCAAACTCAACCTGTTCGAAAGCGCGATGGTGGCCGGCCTCCTAAAGGCGCCAACCCGGTTCAACCCGGCGCGCGACCGCGACAAGGCGGCGGCACGCGCGAGCCAGGTGCTCCTCGCCATGGTCGAGGCGGGCTTCATTACCGCGACCGACGCGGCCGACAACCAAAAAACGGGCACGGCGCTCGCGGCCATCGGCCGGCCGGGGTCGCGCTACTTCGCCGACTGGGTCGCCGACCAGATCCGCGACTTTGCCGGCTCCGCCGACCGCGACCTGACGGTCCGCACCACCCTCGACCCACGGCTGCAAGAAGCGGCGGAGGCAGCGATCGGCGATATCCTGGCGCGCTACGGCGCCCGGGATGCGGTGAGCCAGGGCGCGCTCGTGGCGCTGTCGCCGGATGGGGCGGTGCGCGCGATGGTCGGCGGCCGCGATTACGGCCACAGCCAGTTCAACCGCGCGACCCAGGCGCAGCGTCAGCCCGGCTCGGCGTTTAAGCCCTTTGTCTACCTCGCCGGGCTCGAAGCGGGGTTGCGTCCCACCGACCGCTTTGTCGATGCGCCGATCCGGGTCGGCAACTGGCAGCCGCACAATTATCTAAACCGCTACCAGGGGGAGATGCGCCTCTCCGAGGGGTTGGCGCAATCGGTCAACACGATCGCCGTCCAGATCGCCCAGCGCGCCGGCATCGGGCATGTCGTCGCGGCGGCCAACCGGCTCGGCATCACCTCCGAACTGGCGCGCGACGCGTCGATCGCGCTCGGCACGGGCGAGGTGAATTTGCTGGAGCTGGTGTCCGCCTACGCCCCCTTCGCCAATGGCGGGATGGGCGTCCTCGCCAATGGCATCAGCGAGATCCGCGACAGCGGCGGCAAGGTCATTTACCGCCGCACCGGCTCCGGCCCCGGGCCGGTCGTCGCCCCCGAGCTGGCCGGCATGATGAACGACATGCTCGCCGGCGTCATCGCCCACGGCACCGGCAAGGCCGCCGCACTGCCCCGCCCCGCCGCCGGCAAGACCGGCACGACGCAGGAATATCGCGACGCCTGGTTCATCGGCTACACCGCCGATCTGGTCGCCGGCGTGTGGCTCGGCAATGACGACAACACGCCGATGAACAAGGTGACCGGCGGCACCTTGCCGGCCGCCGCCTGGCGCGCCTTCATGCTCGCGGCCGCCAAGGGCATGCCGGTGAAGCCGCTGCCGATCCCTGGGAGTCCGGGGATTCCGGCGGCCGCCGAGGAATCTCCCCTCGACCGGCTGTTCGGCTGGCTCGGCGGGCCAGCGCAGCCAAGCCTGCCGCCGGTCGATGCCGGGCGTTACCAGGGACCCGCACCGGGGAATTGAGGCATCACGCAGCCACCGGTGCCGGCCCCCACCC
>CAYMRQ010000430.1:0-1739 GCA_964392845.1 uncultured Rhizobium sp.
CATCGAGAAGAGCCAGAAGAATTACCAGAGCTGGAAGAACGAGTACAAGGACTGGCAGAAGA
Organism: uncultured Rhizobium sp.; assembly: GCA_964392845.1. GTDB lineage: Bacteria > Pseudomonadota > Alphaproteobacteria > ATCC43930 > CGMCC-115725 > DATARH01. The sequence goes on from CAYMRQ010000430.1 coordinate 63, forward strand.
AGAAGGGCTCTGGCGGCGGGCCTGCACCGAAGAGCAAGCTGCTGGCCTGGCTGCCGCGGCTAAGGAAGGCGGGGTAACACCGCATCGAGCACCACTAGATGCGGGCCTCTGTCCCCGCATCGGGCCTCTGTGCCCGCATCAAGCGTGCAGGCACAGAGGCCTGCACCCTCCGCTTCACCCTACTTCTTGTTCCCGCCCTCAATCTGCTTCTCCAGTTCCCGCGCCTGCTGATCGACATCGCCGAAGATCGCGGCTTCGATGATTACCTGGCCTTGATCGAGGAGCTGGAAAGCCTCCTCGCCCGGCGGGTGGACGTCGTGATCGATCGTAGTCTCAGCCCTCATTTTCGGCCCTATATCGAGGCTGAGGCGCAGCCTTTGTGAAGAGCGATCTCCCCTTTCTCGGACATATCGCGGACAGTGTCGCCGCCATCGAAACCTATACGTCCGGCGGGCGCGACGCCTTTTTTCGGGAACAGTTGCTCCAGGATGCAGTCATCCGCAATTTCGAGATCATCGGCGAGGCCGCCAACCGGCTCTCGCCGGCGGTAAGAGCCCGGCCAGGCGTGCCTTGGAGCAAACTCATCGCGTTCCGTAACCGGCTGATCCACGGCTATTGGAGCATCGATCTGCCGCTTGTGTGGGACGTCATTGAAAACGAACTGCCTGGGTTGAAAGCTGAAGTGGAGCGGCTTCTGCTCGATCTTTCCAGTTCCCGTCCGCCCTGAGTGCGATGAGTCCCGATACCATGTCATGCCTGAGCCGGCACCTACGCCCGTTCGCGCTGCTTTTGGTCGCAGCCCTTTTCAGCTGTGCCTCTATCGCGCCCGCCTGGGCGGCGTGCAGCGAGGTGGTGGCCGGGGGTGGGGCGAGGCTGTGGCGCGCGGCGGCGCAGGAGCCGGGCGCGGTCGCGATCAGCTTTCTGGGGCATGCGAGCTTTCTGATCGAAAGCCCGGGAGGGGTGCGCATCGTCACCGATTACAACGGTATGGTCCTCGCCCCGGTCACTCCCGACATCGTGACGATGAACAACGCCCACCCGACGCACTACACCGACAGCGTCGAGCCCGGCGTCAAATTCGTGCTGCGCGGCTGGGACCCGGCGGGCGGGGTCGCGGCGCATCGGCTCGAATACCGCGACGTGCGCGTCCATAACGTGCCGACCAACCTGCGCGAGTTGGGGGCGACCCGCTATAATGGAAATTCAATCTTTGTGTTCGAGGCGGCCGGGCTGTGCATCGCCCATCTCGGCCATCTCCACCACACGCTGACCCCGACGCACCTCGCCGAATTGGGCGCGATCGATATCGTGATGGTACCGGTCGACGGCGCCCTGACGTTGAACCAGGACGACATGATCGCGGTGCTGCAGCAGATCAAGCCGAAGATTGTCATCCCGATGCATGTGTTCACCGCTGCGAGGCTCGAGCGGTTTCTCACGCGCGCGGCCGAGCGCTACCGGGTGCGGCACATGCCGGAGCCGCGGATCCTGGTGTCGCGCGCCGATCTGCCGGCCGAGCCGGAGATCCTGGTCCTGCCCGGGCGGTGAGCGCTGGACGGCGGCGTTTCGCGTCGTCGAAGCGGAACTTTCGGCGTCGGAACGCCGTACTCATGGTTGGGTCTTTAGCCCGGATCATTCATGAGGGGTATGGGATTGCGGCGTGACGGCGGCATTTGG
>CAYMRQ010000431.1:0-1732 GCA_964392845.1 uncultured Rhizobium sp.
AATCCACCACGACCTCAATCTCGCGCTCTTTTCACACAGCCTGGACCCAAAGCGGCATCGGGGGCTTGGGCGGCCTGAGGCGATCGGGCATGGCGTCGGTGGCCGAGACATCGAAGGTGCGCGTCGCGGCCGGTTCGGATATTGTCGCGCAAAGCAGGCGGCGGACTGACCCGGCGCCATGCGCAGAAGTCGCGATCGACCGGCGGCAGAGAGGAAAATAACCATGAATCGATGGCGCAAGCTTGCCTCGGCCGCGATCCTGTCGTGCGCCATGGCGGTTGGCGGCCTGAGCTCCGCGGCGGCACAAACCAAACCGGCCCAAACCAAACCGGAAGGCGAGATGCGATGGGCGCTTTATGTGACCATTGCGCCGGCCTGGCTGGATCCGGGGGAGTCTATCCCGGGCCTTCTCACACCGTTCTGGATGCAATACGCGCTGCATGACGCGCTGGTAAAGCCGATGCCGGGTCAGCTCATGGCGCCCAGCCTCGCCGAATCGTGGTCGGCCTCCGAGGATGGGCTCAGCTACGAATTCGTGCTGCGCAAGGGGCTCAAATTCCACAACGGCGATCTGTTCACCGCCGAGGACGTGGCTTTCAGCTTCAAGCGCGCGAAGGGGGCACAGCTGCATGAAAAGGTGAAGGAGGTTGTGGTCGTCGACCCCACCCATGTGCGGTTCGTCCTGCACGAGCCCTGGCCGGACTTCATGACGTATTATGGGACGCTCGCCAGCGCGGCCGGCTGGATCGTCCCCAAGCGCTATATCGAGCAGGTCGGCCCCGACGGCTTCAAGAAGCACCCGATCGGCCTGGGCCCCTACAAGTTCGTCAGCATGAAACCGGGCCTCGAACTGATCATGGAGGCGAACGAGGACTATTGGCGCAAGATGCCGTCGGTCAAACGCCTTGTGTACCAGAGCGTTCCGGAATCGACCACCCGCCTCGCCATGCTGACGCGCGGCGAAGTGGACATCGCCTATCTGTTGGAAGGAGAGCTCGGCAAATCGGTCCAGAACGATCCGAAGCTGAAGCTCGATTTCTCCGGCGGCCTCGGCACGTATTATCTCGACTTCTTCGACATGTGGGACCCGAAATCGCCGTGGGCCGACCAGCGCGTGCGCAAGGCCGCGAGCCTGGCGATCGACCGGCAGGCGCTCAGCGAAGCCGATACGCTTGGCGCCTCAAAGCCGAACGGCAACGTCGTGCTCAAGCGCTTCGAATACGCGCTGCCGATCGATCCCGACCCCTACGATCCGGCGCAGGCGAAAAAGCTGCTCGCGGAAGCGGGCTATCCGAACGGGTTCGACGCGGGCGACCTGTATCCCTGGCCGCCCTACTTCGCCACCGGTGAGGCGATCGTCAACTATCTCGGCGCCGTCGGCATCAAGACCAAGCTGCGCACGATGGAGCGCGCCGCATTCTATTCAGCGCTCGGGTCGAAGAAGCTCAAGGGTTTGTGTATGTGCATCGCCGCTGGCTACGGCAATGCCTCGACCCGCCTGGCCGAGATCGCGCCGAGCAGCGGAAACTTCGCCTATGGCGGGTACCCCGACATCGATGAACTGTACAAGAAACAGCTCACCGAGACGAACCCCGAGAAGCGCAAGGCGATGTTGCACCAGATCCAGAAGACCCTGCACGAGCGGGTGCGGTTTGCGCCGATCTACGACTACTTCTGGCCGAGCGGCATCGGGCCGCGGGTCGAGGAGGCCTCGCTGATGAAGATCGATCCC
>CAYMRQ010000432.1:0-1704 GCA_964392845.1 uncultured Rhizobium sp.
AGCTCGGCTATGTCGAGGGGCGGGACATTTCAGTCGAAATTCGCTCCTCGGATGGCGACAACAAGCGTCTCCCGGCGCTCGCGGCCGAGCTCGCCGCCCTTCGGCCGAATGTGATCGTCACCCATAGCGAGCCGGCGATCCGCGCCGCGAGGGATGCGGCTGGCACCATCCCGATCGTCATGTCCATCGTCGGCGATCCGGTGGCTTCCGGCTTCGCGCAGAGCCTCGCCCGCCCCGGCGGCAACCTGACCGGTCAGACCAACCTCTCCCCTGGGCTCGTCGGCAAGCGGCTCGAAATGCTGCTCGAAATCGTGCCGAACCCCGGCTGCGTTGCGGTGATGCGCGATCAGGGGCATCAGACGCTCGACGCGCTCGCCTGGCGGGAGGCCACGGCGGCGGCGCAGACGCTGCGCGCCGTGCTCAAGCCGATCGCGGTGGAGGGCGCGGGCGGGTTGGAAGCCGGGTTCGCCGACATCGCGCGGCAGGATTGCCGGGCATTGCTGGTGATGGCCTCTCCGGTTTTTGTCGGGGCGCGCCGGCCGCTCGTCGAGTTCGCGGCGCAACACCGGATTGCCGCGAGTTACGACAATCGACTGATCGTCGATGCCGGCGGTCTGATGTCGTATGGGCCCGACACCGTCGACATGCATCGGCGCGCCGCTCTTTTCGTCGACAAGATTCTCAAAGGTGCAAAGCCTGCCGACCTGCCGATCGAACAGCCGACCAGATTCGAGCTGGTCATCAACCTCAAGACCGCCACGGCGCTCGGCCTCACCGTGCCGCCATCGATTCTCGCCCGCGCCGACGAGGTAATCGAATGAGACGGCGAGGATTGATGCTCCTCATGGGCGGCGCGGCGATTGCGTGGCCGCGCGCCCTTCGCGCGCAGCAGAAGGCGATGCCGGTAATCGGCTACCTCAACGCCGGGCCACCCGGCCCGCTTGCGCCGTTGGCAGCCGCCTTCCGTCTCGGTCTCGGCGACACCGGCTACGTCGAGGGACAAAATGTGACGATCGAATACCGCTGGGCGGAGGGGCGTTATGATCGGCTGCCGGCATTGGCCGCCGACCTCGTCGGCCGCAAGGCAGATGTGATCGCAGCAAGCGGCGGCAACCTTCCGGCGCTCGCGGCGAAAAGCGCAACCTCGACGATCCCGATCGTCTTCCTCAGCGGTGGCGACCCGGTCGCGGACGGCCTCGTCGCCAGCCTCGCCCGGCCGGACGGCAACGTCACGGGCGTGACATTCATCGCCATCGAGCTGCATCCCAAGCGGCTCGAACTGCTGTCCGATCTGGTTCCCCAGGCCAGGGTGATCGCCCTTCTCGTCAACCCGAACAATGCGAGCGCTGAGCGCGTGATGCGAGACGTGCAGGAAGCGGCGCGCGCCAAGGGATTGCAGCTCCCTATCCTGAAGGCCGGCACCGAAGGCGAGATCGACGCCGCCTTCGCAACCCTCGTCGAGCTGCAAGCCGGCGCGCTCCTCGTCGGCAGTGATCCGTTCTTCAGCAGCCGGCGCGACCAGATCGTCGCGCTGGCGGCGCGCCAGGCCGTCCCGGCGATCTATTTTAGACGCGAATACGTCACGGCCGGCGGCCTGATCAGCTATGGAGCGAGCCTCACGGCCGCCTTTCGCCAGCTCGGCAGTTACACCGGAAAGATCCTCAAGGGCGCCAAGCCGGCCGATCTGCCGGTCCAGCAGCCGAC
>CAYMRQ010000433.1:0-1691 GCA_964392845.1 uncultured Rhizobium sp.
GGGGCCGGCCGCGGCGGCGCGGCGCGTCGCTGGCCGGCGGTGGTGCGCTCTGGCGGCCGCCGCGGCCGAGGCCCAGCTCCTTGGCCAGGGCCGAGCGTTGCTCGGAATAGGTCGGTGCGGTCAGCGGATGATCGCTCGGCAGGCTCCAGCGTTTCAGATACTGCTCTCCGGTGAAACCGTGGCGGGTGCTGAGATGCCGGCGCAGCATCTTGCCCTTCCAGCCGCATTCGAGGCAAATCACGGCATCGCGCTGCACCGAGCGCCGGATCGGCACGGCCGGGGTCAGGGCGCCTTGCGGCTCGGCCGGCTTGCCGAGGCTGTTGATCGTGCGATGCACCGAGTTGATCAAATCGGGGATCTGCTCGGGCGCCACATTATGGTGTGATACGTAGCTGGCGATGATTTTGGTGACCAGCTGGGGATATACCCCCTGATATTTTGCTTCAGCGGCCATTTTTGCCCCCCTTTTCAGACTTCGTAAGTCTAGCACCACCGGTGGGCACAAGTACAAGACTACGTGCGCGACCATTGCCGGCGCCAAGGATTGCGCAAGGGAAAGGCCGGCGGCGAATTGGCCGAACGGCGGCATCCGCGCCGCGGCAGCGCCCACGCCGGGGAATCGCTTCAGCGGCCCGACGCCAGGCGCTCCCATGGCCGGACGGCCGACTGGCCCTTCCGGAACCGGCCCGGGCCGCGGCGCTCGCCTCCTGTTTCTCCTGTTTTTTGCAGTCCCACATCAGACATTTTTGCTCCGCCGCTCTTCGCCCGCGCCCGACCGCGGCCGTCGAAACGAACCGGAGAATACGATGTAATTATGGCATTTTTATCGTCGCGATTGTGACAGCCGACGTAGGGCGGAAAAGCGTAGCGCCTTCCGCCGATTTCCCCGCCGGCCCGCCGGCCCATCAGCGGCGCCTCGGAGACCGGCGGCGACGCCCAGGGGCATGACCACGGCGAGGGCGCCCGATCGCCCGGAATTTCCGCCGGGCGCTGCTTTGCCGGTTGCGGCGATAGAAGGCGGAATGCGCTGCGCTTTTCCGCCCTACGCTCACTCCGCCGATCCAACTTTGCACAACCTGAGATACGCTTTGGCCGGGCTTGGCCCGGCCGTCCGCCTCTCCCGCCGAGGAGCAGCCTTGACGCGGAGTAGATCAATGAAAACAACCATCAAAATCAATGCCGAACGGATTATCGCGCTTCGGACGAAGCGTGGGTTTAGCCAAAAGGAATTGGCAGGAAGGGTCGGGGTGGACCCTGGGACCGTCTCGCGTTGGGAGCGGGTCAGCGGAAAGGGTCGGGTGGACCGCCTCCGCCAAGACGTCTTCGGTAAACTATGCGTAGCTCTTGCCGCAACGGAGGCTGACATCTCCGGTGAGGGGCCGGGTCCAGAGACAAACGCCGCGCAACAGGCGCCGCAGAAGGGTCAGATGAATCTAAGCATCGATACAGCCTGTAGGAATGCGCTGACCCTGGTTGCGCGTCGCTACAGGGTAACACGCCAGCAGATTGTCGAAGCCGCGCCGCTGCTGTTCCTCATCGCCGCCGAGCAAAGCCTACAAGAACGCCGGAGGCGGCTCGACGGCTTATGGGATGCGGCAGAAATACTCAATGCAGCACCTTCAATACCCGGGGTGTTTGTGGATGAGGAGGCTCTGTCCGACGAGAGAGAGGCGATCAAATTCGGCGATCTC
>CAYMRQ010000434.1:0-1630 GCA_964392845.1 uncultured Rhizobium sp.
CAGAATCGCACGTTCAGGCCCCGTTGCGAATCGTCTGTTTCAACCGCAACACTAGTTGTCCCAAAGATTGGTTCTGGCCTGTCGTCGCCATCTTTAAAGAGCATCACTGCTGCAACGCTGGATCCCGCATCCAATTCAATCCGCAGCGCTGGCGCCGGCCACCTCGCGTTGCGTCTGGGGCGCGGGCACGCGGGCGAGCCCGAAATGGTCGCGCAGGCTCCTCCCCTGGTAGGCGTGCCGGAAGAGGCCGCGGCGCTGCAATTCGGGCACCACGAGATCGACAAAATCGGCAAAGGCGCCGGGGAAGTAGGGCGGCAGGATGTTGAACCCGTCGGCGGCGCCCTCGACGAACCACTCTTCGAGCGTATCGGCGATCTGCGTCGGCGTGCCGCAGAGGACCCAGTGGCCGCGCGCCGCCGCGGTCAAATTGTAGAGGTCGCGCAGCGTCATGTTTTCGCGCCGCGCCGCCTCGAACAGCACCTTGTGGAAGGTCTGGCTGCCGGTCTCTCCCGGCGGCGGCGCCGGCACCGGCGCATCGAGCGGGTAGCCGGTGACGTCATAGCCGATGCGGCCGCTGACCAGGACCAGGGCGTTGGTCGGGGTCAGCCAGCTCTGCAACCGTGACAGCTTGTCCTGCGCCTCGGCTTGCGTGCGCCCGATGATCGGCATGACCCCGGGCAGCACCGCGAGCTGGTCCGGATTGCGCCCGTATTTCGCCAGGCGCCCCTTCAGATCGGCATAGGCCGCCTTGGCGCTTGCCAGCTCCTGCACCACCGAAAAGACGACATCGGCGGTACGCGCCGCGAGATCGAGGCCGGACGGCGAGCCGCCGGCCTGGATGATGACCGGATGGCCCTGCGGGCAGCGCGCGATGTTGACCGGCCCCTTGACCTGGAAGAACCGGCCCTGGTGGTCGAGCGGGCGCACCTTTGCCGCGTCGATGTACCGGCCGGTAGCCTTGTCGGCGACGATCGCGTCATCGTCCCAGCAATCCCACAACCCCTTGACGACATCGACGAATTCGTTGGCGACCTCGTAGCGCAGCTCGTGCTCCATGTGCCGCTCGCGGCTGAAATTGAGCGCGGCCCGGGGCTGCGAGCTGGTCACCACGTTCCAGGCGGCGCGACCCTGGCTGATGTGGTCGATCGACGCGAAAATGCGGGCGACGTTGTACGGCTCATTGAAGCTGGTCGAGACCGTCGCGCCGAGACCGATATGGCTGGTCGAGGCGCTGAGCACCGATATGAGGGTCGTCGGCTCGAAGCGGCACAGAAATGACGGGTGGTCGCCCGGGTCCATGACGAGCCCGTCGGAGATGAACAACAGGTCGAACCTGCCAGCTTCGGCGATCCGGGCGATCTCCTGGATCACCGGGAGCTGGTTGTTGCTCGTCGCGGCGCCCTCATAGCGCCAGCCGGCGGAATGGTTGCCGGTGCCGAGGACAAAGACCCCGAGATGCATCTGACGCTTGGCCGCAGGCATTCCGCTCGCCCTCCCTATCCCGGGGTTCCGCAGACAGCATCAATCCCGGACCGTCCGCGGTCAACTCTAGCATGCCCCTGTTGTGCGCGTGGGCGGCTAGAGCAAATTCCGACGGATTTGGATCGGCGGGGGATTCACAAGGAGTTGT
>CAYMRQ010000435.1:0-1626 GCA_964392845.1 uncultured Rhizobium sp.
AAAACACAGCGCGTCGACCGAAACCTCTGACGCGTTTTCCCACGGCCTCGGTCGGAAGCGGGCGCTCTTCCGATGACGCTGCGGAGCATGATTAGGGTACCAAGCGCCTCATTCTATCGACCTAGGCTGTCGTAGGGTGAGGCTTAAAGCTATCGTCGCGATCGCGCGTGTGCGCCGACGCCGATAGCTGCCGCAAGTTCGTCGTCCGGCGGTTGCCGCCCCCGTTGCCCGTGCCTTCGGCGCAATCCTGGTGTGCATGGCGCGATGGGCTTGGCCTGCGGCGTAGCGATCCTTGTCAGGCGGCGGCCGGCCACCCATACTGAGCCGATGCGGCGTCAACCGATAGATCCCGTCTTCGCGGCCGAGCCAGGGCCGCCGAGCCGCCTGTGCGACCACCCCGGGTGCGAGGGCGGCGGCGATTTCCGTGCACCCCGATCGCGGCTCGAACTCGACCGCTACCACTGGTTCTGCCTCGAACATGTGCGTGCCTACAATGTCGCATGGAACTACTATGCCGGCATGAGCGAACCTGAGATCGAGGCGGAGATCCGGCGCGACACGGTGTGGCAGCGTCCGAGCTGGAAGCTGGGCGAGCGCCACGGCCCCGCCCCCGGGGTTCGCGATCCTTTCGGGTTTTATACCGGCAAGGAGCACAACGGCGGCGGGCGCCGCGCGAACGGCCATGCGGGCGGCCATGCCAGCGAGGCTGCGGCGCGCGTCGCCTCGGCGCGCGAGCAGGCCCTGGCGGTGTTCGATGTCGAACCGCCGTTCACCCCGGTGCGCCTCAAGGCGCGCTATAAGATGCTGGTCAAAGAGCATCACCCGGACGCCCACGGCGGCGACAAGGAAGCCGAGGAGAAGCTGAAGATCATCAATCAGGCCTATGCGACCCTCAAAGCCAGCTATTTCAACTGAGATAGCAGGATCGCCGGCCCCATCTTTCCACCGCAACACCAGAAAGCACCACACGCATGCCAACCGTTCAAGAAGCGGCATCAACCCCGACTCCGGCCGGCGCACCGGACATCAAGATCTCGGTGCGCCAGACCTTCGGCATCGACAGCGACCTCGAAGTGCCGGGCTTCAGCCAGCCGAGCGAGCACGTGCCCGATATGGACGATGCCTATCGCTTCGATCGCGATACGACGCTCGCCATTCTCGCCGGCTTCGCCTTCAACCGCCGGGTGATGATCTGCGGCTATCACGGCACCGGCAAATCGACCCATGTCGAGCAGGTCGCCGCGCGGCTCAACTGGCCGCTGATCCGGATCAACCTCGACAGCCACATCAGCCGCATCGACCTGGTCGGCAAGGACGCGATCGTGCTGCGCGACAGCAAGCAGGTCACCGAGTTCCGCGAGGGCATCCTGCCCTGGGCCTTGCAGCACCCGGTCGCGCTGTGCTTCGACGAGTATGACGCGGGCCGGCCGGACGTCATGTTCGTGATCCAGCGCGTGCTCGAGGTCGAAGGCAAGCTGACCCTATTGGACCAGAACCGGGTCATCAGGCCGCACCCCGGCTTCCGCCTGTTCTCCACCGCGAACACGGTCGGGCTCGGCGACACGACAGGCCTCTACCACGGCACCCAGCAGATCAACCAGGGCCAGATGGACCGCTGGAACATCG
>CAYMRQ010000436.1:0-1315 GCA_964392845.1 uncultured Rhizobium sp.
CCAATGGCTTGGAAAATGGCGGCGCCGCCGACAAGCTGGTCGTCGCCTACGAACCGGTCTGGGCGATCGGTACCGGGCTGACCCCGACGATTGCCGACATCGCCCAGATGCACGCGGCGATTCGCAGATGCATCCCCGCCGGCACGCGGATCCTCTACGGCGGCTCGGTCAATCCGAAAAACGCCGCCGAGATCCTGGCATTACCCGAGGTCGATGGCGCGCTGGTCGGCGGCGCCAGCCTGAAAGCCGAGGATTTCTGGGCTGTCGCACAGGCGGCAGGATAACTCTACCGTCATTCCGGGGCCGCCCGAAGGGCGGAGCTGCGCGGCGCCCCGGAATGACCGGCAGAAAAGTCAGAGCGCGCCGCCCGGGTAGCCAGCGGCCGGGGAAGCGCCTACATAAGGGCGCGACCCCCGAGATCATCGCGACGCCGCCTCGCCCATGCTCATCCTGCTGTTCGTCGTCCATGTCCTGATCGCGCTGGCGCTGATCGGCGTTATCATGCTGCAGAAAAGCGAGGGCGGCGCGCTCGGCATGGGCGGCGGCGGCATGTCGGGGTTCATGACCGGACGCTCGACCGCCAATCTGTTGACCCGCACGACGGCGATCCTGTTCGTTTTGTTCCTCTTAACCAGCACCCTGCTTGTGATGCTCAACAATTACGCGCGCGCGCCGCGCTCGATCGTCGACGAAGGCGGGCCGCTGCCGACCTCGCCGCTCAACCCCGGGGCTCCGGTCCTACCGGCGGCTCCGAGCCCGGCGGCTCCGCTCGTGCCGATGGCGCCGAGTCCGGCCGCGCCGAGCCCGGCTGCCCCGGCCCAGCCGGCGCCTCCCGCCGGGCCAAGCGCACCGCTCGCGCGGTGAGCGGCGGGGGCGAATCGCGCTGACGGCCAGCTAAGCCGCGGCTGACGCGCGCAAATCCGGAGGTGCGCAAACATCCCCGTGGCCGGACTTGATCCCCCCACCCGCGTCTTGCAGTAGCCGTGATGGGTCCGGGAAAGCCGTGGATGGCCGGGACAAGTCCGGCCAAGGAGTTGTTAGGATTGGCGAATTAATGCCGCGATGGTCGATCGATCAGTTTCCCGTGGGAGGCGTCACCCGCTTGCTATACATTGAAGGTCCATGACGCGGTTCATCTTCATCACCGGCGGCGTGGTTTCCTCCCTCGGCAAGGGTTTGTGCTCGGCGGCGCTCGGCGCCCTCCTCCAGGCGCGCGGCTTCACGGTGCGCCTGAGGAAGCTCGACCCCTATCTCAATGTCGATCCCGGCACGATGAGCCCCTATCAGCACGGCGAGGTTTACGTCACCGATGACG
>CAYMRQ010000436.1:1325-1555 GCA_964392845.1 uncultured Rhizobium sp.
TCGATCTCGGCCATTACGCGCGCTTTGTCGGGGTCGCCGCGCGCAAGAGCGACAGCGTCACCACCGGGCGGATCTATTCCACCGTGATCGGCCGCGAACGGCGCGGCGAATATCTCGGCGCGACGGTGCAGGTCATCCCGCACGTCACCGACGCGATCAAGGAATTCATCCTGGCCGATCTCGCCGGCGAGGATTTCGTGCTGTGCGAGATCGGCGGCACGGTCGGCGAC
>CAYMRQ010000437.1:0-1553 GCA_964392845.1 uncultured Rhizobium sp.
AAATGCCGCCGTCACGCCGCAATCCCATACCCCTCATGAATGATCCGGGCTAGCTCCCTTTTTGTATTACGGATCGTCACCACTGCAAAAATGGTCTCTCGTGCTGAACTCTCCGGAATCCTGATCCGGCGGGGACGGCGTGGCGGCCGGGCGCACCAATCCGGTCGTGCGGCGCGTTCGCGGCGATTTGCCGGTGGTTTGTCGGGCAGCGTTCGCCTAAGTAAGCTGACATGACCGAACTTGCCCTCAAGTACGGGCTGAGTTTTGCCGATTTGTACGAGCGCGACGGGCTGGTGCGGCTCGACCGCGCGTTTGTCGGCGATCTCGCCGCGACCGAATTGGCGCTGCACGACCGGCTGATGGCGGCGCGCGCCGCACCCGATGCGCTCGACCGCAAGACCGAATCCGATCTGCTCGTCGATCTGTCGCCCTATCTCGAAGATTTTCTCGGCGATCTCTTCGGCATCGCCGGCGAGGTGCGGGCGCTGCAGGGGACGCATGACAAGCTCGCGCCGCTTTTTTCGGTAAAGCGGCTCTTCGTCCAGCGCCGCGCGGTCAAGGAGATCAAGGAGGCCGACGCCGCGCATCTCAACGGCCACAGACTGGGCCAGGAGCTTGATACGCTGGTCGGCGGCCCGGCCGCGGATTTCGCCACGCGCCAAGGGGTGCTCGCCTGGGAATTGCGCTATGCCGATGCGGTGGCGCGCTGGCTGGAGGACGAAGCGGCGCACAAATTGGCGCTCAACTCAGCGCTCGAATACGCCGCCTGGGCAACCTTGTCGCCCGAGGGCCGGGCCCGGCACAAGCGCGGGCTCCTGTTCCGGGTGCCGCATCGGCTCGACATGCATCATCTCGTGCCGGTCGAGACGATCGAGCGCCATGGCGTCACGATGCTGCGCCTGCCGGAGGGGCATTGGCGGGCGCGCGACGGGTTCGGCCTGACCGATCCCGGCACCGACCTCGCCGGCGCGCAGGACGAGGCGAATTACTGCATCTGGTGCCACAACCAGCAGAAGGACACCTGCCGCAGTGGATTGCACGACAAGGACGGCGGCTTCAGGAAGACCGTCTTCGGCGTCACGTTAGCCGGCTGCCCGCTCGACCAGAAGATCTCGGAGATGAACCTCGCCAAGGCGGAGTACGCGAGAAAGCGGGTGCGGGAGACGCCGGGGCTCGGGCTCGCGCTCTCGGCCCCGAGCTTCAACGAGTTCGCGGTGCGCGTGCCCGACTCGGGCCGCGCCGCGCTCGGCCGCGCGCTCGAGCGGGGCATGCTGGGCGGACTCGACCTCGCCAGCGACGCGTCCTGGTCTGCACCACCGAGCTCGCGAGCCGCGCGGCGATCGACCGGCTGGTGCTGGCCCTGGCCGGGAGGGCGGCGTGAGCGGCGCTCCCCCGCCGGATCGCGCCGGCAACGCGGGCAACGGCTTCTCCTACGAGGAGGCGCTGCTCTTCGAGCGCAGCCGCCCGGGCCGCATCGGCTACTCGCTGCCGGCCCTCGACGTGCCCGAGGTGGAGCCCGCGCAGGTCCTGCCCGAGGGCGCGCTGCGCGCGCA
>CAYMRQ010000438.1:0-1530 GCA_964392845.1 uncultured Rhizobium sp.
GATCAGCTCTTCGTTGGTCGGTCCGTACAACATGTCGCGCTCGTGACGATCGCGGATGCGCAGCATTTCCTTGCCGTAATCGTCGTAGCGTCCGCTCTCGCGCCACAGCTCGGCCGGCTGGATCGTCGGCATCAGGATCTCCTGCGCGCCGGAGCGGTCCTGCTCCTCGCGCACGATCTGTTCGACCCGCTTCAACACGCGCAACCCCAGCGGCAGCCAGGAATAGATCCCGGCCGATGATTGGCGGATCATCCCGGCGCGCAGCATCAGGCGGTGCGACACGATCTGCGCCTCGCTCGGGTTCTCGCGCAGCAGCGGCAGGAAATACTGGGACAGGCGCATGGCACCTCGCTCGTTCGCGAGGCCCCCACCCTTCCCTCCCCCGCTTGCGGGGGAGGGAAGGGTGGGGGCGACCGTTGCAATCTAGTACCGAGGCGGGCGCGAAAATACCAGGAAAGCGCAAAAAAACCGCGTGACCCGGTGCGGCAATTTGCGTACTGTCACAGCATAAGCGATGCACAGGCAGAAGCAGCCTGGCCCGAGTTTAGGGAGGCTTTCAAGTATCGGCCGGGGATCACGGTTCCCGGTCCGGAAAAATCCGCAAGGATAGGCTGGCAGGGCAGATGCCCTGCTTTTTTTTGTGCGATTGTCGTTTCGCTGACTCAACCGGCTCGCGACCGCGGGAATTGTCGCACCTCGCCGGCCGTTTCGAGCGGATGGCCGGGCACACTGGCCGAAGCAGCCGGTCGCGCTAGCGCCGGGTGAAACCGTAGGGCGGAAAAGCGCAGCGCATTCCGCCGAAAACGGCAAATCCCCGGCGCTGGTGCCTCGTTTGTCGGTACCGGACGATAATCCTCGCGGGACAGGTTGCGGAATGCGCTGCGCTTTTCCGCCCTACGATTGTTTCGGCAATCGACAGCTCGGCGGGCCGGGCCTACCGTCTTGGCAGTAAACGCGCAGGAGATGCCGAGATGGCGTACGATTTGCTGATCAGGAACGGCACCGTGATCGACGGCACCGGCGCGCCGCGCCGCCAGGCCGATATTGCCGTCGCGAATGGCAGGATCGCCGAGATCGCCACGGTCGGCAGCATCGGCGACGGCGCGACCCGTGTCATCGACGCCGCGGGTTGCGTCGTCGCGCCCGGCTTCATCGACCCGCACACCCATTACGACGCGCAGATCTGCTGGGACGGGGCGCTGACGCCCTCCTCCTGGCACGGCGTGACCTCGGTGGTGATGGGCAACTGCGGCGTCGGCATTGCGCCCTGCAGGCCCGAGTCACGCGAGATCGCGATGCGGGATCTCGTGAACGTGGAGGCGATCCCCTTCGAAGTGCTCAACCAGGGCATCACCTGGGACTGGGAGAGCTTTCCGCAGTTCATGGACGCCGCGGCGGCACGCAAGCCCGCGCTCAACCTCGCCTTCCTCGCGCCGCTCACGCCGTTCCGCCACTACGTGATGGGCGAGGCCTCAATGGAGCGTGCTGCCTCTGTTGTTGAATTGAATGAAATAAAAAAATTATTGGGAG